>JANNMM010000306.1:0-7807 GCA_031397915.1 Rhodoferax sp. | reverse complement strand
CAGTTTGACTTTCAGAACGCTGGCGTTCACATGGCTGAGCCACTCGGGCTGGTCCGGGTGGTTCTCCAGGTTCATGCGGCTCACAAAGGTCTCGTAGCCGCCCACGATCACCATGATCAAGAGGTTGGAAATCATCACCACGTCGATCAGCGCCAGCACCACCAGCATGATGACGGTTTCATTCAGCGAGGTGATCTTGGCGTCAGCCACGTAGCCGATGCTTTTGACCAGCGCATCCACATCCGACTGGTTGCCAAACGCGGCGCCAATCAGGTGGAACAGCTCGATGCCGAAATGGAAAACATAAACCGCCTGCGCGGCGATCAGCCCCAGGTACAGCGGCATTTGCAGCCAGCGGCTGGCGAAGATCAGGTTGGGCAGGGCGCGCATGCCGTTGTCGTTGGTTTTACGGGGAGAGCTCATGGATTCGGATCCGGTGTTGGCCTGCGCCAGGGGGTAAAAAATCGATTGTAGGTGCGCTTTCGGGATGTTCTACCATTGTCAGCCCGGTGAAAGTCAGTGGCCTGTAAGTGCCCGACAGAACAATGCCGGCGGACCCGAACACAAGGAGACTTTCAAAATGAGTACCGCCATCGAATCCATCCTGGTCGAAAACCGCGTCTTCCCGCCTCCTGCCGCGATGCAACAGGCAGCACGCGTGTCGGGCATGCCCGCCTACGAAGCGCTGTGCAAGGCCGCCGAGACGGATTTTGAGGGTTTCTGGGCCAAGCTTGCGCGCGACAACCTGGTGTGGACCAAGCCCTTCACCAAAACCCTGAATGAAACGGCAGCGCCGTTCTACAAATGGTTTGAAGACGGCGAGCTCAACGCGTCGGCCAATTGCCTGGACAAACACATCGGCACGCCGGTCGAGAACAAGACCGCCATCATCTTTGAAGCCGACGATGGCGCTGTCACCAAAATCACCTACAGGGAATTGCTGGCCCGCGTGAGCCAGTTCGCCAACGCGCTCAAGGCCCAAGGCATTCAACACGGGGACCGCGTCATCATCTACATGCCGATGACGGTCGAGGGCGTAATCGCCATGCAGGCCTGTGCCCGCATCGGCGCCACCCACAGCGTGGTGTTCGGCGGCTTCTCCGCCAAGAGCCTGCAGGAGCGCATCATTGACGCCGGCGCCAGCGCCGTGATCACGGCCAACTTCCAGATGCGCGGGGGCAAGGAGCTGCCCCTGAAGTCCATCGTCGATGAAGGCCTGGCGCTGGGTGGCTGCGAGAGCATCAAGAAGATGTTCGTCTACATGCGCACACCTACTGCCTGCAACATGGTGGCCGGGCGCGATTTGAGTTTTGATGACGCGCTCAAGGGCCAAAGTAGCACTTGCCCGCCAGCCGCAGTAAACGCCGAACACCCGCTTTTCGTGCTCTACACCTCGGGCTCCACCGGTAAACCCAAGGGCGTGCAGCACAGTACCGGCGGGTTCGTGCTGTGGGCCAAACTCACGATGGAGTGGACGTTTGACATCAAACCCACCGACGTATTCTGGTGCACGGCAGACATCGGCTGGATCACCGGCCACACCTATGTGGCCTACGGCCCGCTGGCAGCCGGTGCCACGCAAATCATCTTTGAAGGCATTCCCACCTACCCGAACGCCGGTCGTTTCTGGCAGATGATCGAGAAGCACAAGTGCACGGTGTTCTACACCGCGCCCACGGCGATCCGCTCGCTCATCAAGGCGGCAGAGAGTGATGAAAAAGTTCACCCCGCCCGCAGCGACTTGACCAGCCTGCGCATCCTGGGCAGTGTGGGCGAACCCATCAACCCCGAAGCCTGGATGTGGTACCACAAACATGTGGGCGGCGAGCGATGCCCGATTGTGGACACCTTTTGGCAAACCGAAACCGGTGGCCACGTGATCACGCCGCTGCCCGGTGCCACGCCGCTGGTGCCCGGCTCCTGCACGCTGCCGCTGCCAGGCATCATGGCCGCCATCGTGGACGAAGTGGGGCACGACGTACCGAATGGTTCGGGCGGCATGCTGGTGATCAAACGCCCCTGGCCGTCAATGATCCGCACCATCTGGGGCGACCCGGAGCGTTTCAGGAAGAGTTATTTCCCGCCGGAAATGGGCGGCACCTATTACCTGGCGGGCGACGGCGCCGTACGTTCGGCGGACAGGGGTTATTTCCGCATCACCGGCCGCATTGACGATGTGTTGAACGTTTCAGGCCACCGCCTGGGCACGATGGAGATCGAGTCGGCACTGGTTGCCAAGACCGACCTGGTGGCCGAAGCAGCGGTGGTTGGCCGGCCCGACGACCTGACCGGCGAGGCGATTTGCGCCTTCGTCGTGCTCAAGCGCCCGCGCCCCGAAGGTGCCGAGGCGGTTGCCATGGCCAAAATGCTGCGTGAATGGGTCGCCAAGGAGATCGGCCCCATCGCCAAACCCAAAGACATTCGTTTCGGCGAGAACCTGCCCAAAACCCGCTCCGGCAAGATCATGCGCCGCTTGCTGCGTTCGATTGCCAAAGGCGAGGCGGTCACGCAAGACACCTCAACGCTGGAAAACCCGGCGATTCTGGATCAGTTGGGGCAGGCTTACTGAACCGGGCGTGCGTCAAGTTGATGGCTGAGTGAACCCAGCCGAGAGCCTCACAAGACCGAGCTCATTCCGCCATCTACGTAGATGATCTGGCCATTCACATAGTCAGACGCGCCAGAGGCCAGAAACACCGCTGCGCCGACCAGCTCTTCGGGCTTGCCCCAGCGTTTGGCGGGCGTGCGGCCGGTGACCCAGCCGTTGAACGCGGGGTTGTCTATCAGCGGCTGGTTCATCTCGGTCAACATGTAGCCCGGGCCGATGGCGTTGGCCTGGATGTTCTCGACCGCCCATTCGGCCACCATCGACTGCGTCAGCATCTTGATGCCGCCTTTGGCTGCCGTGTACGGCGCAACTGTTGCCCGCGCCAGGCCACTCATGAGTGAACCGATGTTGATGATCTTGCCGGTGGAATGACCAGCCGGCAAAGCGCCATCGCTCTTGCGCTGCAGCATGCGCTTGACGGCTTCGCGCGAGCAGATGAAGGCGGCGGTCAGGTTCACGTCGATCACACGTTGCCAGTCTTTGGTCTCCAGCTCCACCATGGGTTTCCTGAACTGGATGCCCGCGTTGTTGACCAGAATATCGACGTTGACACCCTGCGCATCGAGCGCCTTGAACGCGTTGACGATCTGCGCTTCATGGGCCACGTCAAATGCACTCTCAATCACCTCAAACCCGCGTGCGCGCAATGCGGCAGCCGATTGCTTGAGGCGCTCAGCATCCACCCCATTGAGCACCAGGCGCGCGCCGGCTTCAGCAAAACCGGTGGCGATGGCGTGCCCGAGCCCGCGCGAGGAGCCGGTCACCAGAGCGGTGCGGCCCGTCAGATCAAAGAGTTTGGTGGACATAGCTGTTTTCCTGAAAAATCGTGTGTTAATGGTTATATAGAACTGAATATTAATATTAACAGCAACTTGATGTCAAATTAAATAGCAAACTATTGAATATTTTCGTGACTTCATGGCAATAAAAAAGCCCGCACAATGCGGGCTTTTATTTAATTCGAACTTTGGCTTACTTGATCGTCATCACCCAGGCCGCCAGCTTCTTGGCTTCGGCTTCATTCACCTGCGCGTTGGCGGGCATGGGCACGGCGCCCCAGGTGCCTGAGCCGCCCTTCATGATCTTGCCGGCGAGTTTGTCGACGGCGCCTTTGTCGGCAGCATATTTGGCGGCCACTTCCTTGTAGCTGGGGCCCACCAGTTTTTTGTCTACCGCGTGGCAGGCCATGCAGTTTTTCGAGCTGGCCAGAGCCTGGTCAGCGAAAGCAGGGGCGGCAAAGCTCACGGTTGCAAAAACCGCAGCCGATGCGGAGAATTTGGCAAACTGGGCGATGGAGCTGGATTTCATTTTTTTCCTCAAAAAGTGGCCGCAGAAACATGGGGCCTTCAGTTACAGTGTTTAAACGGTATTGTAGTGAAAGTGGTTGACTTGGAAGCCCACCCAAGTTGGGTAAACGCTTTGTAAACGGCCGCTGGTTTGTGACAAATTACGGAGTTTGATATGTACGCTGTTGGATTGGGCTTGCTTCTGCTGGCCCTGAAATACCTTGAAATCGGCCCCGTGGCCACTTGGTCGTGGTGGCTGTGTCTGGCGCCGTTTGCGTTGGCCGTGGTGTGGTGGCAGTGGTCAGACTCCACCGGTTACACCAAGAAGAAGGCCATGGAGCGCGAAGATGCCCGCAAGCAGGCGCGCATCGACAAGCAAAAGCTCGACATCGGCACCCTGCGCCCGAAAAACAAGCGCTGAGCCCCAAGCCTAATACAAATCGAGCACCGCGCCCTTGCTCGCGGTAGACGCATTGAACGCGAACTTCGCCTGCACGCCGCGTGTGTAGCGCGGTTTGGGCGCCACCCAGCCGGCTTTTCGTTTGGCGATTTCCGCGTCATCCACATTAAGCTGCAGCAGCAGCTGGACCGAGTCAATCGTCACCGAATCACCTTCGTGAATGAACGCGATCAAGCCGCCCACAGCAGCTTCGGGCGCCACGTGGCCTACCACCATGCCCCAGGTGCCGCCGGAGAAGCGGCCGTCGGTGATCAAACCAACCGTTTCGCCCAGGCCCGCGCCAATCAGCGCACCGGTGGGCGCCAGCATTTCGGGCATGCCGGGGCCGCCTTTGGGGCCGAGGTAACGCAGCACCATCACGTCGCCGGCGACGATTTTGCCGGCCAGGATGGCGGCCAATGCCGACTGCTCGTCGTCAAACACGCGCGCGGGGCCAGTCATCACCGGTTTTTTCAGGCCGGTGATTTTGGCGACGCAGCCTTCGGGGCTCAAGTTGCCTTTGAGAATGGCCAAGTGGCCTTGTTTGTAGATCGGATTGGCGACGGAGCGGATCACGTCTTGATCGGCACGCGGCACATCTGGCAAGTCTTTGAGAACTTCGGCAATGGTCTGGCCGGTGATGGTGAGGCAGTCGCCGTGCAGCAAACCTGCCGCCAGCAGCGTTTTCATCACCTGCGGAATGCCGCCGGCCTTGTGCAGGTCGACCGCGAGGTATTTGCCGCTGGGCTTCAAATCGCACAAGACCGGCGTTTTGACGCGCACGCGCTCGAAGTCGTCGATCGTCCACTCCACACCCGCTGCGTGGGCGATGGCCAAAAAGTGCAGCACTGCGTTGGTCGAACCGCCCGTGGCCATGATCACCGCCACCGCGTTCTCCAGCGCCTTCTTCGTCACGATGTCGCGCGGCTTGATGTCTTTCTTGATGGCTTCGATCAGCACCTTGGCTGACTCTTTGGCCGAATTCATTTTTTCGTCGTGCGGGTTCGCCATGGTGGACGAGTAGGGCAGGGAGAGGCCCAGCGCCTCGAAGGCCGACGACATGGTGTTGGCTGTGTACATGCCGCCGCAAGAACCGGTGCCCGGCACCGCGCGCCGCTCGATTTGCAGCAGGTCTTCGTCGCTCATGTTGCCTGCCGCGTTTTGCCCCACGGCTTCAAACACGCTCACGATGTTGAGGTCTTGCCCCTTGTAGCTGCCTGGCAGAATCGTGCCGCCATAGACGTAAATAGACGGCACGTTGGCGCGCAGCATGCCCATCATGCCGCCGGGCATGTTTTTGTCGCAGCCGCCGACCACCAGCACGCCGTCCATCCACTGGCCCTGAACGCAGGTTTCGATGCAGTCGCTGATGACTTCGCGCGAGATCAGCGAATACTTCATGCCCTCGGTGCCCATGGCCATGCCGTCGGAAATGGTGGGTGTGCCAAAAATCTGTGCGTTGCCGCCGGCTTCTTCAATGCCGGCCACTGCCGCATCAGCCAGCTTTTGCAAACCCGAGTTGCACGGTGTGATGGTGCTGTGCCCATTGGCCACGCCGACCATCGGCTTCTTGAAGTCGGCCGCCTCGTAACCCATGGCGTAATACATGGAGCGGTTGGGCGCGCGCGACTTGCCCTCGGTGATGTTTTTGCTGCGCGGGTTCAGGATGATCGGTTGGGTGGCCATGGTGCTCGGTGTGCTGGTCAATGAAGCTTTCGAGTTTAATCGGTGCGAAGGTCGCTCGATCAGGTCGTCAGGCGCCGGGCGCTTCGTTCACTGTCCATAGGAACGGATTGACGATGCGCACTGAACCCACAAGCTGCCCATGCTGCATGTCTTCTGAATACAGAATCTGGCATTGGGCGGCCTGGGCGGCGGCAATGACCAGGCTGTCATAAAACGCAAACCCGCTTTCTCTGCGGATCAAGAGCGCGGCCTCTAGCAGCTCGGGGCTGGGTGCGACATGGTTCATGGGTTGCAGCACCAGTTTGACGTAAGCCAGGATGCGTTCGGGTGGCAGGCTCAGGCGCTGGCCTAATCGTTGGTTGTGGCAGGCCACATTGCAAAATTCCTGCACGACCTGGTAACTAACTACGCCTTGATGGGCGTTCAGCGCCTGCGCCATCAGGTCTTTGGCGCGGGATTGTTTTTGCGCTTCGCTAGAGTCGAAACAATACACCAACACGTTGGTGTCGAAAAACACGCGCTGGCGCTGTGTCTCAAAACCGCTCATGGCGCGCCGTTGGCTTTATCACCATCGAGCCGCCGCAGAATGCGCAGTTCGCGTTCGTTGAACGCCTCGCGCAAGGGGCGTTTTGCCGCGTCGGGTGTGAACCGATGGGCTGCGGGCACGAAAGGCTGGCCCGCTCCGGGCGCCGTGAGGTCGTCCAGCATGGCGCGGGTTTGCGCCAGTTTCAGCCCGTTCAAGTCTTCACTGGTGTAGCTGGCCAGCCATTTGCGGAACTCTTCGTTGAGCGTGGTACCTCGCAGGCGCGCCAAAGCCCGCGCTTGCTCGATGAGCTGGTATTCTGCGCTCAGGGTGACGTTTTTCATACAAACAGTGTACACGAAAAAAAGCAGTGCGCAATTTTTTGAATCGGCATAAGTCAGACTGGCCGGGCTTTTTATGGCGGCTGTTCTGAGCTTAAAGCCCGCGCCGCGACCGGGCCATGCGCATGCGGTTTTGCGGTGGAATCACGCGCGGTCACGAAAAATGGGTCAAGCTGGCGCTTGGCCATTTTTTGGGGTGACTGACAGGCAACGTCCACGCGCCTTCCACCCCAAAGCCCGGTCGCACAGCCCAATCACCGCGCTCGGGTTAGTCTTTTTGCGCCGCTAAACAGCCCGTGGCGGTCCCTCGCCTCAGCGTTTGGATTTTCAATGGGTTATTCAAATGACTGTTTCGAGGTGAAAATTGCCTACAGTGGAGATAAGCAAACACTTATACCTTGCCGGGTTTGTCGCTATTTTTAATGGAGCGAACTATTGTTATGAAATTTAAGGTAAATCCGGATTTTTTGGTTGAAGTTGCCGCGTTATATTGCAGAGTTTTGCGGTATACATTACGTTAAAGCACTACAAAGGGATGCCACTTGGCCGACTTCTTAAACATTGCCGGGTTCCTTGTCGGCGTTATCGGCCTTGGCATAGCCCTGTATCAAGGCTTCGAACGCAAGAAACTTCAAGGGTTCGTTCGCGCTGAGGCCTGGACCATGTACGAGAAGGCAAACAATCTGACTGGCATCGTCCAGGCGGCCACAAGCAGCTATCGGGCCACACACGCCTCCAGCGTGAACGCTGAAGTGCTGTCCTTGTTGTCGAAGTCGGAGGCCTTTGGCATGGAACTCCTCAGAGAATCCGCGCGGCAAATTCATTTTTCTGAGCCGCGCTTCGATTCCGTCGCGTTGGAGTACTGGGTGTCCATCGGGCGAATCGACAAAGAGCACTTGGTCATCTTTCGCACTTATGCGGTCG
>JANNMM010000273.1:0-17399 GCA_031397915.1 Rhodoferax sp. | reverse complement strand
GCCGAGTTGATCGGCTTCTTTTAATGCACTCCCCGATTTGTTGACCGTCTGCCAAGGAACAATGCCGGTCGCTCCGTTTTGCCAAGCGTCCAACGCCCACGCCTGGATATTGCGATTCGTCTCATGGACGTGATTCGATGTCCCGTAAACTCATGCAGTCAGACCGTCACTCTGCATCCGGTCCGTCACCAAACGACGATAATTTTGGAACGCTGATGAGGACACAATCCACAGGTCATCACGGCCTTTCAATTGGCCTCGGCAGTATTCAGGGCGTGAAATGTCGATGCGATAATGGATCTGAACGTCCGGCGCAACTCCACGACCGCGATCGGTCAACTCCCCATAAAACTGCAATGCCCGGTAATCCCAGCTCGAGTTGAGCCTGCTGCGCGCGGCGCTCAACCAGGTGGACTACGGCTTGGCCGTGGTGGCCATTGACACCCGGCAACTGCTGTTTGCCAATGCACCGGCAGCGGCGGCCTTGCAGCTGGGCAATGCCCAAAAAACCGGTCTGTGCATGGAAGACGGCTTCCTGCGCCCGTGCCGGCGCGCCGACGTTGAGCAGTTGCACCTGGCACTGCAAAACACGAAAGTGGGGCAACGCGGCCTGCTCAAATTCAAGGGACGGTCAGATGCCCAAGGGGCGGATTGCTCGGTGGCGGTGATGCCGCTGTCGTCCCCGGGTTTTGCCCTTCTGGCTTTTTCAAAACAGCAAATGTGTGACTCCACAACCGTGACGCTGTTTGCCCGCGAACGCGGCCTCACCAGCGCCGAGGGCCAGGTACTCGCCCAAATTTGCAAAGGCCTGCGGCCCCAACAGATCGCAACTTGCCACGGCGTGCAGGTTTCCACCGTGCGCACACAGTTGCGCTCGATCCGCCACAAAACGGCCAGCGACAGCGTGCGTGAACTGGTGCAGAAGGTGTCAATCCTGCCGCCACTGGCCCTGCACTTGCCTGAACTGCTGGATACCCTCCAGACCAGCCCGCAGGTACGGGTGACCTACGCCTGAGCCGGGTTGCTGCCTGCTCCAGCTCCCGCGCCAGAGCCAGAGCCGCGGTCGCGCGCCGTCGCTTGGGACGCGACGCGATATGCTATATTTAACATAGCAAACTATTGAGTATATTCGTGACTTGAAAGGTCAAAATCTTTCACTTTTTGCGAAAATCCGGTTGAAGATGATAAAAATTAACACCCATGTTAATTACTTCATCCGCCAAGCCCAGTAATTAACATCCGGGTTTATTGCGTGCCGCCAGGGTGCCCACTACACTGCTGGCAAACAGCCCGCCGTCTACAAGACTTTGCCCATGCCCCCGGACCTTGCCGCCCAAGCCTTTTGCGCCGATGAGCGTTTCCCGCCCCTGCTGCGCGAGCTGGCCGCTCAGGGCGAGGTGCGGCGATACCGCAAGGGCACCATCATCCTGGCCGAAGGCGACGCGGGAGACACGGTGTTCATCATCCTGGCGGGTCAGGTCAAGTCATTCAGCCTGGACGACCGCGACAAGCAGATCACATACGGCGTATTTGGCCAGGGCGAATATTTTGGCGAAATGTCGCTCGACGGCGAAACACGCTCATCGTCCATCATTGCCGTGCAGGCCTCGACTTGTTCGGTGATTACACGGGCGCGCCTGTTGGCCTTCATCGCCATGCGGCCCGAGTTTGCCCTGGCACTGCTGGCCAAGGTGATCCGCCGTCTGCGCGCCACCACACTCAACGCCAAAAACCTGGCCTTCATCGACGTTTACGGGCGCATCACCAATTGCCTGTACGCCCTGGCCACACCGCTGCCCGATGGCACCCAGCGCATCCAGGAGCGCCTGACCCACGAGGAGATTGCCAGCCGCGTCGGCTGCAGCCGCGAGATGGTCAGCCGCATCTTGAAAGACCTGGAGCGCGGCGGCTATTTGCGAAAACAGGATCAGCGCATTGAACTGATGAGGAAGTTGCCGTTGCGGTGGTGACCGCAGCGGGGCCAATGCACCTATACCCCGATAACCCGGTGGTTGCGTCATTCCGTACCCAAGGTTGATGATAAACGCAGGCATTTGTCCAAAAATCACAGCCTGGCGGGGCTCTGTTCGGTTAGGATTTTTGTAAGAAAACCATACGGCCGACGGGCGCCATCGCCGTTTACAAAGGGGAACGCATGAAACGGGACTTCATCAACAAGGGCCCCCATTTGGGCGGCAGTTCAGACCTGACCTTGCTGGCTTCCATCAAGCCGGGGTTTATTGAATCCCTGGACACGGTCACTTACAAATCACGTGTCCGCAGGGTGTTGCAGATCCTGCACCTGTCGCGCAGCGCTGCGCACGAATATGCCTCAGCACGGTTGATGTCGGACGCTGTCGAACGTGTCGCCGTCATCCAGTCGGTGCGGGTTGCGGTGCTCGAACCCGAAGACAAAGTCATGCTGGTCGTGAGCTTCGACGGCAACTGGGAGTCCTACATCCGCATCCTGTGGGACAAGGTCGGCACCTTGTTGGATCTGATTTTTTGCAACACCACGGATTACGTCATCTCTGCAGACAACAGCTTTGAGAAATGGCTTGCATGGGCGAGGCGGGTGCAGGTGGAGACCAGTTTTTTCTACGGTCCGCCGGAAGCCACGGCCCGCGATCTTCTGTTCTACCGGCGTATCGAACGCATGAGCCAGCGTGGCGAAGGCTCGGAGATCAACGAATTGCGTGCTGTGTTGCCCAGCGCCGAACAGGCGGCCAAAAGACTTTCAAATCTGGTGGATGAAACCGGTGAGCAAGGGGCCGATGCCCCAGCCGTGAAGTTGCCGGCCACTGTGGAGCTGCGCGTCTATGAGGTGCTGAGCAGTGGGTTTCAGGCGCTGGGCGGGCTTTACCGTTTGTCGGAGTGGCACAGGCCGAACACGCCCGACGGGGAAGTTCTGCGGCTTGCCGCCGTTGACCTGTTGCTTGAGTTCGTTGAGTTGTGGGCGGGTGGATCGCCGGATATTCTGGCCCAGATTGAGGACGCGCGGCGCGAGCGCTTCGCCCGCCAACTGCTCTGGATATTCCCGGATGGCAAAGTGCAGCCCAATCTGCGCCTCAACCTGCCAGGACCGCCCGCTGATTTACCCAGCCCTCTGCCAGACAAGCTCTTGCAGGGCATTCAGGGCGGCATCATGCGCAGCTTTTCAAGTGTCACGCACGGCGTTTTGCTGTTTGTCAATGCCGACGATCCCGCCGCTGGCGCGGCCTTTTCAGATTGGCTGATGGCGAATGTGACGCGCGGCGACGCGGCGGGGCCCTATTTGCCCGGGAAACCCGGCTGCACCGTTTCCTTTACCCCGAGTGGCCTGCGCGCCATGGGTATGACAGAGGATACGCTGGCCCTGTTCCCGCCCGAATACCTGGAGGGCATGGCCGCCCGTTGCGGCCTCTTGGGGGATGTTCGAATGAACCACCCGCGCCGCTGGAACAAACCCAACCAGTTGAAAAGCGTCGACGAAACCGCAACGCCCGGCTTGCCCATCGAACTTGAATCGATCCACGCGGTTGTGCAGTTGCGCTGCCAGGCAAAACCAGGGGTTTCGCTGGAACTTTCAATTTCAGAAACCTCCCACCCGTTGAATGCCGCTGTGAAAGCCCTGATGGCTGCCAACCCGGCCTTGGCGCTGTTGTCGGCCCAAACCATGTCAAGCCGCCCCGACGCGGAAACAGGCGCCACTGTCGAACACTTTGGTTATGCAGACGGCATGGGGCAACCCAACGTGGAGGCCTCCAATGATTCTGCGCAAAGCAACCGCGTGCATTGGGGTGAAATTCTTCGCGGGTTTGACAACGCGTCGGACACGGCGCCGGACATCTCAGACCCCCAATTGCCGGTTGACGCCAAGGCCCGCCTGAAGTGGCTGGACCGGGGCAGCTTTCTGGTGGTGCGCAAATACCGGCAATTTGTGTCGTTGCTGGCAAAAGCTGTTGACGAAACGGCGATGGCGATGGTGGGTACATTGGGTGGAAAAAGCGACGACCACAAAAAGGTCGTTTACGCCAAATTGATGGGCCGCTACCAAGACGGGACGCCCTTGGTGGAATACAAGGGCGCCAACAATTTCAACTACTCCGGGGATCTGCAGGGGGAGAAATGTCCCCTGCATGCCCACGTCCGGTTGGCGCACCCGCGCCAGGAGCGGCAGGGCGCAGGGCGCCTGCCCCGCATCATGCGCAGAGGCATGTCGTACGGACCTAAACGCGATGAAAACGGGGCAAGCGACGGTGCGGACCGTGGCATCGTCTTCATGGCCTACAACGCCAGCATTGCCGAGCAGTTCGAAGTGGTCCAGCGCTGGCTGGCCGGTGGCAACAGCACTGGATCGTCATCCGGCCAGGCCTGCCCGATTGTCGGGGTCCCTGAAAACGGCATTGCGCGGTTTTTCCGCTTTGAACACCAAGGCAAGGTCTTCAGGGTGAAACTGGGCGAACCCGCCGACGTTTTTGGCCAGCAGGTAGCACCCACGCGTCTTGAATGGGGCCTGTACCTGTTCGCGCCGTCGATTGCCATTTTGGGCGAACTGCACAAGCTTGCCAGCACCCGTTTGGCTCTCGATCCCCAAGCCAACGTGCCCTGGGAGTTGAAGCGTGGGCGCCAGCTCCTGGCTGCGCTGAGGCAGACACAGCTTGGCAGCGGGGACGCGTCTGCGCTCGCGGCCTGGAAAACCGTGATCGAAGACCCCGAATCGGTTGACCGCTTGGACAGCGCTGCCGTTTGGGCGGCTATCCGCGAAGACCACGGCGGCTTGCTGCAAACCGCTTATGGGACCCTGGTCGCGGAACGGGCCCTGATCCATGAGGTGCTGCAAAACACCGATGCCCGCTACTCGATTCGCGGTCAACTGGAACGGATGAAAAAGAGCTTTGGCGAAATCTACCTGGGGATGGATGCGGGAGACAAGTACGCCAAGGAATCCACCCTAATCAACGCCGAAATCGGGCGACTCACCGCCGGCAACAACGCCGGCACGGTCTTCCAATTGGCGTTTGACGCGGCAGCCAAAAAGATGGAAGGCATTGTGGTTGACGCGCACAGGCACGCAGCCGAAGTGGGTAAGCCCTACTTTGAAGTCGGGATTGATGCCCGCGAAGTGCTGGACGAAGTGCTCGCCGTTTTGTGCGACACCTGGTTCGGCATCAGCGATGACCCCAAGAAGCGGTTTCAGCGCGGTGGTTCCGACTTGAACTGGGCACCCGGGCCCGACCCGGCAGATCCGAAACCACTGTATCCGGGCCACTTCATGGCCTTGTCCCGCTACATGTTCCAGCCCAACCCCGGAGAAATGGTGGAGGAACTGGGCATCAAAAACGGGCTCGCGCTCAAGGCGGCGATGGATTTGTTCGTGGGCGATCACACGAAGGCGTCTCAATTGGTCGTACCCACGCGACCCGATGGGCAGAACGCTCAAATTGCGCAAACCATCTTCCACCAAGCGCCTTCGATCAACGAACCTGACTGGGCGGCCCGCACGATGGTTGGCGTCATGATGGGTTTCATTGCGCCGATCGTGGGTGCCGTGGCCAATGTCTTGCGCGAATGGCACCGCGACGGCTCATTCATGGCACTGCGCGCAGACCTGGGGCAAACACCCGATTTCAACGCCGCCAAGAAGGTCTTGACCTCGCCATTGATGCGCGCCGCAAGGATGCGGCCCATGCCACAAATCATCTGGCGCACCGCACTCAAGGGCCACCAGCTCGGCCAGGCGGAAAAACACACGGTGAGTGTTCAGAAAGGCGAGCGTGTCGTGTTGGCACTGGTCTCCGGCAGCCAACAGTCGCTGGCCGATGGGCAGGACGACGGTGGCCTGATGTTCGGCGGTCGCAGGGCAGCCGGCAAGCCGCACCCCACACATGCCTGCCCCGGTTACTCGGCAGGCGTGGAGGCCATGTTGGGCATTCTCGCTGCCATCCTTTCCCGTAAAGAAGTGATGCGGCAAGGCGCGGTGCCCTTGACCTTCACCCTCTTGGGGCCGACCAAACCGCCACCACCGTTCAACTTTGCCAATCTGCTCAAACCTGCGAGTCTTGTGGCAGTAACTGGTCGTGCCTTGAAAGCCGAAAAAACGGCAACCACTTTACTGACTGGCTTGCCCGCAGAACCCATCAACCTGCCTCACGAGCCCACCGGCCGAACCGGTTTGATCCTGGCGGCGGGGGACTCCTGGGTCAGCTACTTTCATAACCTGCGGGTCGCGCTGGCGCGTTCAGGTTACAAAATTCCCGGCAAATGCTGTCATTGGTCCGATTGGGGCACGATTGAAATCGTGCGAAACCGCTTGGCGGATTTCCAGGACTTCATCGAGAAAACGATTGACGAATCGCCGGTCAAACCGCTGGCGGTATTGTTGTCGGGCGGCGGCAACGATTCGACGCGAGACGTCTTGGAGAGCCTGCTGGTTAAAAACGATGGAAAACCGGGCTCAGATGCGTTGGATAGACATCTCTTGGCGGCGCACGTCAAAAAGCTCGAAGGCTTCTACACTGAAATCTTCGCAGGGGTCAGGAGCAAATTGCAATCGATCAAATCAGGCCCGGTCGACATTCCCATCATCGTCCACGGCTACGACCACCCCTTCCCGGTGGGGGCCGGATTGGACGCTTGGCTCAAGACGCCCTTTGAAAACAAAGGCTATATCGTCACTCAAGCTGACGATTTCACCAAGGCAGTGAAGGCGATGAAAGACGTGATTGACGCGTTGAACGAGATGTTGAAGCTGCTGGCTGGCAGCAGCGCACACAAATCACATGTCCGTTATGTTGACTTGCGCGGCACCATTGCCAAACACTGGCCAAGCAACCCACTGGGCGGATGGGTCAACGACCTTCACCCGACGAAGGAAGGGTTTTCCGCGATGGCCGTCAAAATTGACGCCATGGTCCAACAGAAGTTCCCGTGAGTCAGTCTGGTCAAAGCCGCGACAACACGTCCCGCGCCTGGGCCGAGAACCAAGCCATTTGCATGGCGTCAAAATGGTCTCGCGCGCGAAGGGCACATTCCCGTGCGTCGTCAGGGTGTCCCGCGACAGTCTGGAGCTGCGCAGTGGCAAGCAGATTGACGGCGCGCTCCCGAGGTGAATTGCGAACCTGGGCCGCCCGCCCGGCTTGCGCCAGGTAGTGGTGGGCGCGCTCAATTTTGCCGTCCATCGTTGCGAGGCGGGCCAATGATCGGCACCCCATTGCCACGCCGTGCCAGTCTTGCGCGCGTGCGCGCCTGAACAAGTGCTGCGCACTCTGCCTTGCCTGTGCCCTCATTTGGCGTTCAACCAGCATCTCGACCAGCCAGCCGTAATTCAGGGAAGTCGATACCGCCCCGCCGCGCACTTCGATCCAGCGCGTTGATTCAAGCAGCATTTCCACACTGGAAGGGTCGCGGTCACGCGCCCACACGGCGCATGAAGACAATGCACGGCCCATGGCGGTATTGAAGTGGCTGCGGCAACTCATGGCAATTTCGGTGCCCTCGATACCGGCAGCGGCAGCCTCGTCCCAGCGGCCTTGCCACAAATAGACAGCGCACATCAGTTCCTTGACCGAAGCCTTGACGGCGTGAAGCCTGTCGCCCAACATGTCCAGGGATTGCGAAAAAAGTTCATGGGCCTCGCCAAATTGACCGAGGTCGCCCAGTGTGTAGGCGGTTCTGGCCAAGGTATACGCTGACCCAATCGCGGTGCCGCTTCCCGGGCGACTTTGTTGCTTTTTGCTCTGAACCGAATCCCGCAACAATGGCAGCGCCTCCTGGTACTGGCCCGCCGACGCGAGCGATTGCCCCAGAGTTGCCTGCACTTGCGACACCAGTTTCATGTCCTGGGAATCTGCGGCGTGTTTCAATGCCTGCCGGCAATGCGCGATGGCTGCTCTGGGCTGCCCACGTCCGTAGTTCACGTAGCCCAACCAATACTCGGACCTCGCAATCGCGTTGTCATCGGCAATGTCCCTGGCCAGCGCAGCCGCCCTTCGCAGCAGTTGCAGAAGGTCAGCCACGTCAAGTGCATCAAACACACAGGTCAGGCCAAGGCGCTGGGCAACTGAGCACCAGCGGCGTTTGTCCTCCACGGTCAACTCCGGGAAGGTGTCCAAGGACCGCAAGGCCGTGGCAAACTGCGCCCGCCCGCGGTCCAGCGCCATCATCGCCAGCGCCTTGTCCCCCGCCGCCTCGGCATACCTGGCCGCCTTGACCGATTGCCCGGCAGCGGCAAAGTGGTACGAAAGCGTTTCGGTGTTGTCGACCAGTCCGCCATCCTCACTGCCGCTTTCAATGAGAAATGCCGCACGCAGATGCAAATCGCGGCGCTTGTGGGCGTCAACTGTCGCGTAGACCGATTCACGCGTCAGCACGTGGTTGAAGCGCAAAAGTCCTGAGCCCAGAGTCTCGGTCAAAAATTCATTGGCAAGCAGGGCTTCGATCGATCCGCCAGCGTCGCCAGATTCCGACAGCCTGATGAGCAGTGAAGCCGGAAAAACCATTCCCAAAATGGAAGCTGCCTGCAAACAGTCAATCTGTGCACTTGGCAAACGCGCGACGCGGGAGGCAACCAGGGCGCTGACCCAAGCGACGCCGGATTTTTCCTTCAAGGAGCGGAAGTCGCCCCCGGCCGCTGCAGCGTGGCACAGCTCTTCGATGAACAAGGGACTTCCACCCGACTGGCTGGTCACCTCCTGAAGCAAAATGGGATCTGCATAGGGAAGCCAGGCCTGAACTGTTTGCACAGTCTCCGCAGGCTCCAGGGGCTGGAGTTTGATGGGCGCAACCCCTTTGAGAATCTGATCGACCTCTTCGACTGGCCGCGTGGCCACCACCAGGAGCAGTTTCAAATCGCCCTGCCAAATCGTGCCCAGCATCTGCCGTGAAGCGTCGTCCGCCCACTGCCAGTCGTCCAGCACCACCACAAGGCGGCGGCCCTGCGCGAGAACCTCCAGCAGCGCCAGGATCGCCGACGCCAGCAATGGCGCCACTGCAGATTGCTTTTGTTGGGACAATTCCAGCAAGACAGCCCGCGCGCTGGCAGCCAACCGGCTGGCAGCTTCATCCTGCTTGCCGCCGGACAGTTTTTGGATTGCTTCTGAAAGGTCTGTTTCCCCCATCGCAAGCTTCCAGCCCAAGGCAGCGCGCAAGATCTGCCAAAACGGCTGGAACGGTTCGGCTCCCAGGTAGTTTTCGCAATAGCCTTGCAGGGTGATCAAGCCAAGCGCCTCGGCCTGCTTGCGAAATTCAGAGATCAGCCGGCTCTTGCCCAGACCAGCCTCGCCGCTGATAACGATGCCGCCACGTAGCCCTTTGTCCAGACCTGCGGCGCTCTGCAGCAACTGGGCCATGGGCGCAGTGCGGCCGACAAATGGAACCACGCCCCGCTTGGCAGCCGCTTCAATGCGGCGCTGCACCTCGGCACGGTTGTCGACGCGCACAACCGTCAGCGGGTTAGCCCGGCCCCTTACCGTCAAAGTCTGGCGCCGGGACAAGCGGAAAAAATGGGCCTGCGGGCCCAAAGATTCCTCACTCACCATGATTTCGCCCTTGGCGGCCATGCTGCAAAGCCGGGACGCGGTGTTGGGCACCTCGCCCACCACGTCGAAACGCCCACGCTCGATGTCACCCTCGATCAGCAGGACAAGGCCAGCATGAATCCCGGAATGCAGCTCCATGAACGCTGCGTTGGCGCCTATTCCAAAATCGATGCTCTTGACGGCCTGATGCAATTCGAATGCTGCTTCGACGGCACGCCGGCCATCGTCCTCGCGCGACTCGTCATAGCCAAAAAGCGCCAATACACCATCACCCTGCATGCGGGCAATGCTGCCGCCATGTCGTGGCACGACGTTGCGGACTATTTTCCGGAATTGGTCCAATTTATCGGCATAGTCCTCGGCATCGAGCTGCTCAGCATGTTCAGACGAACCGGAGACATCTGAGAAGAGGACCGTAACGAACCGCCGAACGCCTTTGGACTTCAACAATGCAGTTGTCGGGCCAGGCGACGCGTCCATGGTTTCACGCCTGCAATGCAGCCCACATCTCCTTGTCCCGCTCGGCCGTCCAGACGCGCGGGTTCCTGATGCCCTTGGCTTCGTCATAGGCACGGCTCACGTCAAACGGCAGGCAATGCTCGTAGATGAAGACGTGGCCGAACACCGGGTCCATGCTTTTGCGGGTGTGGGCCATGGCGGCCTTGAGGTCCATGCCTTGCGCGGCGGCCTGTTTGCCGGCTTCAAACAAGGTGGTGACCCAGCGCTGCGTGTAGTCCAACGCCTTGTTGACATTCGCCGCGCCTTTCATGGCCTCGCCGCGCCCGGGAACGATGGCGGTGGCGTTGAGCGTGCGCAGGGCTTCCAGCGTGGCGGGCCACTCGGCCAATTGCGCGTCACCGGTGTACACGCCGGCTTGGTATTCGACCAGGTCGCCGCTGAACAACACCTTTTCGCTCTCGACCCAGGCGATCGTGTCGCCGCGCGTGTGGCCCGGGCCCGGGTGCCAGATCTCGACCACCACACCGCCCAGGTTGATGCTCAAGCTGCCCTGGCGGCCGGGTTTGCCGTCGCCCACCACCATGCTCGGCCAGGTCAGGCCAGGGATGCTCTCGGCGCCGCGAAAAAGCCGTGGAAAGCGATCAATCTCGCTTTGCATGTCTTCCTTGCCGCGCTCCTGGATAAGCTCCAGCGTGCCACGGCTGGCGATGATTTCCGTCGCGCCCTCGGCCAGGTAGGCGCTGGCGCCCAGCACCCGCACGGCGTGGTAGTGCGTGAGCAGCACGTATTTGATGGGCTTGTTGCTCACCGTGCGGATCTTCTTGATGAGGTCTTTCGCCATCGCCGGTGTGGCGGTGGCATCGCTGACCATGATGCAGCTGTCGCCGATGATGACGCCGCTGTTCGGGTCGCCCTCAGCGGTGTAGGCCCAGCAGTGCGCACTCAGTTGCTCGAAGGTGATTTTTTTGTCGGCCAGGTCGGCCTGGGAGGCAAAGGCTTTGGGGGGGGCAGCGTTGGACATGGGTCTCTCTCTTCGGGTTGGGCGCGATGGCGAGGCGATGCGACAGTTTAGCGGGGCACAGGCGCCAGCGTTTCGCCAGTGAGCCAGGCAATGGCCTGCGCGTCGACCTCGGCCTTGGGCGTGGTGCCGTCGACAACCCACACGCCGGGCTCGCCAGTCGGGTCTTCCAGCGCCTCAAACTGGCTGGTCACCAGGCTCGGCGGGTAAAAATGGCCGGCGCGTTTGGCTACCCGGCGCAAAGACTCTTCGGGCGTGATGGCGAGGTAGATGAATTTGAGCTTCGGCTCGATGGTATGGCTGGTTGAATCCGCTGCTGGAAACGCGCTGCGCAACACGTCTCGCAACACCTCACGGTAGCGCCGCTTGAGCGCCGAGCAAGTCAGCACGGCGCCGCCCGGGCGCGCCGCCAATTCTTCGGCCAGCCGCTGCAGCCAGCCGGCACGGTCATCGTCATTGAGCGCCGTGCCCGCTTGCATCTTGGCTTTGTTTGACGGCGGATGGAAATCGTCGCCCTCGATGAGTGGCAGATCCAGCGCGGCGGCCACCCTTCTGCCCACCGCCGATTTGCCGCAACCGGCCACACCCATGATGACCACATGGAATGTGGCCCCCACGCTTGTCGCTGCGCGTACTGCGCTGCCCCCCGAGGGGGTTAATTTTTGGCTCTGCCGCTCTTCGAGAACTCGGGGCGGCCCTTCGAAAAATTGCCCTTGCGTCATGTTTTTCCCCCCAGGCCGTTTTCCAGCAGCGCGATCACCTGTTCGGCGAAGTCGGCGTAACTCATCGCGCCTTGCGGTTTGAGCCAGGTGAAGGTCCAGTTGATCATGCCGAAGAGCATCATGGCCACAGCGGTCTGGTTGCCCTCGTTAACCCGTGCGGGGTAGGCGCGGCACAGGAAACGCGTGACGGCGGCGACCACGTCGCGCTGGCGGTCCAGAATGATGTCGCGTTGCGGCTCGCCCAGGTGTTTGGTGTCGTTGAGCAGTGCCACATGGCGTGTGGCGGCGCTTTCGTATTCGGCCAGGAAGGCGCGGATCAAGGCGTGCAGGGCGGCGCGTTCGTCGAGTTTTTTGCGTTGTGCGTCAGCCTCGACGTGACCGATCAATCCCAGAAGTCGCTGCGTGTGGCGCTCCAGCAGGTCGAACAAGATCGCCTCTTTGGAGCCGTAATAGTGGTACAGCCGCGCCTTGGAGGTGCCACTGGACGCGGCCACCTCGGCCATGCTGGCAGCCGGATAACCGTTGGCGGCAAAGCAGGCGGCGGCATGGTTCAAAATGTCGTCGCGCCGTTGCTCGAAACTCTCGGATTTGGGGCGGGCCATGCGGCCATTATCCAAGACACATTCAAGCGCCATTCAGGAGACCCTGTGCCTACCTCGAACAAGGAATTTGCCCTTTACTGCTGCGACTTGCTCGCAGGGGTGGGCCCTTGCCGTGCCAAGAGCATGTTCGGCGGCTACGGCATCAGCACCGACGGCCTCACCATCGCACTGATGACCGACCTGGGCCAGGGCGACAAGTTGTGGCTCAAGGCCAACGACGAAACCGCCGCGCAATTCAGGGCCGCGGGCGGCGCGCAGTTCATGTATCCGATGAAGGGCCAGATGAAGGGGATGAACTTCTTCACGGCGCCCGATGAGGCCATGGAGTCGCCCGCGCTGATGCTGCCGTGGGCGCGCCTGGCCCTGCAAGCGGCGTTGACGGCTCAGGCGGCGAAGGCCCAAAAAGCGCCGAGGGCCCCAAAAGCCACAAAGCCGTTGAAAAACGCGACGGCGAAGAAAACCACGAAAACTGCGAAGCCGCCAGCGCTTAAAAAAAGCCCATCCACCCAATAATTAATACCCATGTTAATTATTGGGTGAATTGAGCCTGATTTTAAAAAATCAAGAGATATTGGCACTCAAGTCACGAATATTAAAGATTAATTGCTATATTTTACATAGCAAATTGCCTGTCAGCCCCGTCTAAATCGCCCGCTCACGGTGGATTTGACTCCATCCGCGGCAAGACACGGCCGCGGCCCGCCACCAGAAACTCACCCAGGCCGGCCACACCGGCCGCCAGGTGGCCCAGGGCTTGCGCCACCAGCCACAACGCCAGACCCAGCTCGCGCAGCGGGTCGCCCACGGCGAGTTGCAAACGCGAGAGGGTGGCCACATGAGCTGTGTTCTGCGCGGTGTTCTGTGCGGTATCGGCACACGCAGCCGGCAGCGGATCCCAGGAGAAGAACGCGGTGTCTTGCTCCGCCCGGCCCCAGGGTTCGATCACAAGGCCCTGCCCTGCGGGCACCGTCAATTGTTCGCCCGCGGCCAAAACCAGGTCGCCCAGGTTGTTGGCAGGGCCGCTGTGCGGGCCGTCAAATGTGGCCCAAATGCGGCCCCCTGTGATGCGCAAGACCGCCGCCTCCTTGCCGCGCAGGTGCACTGCGTGGCCGCGGCCCATGTGCCAGCTGCCCGCCGGTTGGCGACCGTGCAGCAGTGGGGGGAGCGCCAAAGCAACGTGGGCGGTGAGCGTTTGCGGTGTGTTCATGAGGCTCTCCTATGAGGTGAAGGCAAGGTCGAAACAATTCGATATGGGAATGAATGATGTTCCTTGTTCCATTGCACGTCCAATGAAAATGGTGGAAACTATTGATGCGATTTCAGTATGAATAGGCAAACCGGCCAAAACCGCTAATAACCATCAAAACCGAAACACCATGCAACATTCCCAAACCCATCTGCGCAGCCGGCCCATCTCGGCCGGCCACCTGCGCGCCTTTGAGGCGGTGGCGCGCCACCTGAACTTTCGCGCGGCGTCCGAAGAACTCGCGCTCACCCAATCTGCGGTGAGCCGCCAGATCCAGACGCTCGAAGACGACGTCGGCGCCTCACTCTTTTTGCGCCACACACGAGCGGTTGAGCTCACCAGCGCGGGCGCACTCTTGCTCGCCGCCGTGGCGCGGGCACTGCCGCAGATCGACGGCGCGGTGCGGCAGATCCGCCAGAGCGCGGGGCGGCGCAGTGTGTCGATCACCACCTTTGCCTCGTTCGCGTCGATGTGGCTGATACCGCGCATGGAGGTGTTCCAGCGCGCCAACCCGGACATCGACATCCGCATCGACGCCTCTGACGTGGCACTCGACATGGATGTGGCCGACGTGGACCTGGCCATCCGTTACGGCCCAGCCACGGCCATGCCCGCCGACGCGGTGCGCCTGTTTGGCGAGCAGCTGGCGCCGGTCATCAGCCCGTGGCTGCTCAAAAGCGGCGCGCCGATCAAAAAACCGGCCGATCTGGCGCAGTTCACCCTCATCGAAGCCGGCGACGCGCACCGCACCCACCTGGAATGGCTGACCTGGCGGCGCTGGTTTGACGAGCAGAAACTCACCAAACTCACCCCCAAACGCTGGCTCTATTTCAACTACGCCTACCAGATGGTGCAGGCTGCGCTGGCCGGCCAGGGCGTGGTGCTGGCGCGCCTGCCGCTGGTGTCAGAGGCGCTGGCGCATGGCGATTTGATCGAGGTCTTGCCCCACACGCGCATGGACAGCCCGATGGCCTACTGGCTCATCACCGGGCCGCGCAGCGCGATGCGGCCCGAGATCCAGGCGTTTTGCGACTGGCTCAAAACACTGGCGGCGGCGACGCGCAAAACCAGCGGGGACGTGGCCGACCCGGAGACGCTGGTGAATTCCGAATGAGGCAGGAACACAGACCGCCTCAATGCTGCAAATCGGCCGATTCGGCATGCGCGCCGGTCGCCTGTTTGGCAAACGCCGCGAACACGTCAGCCCGGTCTGAGGTGGTCACGCGCTGCATGTCGCGCGGCCATCGGGTGTCGTCGAACTCGGTGCCGCGGTGCATGGTGCAGCGGTTGTCCCACATCACCAGGTCACCCACACGCCAGCGGTGGGTGTAAACAAACTGGCGTTGGGTGGCGTGGGCGGTGAGGTCCTTCATGAACTGGCTGGCTTCGTCATCGCCCATGCCGTCGATCTTGCCGACGTGGGACGCCATGTACAGCGTGCTGCGGCCCGACTCGGGAATCACACGCACGAGCGGGCGGCGCACCGGCGCAAAGGCCAGCCGCTCGCTCTCGGTGAACTGGGTGAAGCCCAGCTTGGCGCGCGAGTAAACCAGGGAGTGTTCGGCCACCAGGCCCTGCAGGCGGTCTTTCATGGGCTGGGGCAAGGCGTCGTAGGCAGCACGCAGATCGGCAAACTCGGTGTGGCCGCCAATGGGCGGGATCGAGCGCGAATACAGCATCGAGGCGTAACTGGGAACCACCTTGAACGAGCTGTCGGTGTGCCACAGGCGGTTGCCCATCTGGAAGCCGCGCAAGCGGCTGTCAACCTTCCAGAGCTGGCCATTGGCGTCGATGTTGGCAATGTCGGCAAAGTTGGCCGGAATACGCGGGCGCTCGCCTTGCAGCGTGCCCTGAATCGAGTTTTCCAGCGGGCCGAAATGGGCGGCGAAACGCAGGTGGTCGTTCTGGCTGAGCGCCTGCGCCGGGAAAACGACGACGGCAAAACGCGCGAAGGCGGCTTTGACCTCGGCGATGTCTATTTCGGCCAGTGGGGCCGTCAGGTCAACCTCGCCAATTTCGGCGGCGAAGGCGTCGGTGACGGGAAAGATGCGGATGCCCATGGTGCACGCTCCTTGCTGAGTTCGTTGTGGCTCAAAAACAGGTGGCGATGGCGTCGACCACGTTGTAATGCTCGTCGACCAGCGGCATCCAGCGCCATTTGTCAAAAGTGGTGCAGGGGTGCGAGATGCCGAGGCATAAAAGGTCGCCCACCGCCAAACCCGCCATGGCGGCGTTGCCACTGCGCAAGTAGGCATGCTGGTCGTTCAGCGCGGTCACCTTCCAGTCGGCCGGCGTGCTCTGCACGGTGGTCGAGCCGCGTTTTGCATACCGCAGCGCCGACGGCATTTCCTGGTCGTGGGAGATGTCGCGTTTGCCCACAGTAAGAATCGCCACGCCAGGCTCGGGCCGAGACTGCACCGCCGCCCAGACTTCCAGCGCCGCATGCAGGCCGTTGCCACATCCGACCTGCGCCACGCGGCTGGCCATCACCTGCGCGAGGCGCTGGTAACTGCCCTGGTCGTGCGTGACGTAACAGCCCGAACGCAAAACGCCGCGCACGGGCCGGCTCAAGGCGGGCCTTAAATGCGGTGCGACGAGGTCAAAAATGCCCGAGCCGCCAGCGCTCATCAGCACCTCGTCGGCTTCAAACAGGCCTTGTGCATCGCAGGCCAGCGCGATGGCGTTGACGCGTTGCATGAGGTCTGATGCATACGCCTGGTCGGCGGCCGACTGGCCGGTAGCGCCCAGGCCTTCATAACACTCAAGGCCGACCAGTTTCACCGCCGGGCTGGCCTTGATGCGCTGGGCCAGTTGCAGGGCCTCGGCCTGAATACGGCAACCGGTGCGGCCGCCGGCAACGCCAATTTCAAGCAGAACTTCCAGGGGTTGCGGCGATGGGTCCGCTGATTGGGCATGCCACTGCTCAATGCAAGTCAGTTGCGCCAGGGAATCGACCAGAAACACGATGCGCAGGCCGGCGCGGCCGCGCCTGAGCCGGTCGACCTGCGCCAGGTCATGGGCAGCGAAAACCTGGTTGGCGATGAGGCAGTTGGTCGCTCCGGCAGCCAGCGCGGTCTGCAGCTGGGTGACGTTGGCCACTGTCATACCCCAGGCGCCGGCGTCGAGTTGTCGCGCAAAGAGCTGTGGCGACATCGTGGTTTTGCCGTGGGGCGCGAGATCGACACCCTGGCTGCGCGCATAGGCCTGCATCCACTGCAGGTTGTGCGCAAGCGCCTCCTGGCGGATGACGGCCAGCGGGAATGGCAGGTCGCCTTGCAACACATTCCAGCCCTGCTGGCCAATCTCCTTCAACCGCAAGGGCGGGCTTCGGTGCGGGAAACCCTTGTGAACGGCGCTCAGGGTGGGGTTCAGCAAAGAGGCGGGCATGGCGGCGAGGAAAGGGCAATTTTTCTAATATTTTTATTAAAACTAAACTATTCGAGTTTTTAAGCTATTAGGTCACGAATAAATTACATTTATTGCTATCATATGAATATCAATAATGACAAAATCAAATGCAAAATAGTTATTAAAATAAAATATTATCGAAAAATTTTCCAGAAAATACCCAAATTGGGGTTGTTGACCCTGCCCTTGTCCTGCCCCTCAAACCGGCCAAACCACGCCGTTGTCGTTCAGGATCGCATCCAGCGGCTCGTCATGCGGCTCGGGTTCGAAATCTTCCGCATACCCGCAGGTATAGCCCAGGCCCACGGTGAAGGGTTTGGGACGCAGCTGCGCCAGCGTGCGGTCATAAAAGCCGCCGCCATAACCCAGGCGGTAGCCGCCAATGCCGTATCCCACGCAGGGCACAAACAGCAAAGTCGGCACCAC
>JANNMM010000203.1:0-1622 GCA_031397915.1 Rhodoferax sp. | reverse complement strand
GGGCGGCGGCAATTAACCAGGGCAAGATGCGAATGTTCATGGGTGATCTCCAGGAAATGATGCGGGACAATGGTGGCACAGAGCGTCGCGCAGGATTCAATTTGGCGCAACAGTGCTTACCCGAAACTGCCGCGCCCGCGATCAGGCGCTGCCCGAGCGCTTCACCTTCCATTCCAGCCGCATGCGCATGAAGTCCGTTACAAAAGAAGAGCTTGCCGCGATGGACAAAGACTCCGACCGGTGCGCCCTGGAGCTCTCCGACGCGCACATGGGCGCCATGGGGTACGCCTGCCTGGTGGCGATCATGAGCATGGGTAAGGGGTACCACCGCGAGTCACAACGCCGGTTGCACGAAGTAACCGCGGCCAACGGCGCGACCCGAAAGCGCCGTCTGGGTTGTGGAAGCAGCTCAATTTCAGCGGAATCGATGCCATCGTCGCCTCGGCCTGCGTGCAAATGCCCTCACTCGCGTCGATCGAGATGACCCAGCAGGCCAGCGGCTTGCCGGTGGTCTCCGGCAGCGTGTGCACCACCTGGTCGATACTCAAGAGCCTGGGGCTGGAACGCCGTGCGCCGGGCGCGGGCGCCTTGTTGTCCGGAAAATACTGAACCAATGTCGAAAATCATGAAAACCCAAACCTTTACCCACCCACTGCTCACCTGCACGCTCGCCCTTACGGTCGGACTCATCGGTATCTTCACTTGCGGCATCGCCCTGGCGCAAACCTTCCCGAGCAAACCGATCACGCTGGTGGTACCCAACCCGCCCGGCGGTTTCGTTGACGCGTCGGCGCGCATCCTCTCGGATTCACTCGCCAAAGTGGTTGGCCAGCCGGTGGTGATCGACAACAAAGGCGGTGGCAGCGGCAATGTGGCTTACCAGTTTGCCGCGCGCGCCAACCCGGACGGCTACACACTCTTGAATTCATATTCGGCCTACCACGTCGGCAACCCGAACCTCTCACCCAAACTGCCGTGGGCGCAGAAAGATTTTGTACCGGTTGCGCTGATCACGGTCGCCACCAATGTGATCGCCGTGCACCCGTCAGTCCCCGCCAACAACCTGGCGGAATTCATCGGCTTCATCAAGAAGAACCCGGCCAAACTCAGTTACGCGTCACAGGGCAATGGCTCGCTGTCGCACATCGGCACCGAGATGTTCAAGCAGCAGACGCAAAGCAGCATCCTGCACATTCCCTACCGCGGCTCGGGCCCCGCGATCCAGGACGTGCTCTCGGGCCAGGTGCAAGTGTTCATCACCACGCCGCCGTCCGTCATGGGCCATGTGCAGGCGGGCAAACTCAAGGGCCTGGCGGTGACCAGCAAAACCCGCCACCCGAGCATGCCCAATGTGCCGACCACCGCCGAAGCCGGCATGAAGGGTTTTGAGCTGGAGGCCTGGATCGGCATCTTCGCGCCCGCAGGCACGCCGGCCGACGTGGTTGCCAAGCTCACGGGCCAGATCAAAGCCGCGCTGGAACTGCCTGAAACCAAAACCCGGGCGGACACGGCGGGCATCGAGCTGCGTTATTTGCCGCCAGCAGGTCTGGAGGCCCTGGTGGTCCAGGACACCGCGTTCTGGGCGAAAACCATCAAGGCAGCCGGCATCACGGCCGATTGAC
>JANNMM010000159.1:0-13379 GCA_031397915.1 Rhodoferax sp. | reverse complement strand
CTATTTATGAAACCTGTTCCCAGTGACCTAAAACCCTTTTCAGTACCCTCAATGAAGGAGCCTTTCATGAATCGCCGCCGCCTCATCAACTCCTGTCTCGCCATGCCCCTGGTCCATTTGCCGCTAACCGCTTTTGCCCACCATGGCTGGAGTTCCTTTGACCAGGAGCGCCCCATTTACCTGGAAGGCCGCGTGGTGAAGGCCAAGTGGAGCAATCCCCATGCCGAGCTTGAAATTGAGTTGCCCCCCGCTTTGGTGTTACCTGCTGATCTCGCCACGCGTGTTGTGCCGGCGCAATCGGCGCCCGTGGATGGCAAGGCAATGCTGGTGAAGACTGTTGTGCCCGCCCGCAAAGACCGACGGTGGGAGCTGGAACTGGCGCCGCTGACGCGCATGTCCGCCTGGAACGTGGCGGAGATCAAGGCTGGAGCCCAGGTCGCTGCCGTGGGGTTCACCCTCAAAGACGAGAAAGGTGAGCCCGTGATGCGGGTTGAATACCTGTTTGTGGCGGGCAAGACTTATGCATTGCGATCGAGTCCAGTCTGAAATAAATTACTGTTGTAGATACCAATTAATTTATTGGGCATGAAGTCACGAATTTATTTAATTAATTGCTATAAGTTTTGACTGTACTTTATTAAATATTCTATAAGCAAATAGAATACACACGAAATCTACTTGAATTTACCGCGCCAGAGCGCAAACGGGTGTTTGTCCCTGCCTTCAGCTTGAAAGGGCCTCGAACGCGCGTGCCTTGATCGCATCCACGTCGCCGACCCCACTGATGGCGCGGTAGCGCGGCGCAGCGGCGGGTTGTGATTTCGCCCAATCCGAGTAATACGCCACCAAAGGGCGGGTTTGGCGGTTGTAGACCTCCAGACGGTTGCGCACGGTCTCCTCCTGGTCATCCACGCGCTGGATCAAGGGTTCGCCAGTGATGTCGTCTTTTCCATCCACTTTGGGCGGGTTAAACGTCACGTGGTAGGTGCGACCGGACGGCGTGTGCGAGCGCCGGCCACTCATGCGTTCGATGATGGCCTCAAACGGTACCTCGATCTCCAGCACGTAATCAAGCTGAACGCCAGCGGCTTTCATCGCGTCGGCTTGCGGGATGGTGCGCGGGAAGCCGTCGAAAAGAAACCCCTTGGTGCAATCGGGCTGTTTGAGCCGCTCCTTCACCAGGTTGATGATCAGGTCGTCGCCGACGAGGGCGCCACTGTCCATGATCTTCTTGGCTTCCAGCCCCAGGGGCGTGCCAGCCTTGACAGCTGCGCGCAACATGTCGCCCGTGGAGATTTGCGGAATGCCGTATTTCTGGCAAATGAAGGTCGCTTGCGTGCCTTTTCCAGCCCCCGGCGCGCCCAACAGAATCAGTCTCATGAAGCTCCTCGAATTATTTTCAAAGCGGTGCAGCGCCATAGGGCGCGGCTGTCATCTGCAAGGGCGCAAGAATAGCACGGGCCCTGCGGACTGCACCGCAACAAATTGGCCGACTCACGCCGCAAAAACACGCCGCACGCGCTCCAGATCGGCCGGTGTGTCCACACCGCCGCCGGGCACCGTGGGGGAAACGTGCACCGCAATTCGGTGCCCGTGCCATAACGCGCGCAGTTGCTCCAAGGCCTCAGCCACTTCAAGCGGCGCCTGGGCCAGCGTGGGGAAAAGTCGCAGAAACCCGGCGCGGTAACCGTAAATTCCGATGTGGCGCAGCGGCGCAGCCTGCGCAAGCAGTTGGGTTTGTTGCATTGCCTCAGGCTTCCACCACAAGGGGCTGGCGCCATCACGCGCCATGGGGATCGGTGCACGGCTGAAATAAAGCGCCAGGCCATTGGCGTCCAGCACCACTTTGACGATGTTCGGGTTGTGAAAGTCTTCGGCGGTTTCAATCGCGTGGGCAGCAGTGCTCATGCTGGCTTGCGGGCTGCCGGCCAGCAGCTTGGCCACCTCGCGGATCAACTGCGGCTCCATCAGAGGCTCATCACCCTGCACATTGACGACGATCGCGTCAGCACCCAGGCCCAGCAGTTCGCAGGCCTCGGCCAGCCGGTCACTGCCGCTGGCATGGCCACTGCGCGTCAAAACGGCCTGAACGCCATGGGCTTCGCAAGCGGCGACGATGCTCGGGCTGTCCGCGGCGACCACCACATCCGGGGCTCTGCCAACCGCATCGAGTGCCAGACGTGCGCGCAGCGCCACACGCACGATCATGGGTTTGCCGGCGATGTCGGCCAGGGGTTTGTTGGGCAGGCGCGTAGAGGCCAGCCGCGCGGGAATCAGCACGGTGAAAGCGGGTGAGGTCACAGCCCGAGTTCCTCATCGGTGAGGGGCCGGGCTTCGTTCTCCAGCAGGATCGGAATGCCGTCCCGTACCGGATAGGCCAGGCGCGCGCTTCGGGAGGTCAGCTCCTGTTTGTCGCGGTCGTATTCAAGCGGGCCCTTGGTGACGGGGCAAACCAGCAATTCCAGAAGTCGGGTGTCCATGGCGCAATGATAGTAAGTCAGGATTTCAACAAGCGCTTGACGGCCAGATCAAGCTGGGCGAAAAACGCGGGATCGGGCGTGAGTGTCAGTGGAACGGCCAGCACATCCGGGTGCAGCGGCCACAATTTGACAGCATCCTTTTGTGTGCAAACTATCGTCACCTCGTCATCAAAAGGAGGCTGCCAGCCATTGAAATCGAAGTGGTCCGGTAGCGCAAGGGTATGCGCGAGGGTCAGGCCCCGGGTCCGCAGCATGGAAAAAAAATGCTCCGGCTGTGCGATTGCTGCAACTGCCGCCAGCGGCCTCTTGGCCAATTCAGTCAGGGCAATATTTTCACCACGTATGTTTTGTGCCAATGGGCTCAATTGGCGGGGCGTGTAAAAGCCGCCAATGGCCGCGGGAGACTGTCCGGTATGGAGAACGAAATCTACCGCGCGGGGCCATGCCTCGCGCAGCGGCCCTGCAGGCAGCAGGTAGCCGTTGCCCAGGCCCCGGTCATCAAACACACAAATCTCCAGATCACGCTGCAAGGCGTGGTGTTGCAGGCCGTCGTCGCACACGATGAGCTGTGTGCTGGGGTATTTTTCAAGGAGCGCGGCACCTGCGTCATACCGACTAGGCGCGACAAAGACCGGAACACCCGTGGCGAGTTTGAGCAGTTTTGGCTCGTCACCCACATCAAGTGCGGGACTGCCATCGAGCACTTCGCGGCAGTCACGGTTATGGCGCCCATACCCGCGCGACACCACTCCCACCCGCACACCCTGTGCGGCAAAGTGAGCCGCCAGCATCATTACAACCGGCGTTTTGCCCGCGCCGCCAGCGACGACATTGCCCACCACCAACACCGGCACGCCCAGGCGTTTTGATTGGCGTATTCCCAGTTGGTAGGCCCACTGGCGCAAGGCAATTACCAGGCCATACAACATGGAAAGCGGCCACAAGGCATACGCGGCAACGCCGCGCCTGCTCCAGATGCGCAACAAGGCGGTGCTGAACCTGGCGCCTTCAGGCGCGCGCGAATCAGCGGTACCGTGAGGCGCTGGCCTCTGGGCCATGGGTTATTTGCCAGCCGCCTGGGCCGAGGATTGTGTGGCGAAGGTGATCTGCGAGAGGCCCGCTCGACGCGCGGCTTCCATGACCGTGATGACCGACTGGTGCCGTGCGGCAGCGTCTGCGTTGATCACAACGACCGTGTCTTTGCCGGCTTTTGCGCCATTGACCATCGCCGCGGCCAGGTCTTCCATGGCCCTTCCTGGCACGGCCACACGGTTTACGCCATAAGCCCCATCACTGTTGACGGTAACCAGAAGCTCTTTGGGGTAGTCGCGCTGGGCCTGGGTGTCTGCCACCGGCAGCTTGAGCTGAAGTTCGGTGAACTTGCTGTAGGTGGTCGACAGCATCAGGAAGATCAGGATGACCAAAAGTACGTCGATGAACGGGATCAGGTTGATCTCCGGCTCCTCCTTCTGGCGCGGGCGGAAGTTCATGAACAGTGCTCAGCCAGGGCGGCGCAACACGTTGAGGTGTCGCACCAGTTGTTCCGAGGCCAATTCAAGGGTCATCAGGTATTCGTCCACACGCCCGCGGAAATAACGCCAGAAAATCAGCGAAGGAATGGCGATGATCAGACCAAAAGCGGTGTTGTACAAGGCCACCGAGATGCCATGCGCCAGTTGGGCCGGGTTGCCGCCGCCGACGCCACTGGAAAGGCCCCCTGTGGGCGCTTGCGATCCGAAAATCTCGATCATGCCCACCACCGTGCCGAAAAGGCCCATCAACGGTGCTGCAGACGCAATGGTGGCCAGCGCATTGAGGTAACGCTCGAGCCGGTGCGCGACGATGCGTCCGGTACCTTCCATGGTGGCGCGCAGGTCCGCCTCTGAACAGCGCGGGTTGGTGTTCAGCGCCCGAAATCCACTGGCCAACACTTCGCCCAACGCAGAGTTTTGCTCCAGCTGCGCCACGACATCCACAGAGGGCACGTTGTGCCTTGACACAGCGATCGCTTCCTCGAGCAGTTGGGGAGGCGCAACTTTCGCGGTTTTGAGGCTGACAAAGCGCTCAATGACCAGTGCCATGGCCAGAATGGAGCAGGCAATCAGAGGCCAGATCGGCCATCCTGCGGCTTGTATGATTGAAAACAAAGGGTGTCTTTCACAGGGGTTTAAATGCTGCCAGATTATGGCTTACCCATGCGCGCAATCTTGCTCCTGATTTGGCGCACAGTTTCTGTGGATAACTTTGTGAAGAAGTCGCTCAGTTGGCCACTGAAACCCGCGCCAAATCTCGCTAATGACAGTTTGATGACAATTTAAGCAAGAAAAAATCAAATGAAATCAATAACTTGCATTGAAAACCCGTCGATTGCCAGGGGTTTTTGCCGGATTTTCAACCGTGCGCCGTGTCTGTGGAGCACTTTGCCGGGCAAAACCGGCTGGAAGCTGCTTTTTTCCTGATGGTCGAGAACCCAAACCCAGTGTTTACGCCATCCGTGTGGCAGATTGGTGCGCTGGTTCGCGCCATTGCTGAGGCTTTGCAGGTCAGATTCAATCCGGTCGTGGTGCAGGGCGAGATTTCCGGCTTCTCACGGGCGTCCAGCGGTCATTGTTACTTCACGCTCAAGGACTCGTCAGGACAACTCCGCTGCGCCATGTTCCGCCGCGCTGCGACCTTGCTTGATTTCCAGGTCCAGGACGGCACCTTGGTCGAGTTGCGTGGCCGGCTGGACCTGTACGGCCCGCGCGGGGACCTGCAGCTCATTGTTGAATCAATGGGCCAGGCCGGTGCTGGCGACATGCTGGCGCAGTTTTTGCGCCTGAAAGACAAACTGGCGGCCGAAGGCTTGTTCGACACCAACCGCAAACGCGCCATTTCGACGGCACCCCGTGGCATTGGCATCGTCACCTCGATTGGTGCTGCTGCATTGGCTGACCTCGCAACCGCCCTTCAGCGGCGGGTTCCCCATATTCCGGTTGTGCTGGCCAATGCCGCAGTCCAGGGCGCGAATGCACCAGGTGAATTGGTACAGGCATTGGAGCTGTTGTACCGCTTGAAACCGCCCGGCCTGGCGGGTGTGGTCATCGACGTGATCCTTCTGGTTCGGGGTGGCGGTTCAATGGACGATTTGGCGGCCTTCAACGACGAAACACTCGCCCGCTGCCTGGCCAGAAGCCCGGTGCCGGTGATCAGTGGCGTTGGCCACGAAACCGACTTCACAATCGCCGATTTTGTCACGGACCTGCGCGCACCCACGCCAACGGCGGCTGCCGAGCTCGCTGCACTGCCGCGCAAAACCTGGCTGGACACCTTGGACGGGCAGGAGAGCCGTCTGCAAGCGGCTCTGCAACGCCTGCTCGATAGTGGCCAGCAAAGAACCGACAACGCTGCCATGCGCCTCGGACGGCCATCTGCGCTGGCAGGCCAACGGCGGGTGGTCGTGGAGTCCCAGCAGCAGCGACTGGAATTTGCGTCGTTGCAAGTCATGAAACGGCGAACCGAAGATCTTCGGCGCGTTTCGGCTGATTTCCCCGTCTGCATCGGGCGGGCACTGCAACAACGCCAGGTCCGCCTAGAGCGTTGCGCCCTGCGGCTGGCCAGCGTTGACCCACAACGGGTTCTGCAACGCGGTTATGCCTGGGTCACGGACGCCAGCGGAAAAATGGTGACCGCCAGCGCCGCAATCGCCGTTGGGGAGCCTTTGACCTTGCGCCTGAAGGCCGGCCAGCTCGGCGTGCAAGTGACCTCCAAAACCTGATCGCGGGGCCCGGCAACGCGTAAGCAAGAAAAAGGGCCGCATGGCGGCCCTTCGGGTTGGCAGTTCAGCGCGTCTAATTTCTACAAACCGCCGTTTTGTTGCGCCACCATGCAATACAGCATGGGGATCGACAGCATCGTGTTGGCCCGCGAGGTCAACATGGCCAAACGCGCTGCTTTGGTTTTTTCTGCCGGCTCTACAGTGACAATACCCAGTGCCTTCTTCTGGTTGGGCCAGATGATGAACCACACATTGAACGCCATGATCAGCGCCAGCCACATGCCAATGCCGATGGCCGTAAATGGTTTCTGAAGGCCCAAAGCGGCCATGATGTAACCGCTCATGGCGGCCAACAGCACGCCAGTCACCACGGTTGCCAACGCGGCCCAGCGGAACCAGAACAGTGCCGTGGGGGCAATGACCTTGCTCACGGCCGGCTTTTGCTCATCCGGGATTTTGGGCATCGACGGGATCTGCACAAAGTTGAAATACCACAGCAATCCAATCCACATCACACCGCACAGGACGTGCAGCCAGCGCATGAGAAATGTTGTCCAGGCGTGGCTCATGCTGACGTTGCCGCCTGCCACCAGAATCAGAACCACCAGCAGCACGACACCGGCCAATACAGTGCGACCGAGCGATTGAAAAATGGCACCCATGATTTATTCCTTTTTAAAAGTTGACGGCGAGATTATGGCGCACTCGAAAGGGCGCGCGGCACCGTCCGCGGGACTAACGGGCAGACGCGCCGGGGCCAGGCAGCCCGGAAAGTCTGGCGCCCGCCTTGACACCTTTCTTGTCGAACCAGCCCTGGTTCATTTCCAGGACAAAACGCACGGGCTTGGCCGAGCAGTGCGAGTCGGTGGTTTGCGGCTTCATGTCCGCCAAATTCACGATGGTCCCATCGTCGTCCACAAAAGCTGCGGTAAGTGGTAGAAGGGTGTTTTTCATCCAGAAACACTGCTGGTTGGCTTGTTCAAACACAAACAACATGCCTTCTACCTGGGGCATGTCCTTGCGGAACATGAGACCTATCTGGCGCTGCTCGGGTGTCTGCGCCACCTGTGCGGTGATTTGGTGCATGCCCGCTGAGAGCTTGATGCGTGGCAATCCGGTCTGGGGCGTTTCCTGTGCGAGGGCGAGTTGACCGGCGAGTGCGACCACCAGCAATGAAAAAGTGGCGAATCTGGCGAATTGAATGGTCATGGGCATGGCGACATTCTCCCGGATTTGGAACTTCTTCGGTCCACCAGCCATTGAAAAAGCCCGAAAAAAAAGCCCACATCAGTGGGCTTTTTTCGAGGAGTCAAGAATTACTTCTTGGCTTCTTCTTTCTTGGCAACTGGCTTCACATTCGATTTGACTTTCTTGGCGGCCATTTTTTCTTCTTTGGCTTTCTTGGCAGCGGCAGCTTTTTCAGCTTTGGCGGCCTTGGCAGCAGCAGCTTTTTCGGCCTTCATGGCTTTGGCGTCAACTTTCTTGTCCTCAGCCTTGGCAACTGCAGGAGCAGCAGCGGCCGGAGCAGCAGCAGCAGCCGGAGCGGCAGCAGGCTTGGCAGCAGCAGCGGGGGCAGCGGCCTGGGCGAAAGCGCCAACGGCGAACAGGCCAGAAATCAGGGCGACGAGCAATTTGTTCATTTCAATGTCCTTTGAATCACGTGAGTTTGAAAGTTTCCCTCCTGAATTTCCAGAAGGCCCACCCGTAACGGCGCCGCTTTGAACGCGGTTGACAGGATTCCTGAAATTTTTAAAGCTAGAATCGAAGGCTAGAGTCAAATAGTCAACCAATAGCCAACGATCAGCCAACGATCAGGTCTGTGCTCAGGCGTCTGCTTTCAGATTCCCGTTGCTGGGCCCCCCGCGCCGGCGAATCCATTTCTGCAATCCCCACAAAGTCAACGGAGCCCATTCCATGTACAAGCACATCAAGGTGCCGCCGGTCGGCCAGAAGATCACCGTCAATGCCGACAACTCGATCAACGTTCCTGATCAGCCCATCATCCCGTTCATCGAGGGCGACGGTACCGGCCTGGACATCACGCCCGTCATGCTCAAGGTGGTCGACGCAGCCGTTGCCAAGGCCTACGGTGGCAAACGAAAGATCCACTGGATGGAGGTCTACGCCGGTGAAAAGTCGACCAATGTTTATGGCCCCGATGTCTGGCTGCCTGAAGAAACCCTGCAGGTTTTGCGTGAGTATGTGGTGTCCATCAAGGGCCCCTTGACGACACCGGTCGGTGGCGGCATCCGCTCGCTGAACGTGGCACTGCGCCAGGAACTGGACCTGTACGTCTGCCTTCGCCCGGTGCAGTATTTCACCGGCGTGCCGTCACCCGTGAAAGAGCCGCACAAAACCAACATGTGATTTTCCGTGAGAACTCGGAAGACATTTACGCCGGCATCGAGTACGAGGCGCAGAGCGACAAGGCCAAGAAACTCATCAAGTTCCTGATTGATGAGATGGGCGTCAAGAAAATCCGCTTCCCGGACACCTCGGGCATCGGCATCAAGCCCGTGTCGATCGAAGGCACCGAGCGCCTGGTGCGCAAGGCGATCCAGTACACGATTGACAACGACAAGCCCAACCTGACCATCGTGCACAAAGGCAACATCATGAAGTTCACCGAAGGTGGCTTCCGTGACTGGGCCTACGCGCTGGCGCAAAAGGAATTTGGCGCGGTACCGATTGATGGCGGCCCATGGTGCAAATTCAAGAATCCGAAAACCGGCCGCGAAATCATCGTCAAAGACGTCATCGCCGACGCTTTCCTGCAGCAAATCCTGTTGCGTCCGGCCGAATACTCTGTGGTGGCAACGCTCAACCTGAATGGCGACTACATCTCCGACGCGCTCGCGGCGCAGGTCGGTGGCATCGGCATTGCACCTGGTGCCAACATGTCAGACACCGTGGCCTGTTTTGAAGCCACCCATGGCACTGCACCCAAATACGCCGGCAAAGACTATGTCAACCCCGGCTCCGAAATCCTCTCCGCCGAGATGATGTTGCGCCACATGGGCTGGAAAGAAGCTGCAGACCTGATCATCAGCTCGATGGAAAAATCCATCCTGAGCAAAAAGGTCACCTACGACTTCGCCCGCCTCATGGATGGCGCCACACAGGTGAGCTGCTCCGGTTTCGGCCAGGTCATGATCGAGAACATGTAAATTTCGCTTCCCGGTCAATCCTGAACCGCTGCAAGGCCTGGCCTTCAGCGGTTTTATTTTTGGCCGCTTGAATGCGGCCAAGTTGCCACCAATTTAAAATAGACACATGGCGACAAAACCCCCAGTCAATCCTCCCGCTTCCACGCCTCCATTGACCCGCCCGATCGAGCCGGACGATAGCGGTACGGTGGTGCTGGAGCGCCGCACACAAAAGACCAAGCCGCCCCAGATGTACCAGGTGGTCATGCTCAACGACGACTACACGCCGATGGAGTTTGTAGTGGTCGTGATCCAGGAGTTCTTTAACAAAGACCTTGAAACGGCGACGCAGATCATGCTGAAAATTCACCTGGACGGCAAAGGGGTTTGTGGCGTCTATTCAAGGGATGTGGCGGCAACAAAGGTTGACCAGGTGCTTGAAGCCGCCAACAAGGCCGGTCATCCGCTCAAGTGTGTCAGCGAACCGGTTGAAATTTAGTGGCACCTCGGACTTGAATGTGCCGGAAAAGGTATAAAGTGAATCATCAGAAGTCTCGATTCAGCTCAGTCATCACGTCGTCAGCAAGGCAGAAGGAAATTTCATGATCGCCCAGGAACTGGAAGTTAGTTTGCACATGGCGTTTGTCGAGGCGCGCCAGCAGCGCCACGAGTTCATCACGGTGGAGCATTTGCTGCTCGCTTTGCTGGACAACCCCAGCGCCGCCGAAGTATTGCGCGCCTGTTCGGCGAACATTGACGACCTGCGCAAGTCTTTGGCCAATTTCATCAAGGACAACACCCCGCAGGTGGCAGGCTCCGATGATGTCGACACACAGCCCACACTTGGGTTCCAGCGCGTGATCCAGCGCGCCATCATGCATGTGCAATCGACCGGCAGCGGCAAGAAGGAAGTGACGGGCGCCAACGTGCTGGTCGCAATTTTTGGCGAGAAAGATTCACACGCCGTGTATTACCTGCACCAGCAGGGCGTGACGCGGCTGGACGTGGTCAACTTCATCGCCCACGGTATCAAGAAGTCCGACCCACCCGAGCCCGTCAAATCGGGCGAGTCGCAGGCCGAAAGTGAAGAGGGCGGCGGCGAAAAAAGCGAAAAGCAGTCCCCGCTGGAGCTGTACACACAAAACCTGAACCAGCTTGCCAAAGACGGCAAGATAGATCCGCTCATCGGGCGTGAGTACGAAGTCGAGCGGGTGATCCAGATCCTGTGCCGGCGACGCAAAAACAACCCGCTGCTGGTGGGTGAAGCGGGCGTTGGCAAAACCGCGATTGCAGAAGGCCTGGCCTGGCGCATCACGCAAAAAGATGTGCCAGAAATACTGGCCGAGGCCGTGGTTTATTCGCTCGACATGGGTGCCTTGCTCGCGGGGACCAAATACCGGGGCGACTTTGAACAACGCCTCAAGGGCGTGCTCAAGTCACTCAAAGACAAGCCCAATGGCATTTTGTTCATCGACGAAATCCACACCTTGATTGGCGCTGGCGCAGCCTCGGGCGGCACGCTGGATGCATCGAATTTGCTCAAGCCGGGTTTGAGCTCGGGGGCTCTGAAATGCATCGGCGCCACCACCTTCACCGAGTACCGGGGCATTTTCGAAAAAGATGCTGCCTTGTCGCGCCGCTTCCAGAAGGTGGATGTGGTTGAGCCGACCATTCAGGAAACCGTCGACATCCTCAAGGGCCTGAAATCGCGCTTTGAAGAACACCACAGCGTCAAATACGCAGTTGCCGCATTGCAGGCGGCGGCCGAGTTGAGCGCCAAATACATCAACGACCGCCATTTGCCCGACAAAGCCATCGACGTGATCGACGAAGCCGGCGCCGCGCAACGCATTTTGCCTTTGAGCAAGCGCAAGAAGATCATCAGCAAGACTGAGGTCGAGGAGATCGTCGCCAAGATTGCGCGCATCCCGCCCGCAAACGTCTCCAATGACGACCGCGGCAAACTCAAAACGCTCGAGCGCGACCTTAAAAACGTCGTCTTCGGGCAAGACAAGGCGCTCGACGTGCTTGCCTCTGCCGTCAAGATGGCGCGCTCGGGCCTGGGCAAGGGCGACCGGCCGATCGGCTCGTTTCTCTTCAGCGGCCCCACCGGCGTCGGCAAAACCGAAGCCGCCAAACAGCTCGCCTACATCATGGGCATTGAGTTGATCCGTTTTGACATGAGCGAATACATGGAGCAACACGCCGTGAGCCGCCTGATCGGCGCGCCGCCCGGGTACGTGGGCTTTGACCAGGGTGGTTTGCTCACCGAAGCCGTTACCAAGAAGCCGCATTGCGTGTTGCTGCTCGACGAGATCGAAAAGGCGCACCCCGCAATCTTCAACGTCCTGTTGCAGGTGATGGACCACGGCACGCTGACCGACAACAACGGCCGCAAGGCGGATTTCCGCAACGTCATCATCATCATGACGACCAATGCCGGCGCCGAGACCATCAACAAGGCCACCATCGGCTTCACCAACCCGCGTGAAGCGGGAGACGAGCAGGCCGACATCAAGCGCCTGTTCACACCCGAGTTCCGCAACCGGCTCGACGCCACAGTGAGCTTCAAGTCGCTCGATGAAAACGTCATCCTGCGTGTGGTCGACAAGTTCCTGCTGCAGCTCGAGACGCAACTGGCCGACAAGAAGGTCGACGTCACCTTTACCGACGTCTTGCGCAAACACCTGGCCAAAAAGGGCTTCGATCCGCTTATGGGTGCGCGCCCGATGCAGCGCCTGATCCAGGACACCATCCGCCGTGCCCTGGCCGACGAGTTGCTGTTTGGCCGTTTGACCGACGGCGGCCGCCTCACGGTGGACATGAAAATCACCACCGACGAAAAAGGTGTGGAGCAGGGCGAAGTGTTGCTCGACATTCAGCCGCTGCCCAAGAAAGAAGGCAAGGCCAAGCCCGAGGCGGCAGAAGCCGCCGCAGCCGATTAAAGCGGCAGAAGCCGCCGCTGCCGATTAAGACGCCGCGTTGAATTGGGCGCGTATCGATTCGATGCGTGCCCGGTTCACGCCAAAGTCTTTGCGCCCCACGCGGCTGCTAGAGCGCACGTGGATTACGCCGGCGGTCTTGTCCAGCCAGAATTCAACGTCGTCGGTATATTTCATCAGCGCCGTAGAACACTCGGCGCGGATGTAGGTTAAGTCACGTGAAACAACGATAGTTCGCTCTGATTTTTCTAGTAAATCAGCGAGTTTTTTCATTGCTAAATCCGCATCGCCCGTAAATTTTATCGGTTCGATGTTGGCGTAAGCCAACTGCGGATGGTCAGCATAAAGCAGGGCCTGGCTGGTCACGCTGTTTGGGGTTTTCGAAGGCGGCTTGAGTTTGCCGTCTCGCACGCCCAGATTCGACGGCGCCTTGCCCCGAAGCAGTCCCAATTGCCCCGCAATCACGGCCAGTAGGGCCAACACCAAGACCAGCAAAACCAGGTATCCGAGCACTTTCATGGGGCTTCCTTAGAGGGCAAACAGTGGCCCCGAAGGATAGCTGAGTCCCTTTGTGCCCCTTAAACGCTCATTTGCACGGCCTATTTGAATCCGACGCGATCCAGCATCTGCTGCACCTTCACCTGGTTTTTCCCGATGGCGCTGACCGGAATCGTTTCACTCTTGAAGCCATCGCCAGCCATGGCCGTGAGGGCCGGGTTGTTCACGGCCACGCCTTTGGCCGCTGGCCATTCGTTGTTGCCGTCAGCAAAATAATTCTGTGCTGAGGGGCTAGCCAAATATTCGAGAAACTTCACCGCGCTGGCCTGGTTTTTGGCGTATTTCGCTACTGCGCCGCCAGCGATGTTGACATGGGTGCCCCAGCTCGACTGGTTCGGGAACGACACCCCGATTTTGCTGGTGATAGCCTGGTCCGCCGGGTCTTTCGATTTGAAAATGCGCGCCAGGTAATAGGTGTTGGTCACGGCAATGCCGCATTCCCCCGAGGCCACGCCCTTGATCTGGTCGGTGTCGCCGCCCTTGGGATCGCGCGCGA
>JANNMM010000186.1:0-5070 GCA_031397915.1 Rhodoferax sp. | reverse complement strand
CACCCTCGTCCGTATCCTCCACGACCATGATGACGATATCGCCGCCGCGCTATTGGCGGGCACGTACAGATTGCCCAGAGACTGCGGGCCGACCTTGAACTCGGGCGCCATCTCCAGCACCACGCGGTACTGGTTGGATTGCGTGAAGATCGTGGAGATCAATCGCTGTCCATAGGCGTTGTACAACGCGTTGTCGATGCCGGCGACGGTCACACCAAGTCTTCCCGCCGCGGCGCGGTCAATCTCCACATAGGCCTGCAAACCCTTGTCCTGCAAATCGCTGGCCACGTCGGCCAGTTGCGGCAGGGTGCGCAGACGCTCCAGCAGCGCGTTGGTCTGCGCGTTCAGCTCGTCAATATTGGGGCTGGAGAGCAAAAACTGGTACTGCGTTTTGGCCACACGGTCTTCAATCGTCAGGTCTTGCACGGGCTGCAGAAAGAGCTCGATGCCAGGCGTTTTCCGGGTGTTTTCCGTGATCCGGCGGATGATGCTGGCGATGTCTTTGGAGGCGGCGTCGCGTTCGGCTTTGGGCTTCAGGTTGATCAACAGGCGCCCCGCGTTCAGCGTGGTGTTGCCGCCGTCGATGCCGATGAAACTCGAGAGGCTTTGCACGGCCGGGTCTTTGAGGATCAATTCCGCCATCGCCTGCTGGCGCTCGGCCATCGCGCCGAACGACGTGGATTGCGAGGCTTCGGTGATGCCCTGGATCACACCCGTGTCTTGCAGCGGAAAAAAACCTTTGGGCACGACAAAATACAACCAGGCGGACAGCGCCAGCGTGATGGCGAAGACCAGCATCGTGGCGAATTGGCGGTCGAGCACCCAATTGAGCATCTGGCCGTAGCGGTGGATGGTGGTCTCAAACGCACGACCAGTGGCCCGGTACAACCAGCCATGACTTTCTTCGGGGGTGTGTTTGAGCAGGCGCGCGCACAACATGGGGGTGAGGGTGAGCGAGACAACCGCGGAAATCAAGATCGCAACCGCCAGGGTGATGGCGAACTCGTGGAACAGCCGCCCCACCACATCACCCATGAACAAGAGCGGAATGAGCACGGCGATGAGCGAAATCGTCAATGAAATGATGGTGAAGCCAATCTGCCTGGCGCCGTCTAGCGCGGCTTGCATCGGCGGCATGCCCTTCTCCACGTACCGTGCAATGTTTTCGATCATCACGATCGCGTCGTCCACCACGAAGCCGGTGGAGATTGTCAGCGCCATCAGCGTCAGGTTGTTGATGGAAAAACCCGCCAGGTGCATGATGCCGAAGGTGCCGACGATGGACAGCGGCACCGCAAAACTCGGGATGAGTGTGGCCGAGGCGCTGCGCAAAAAGACAAAAATCACCGCGACCACCAGCGCGATGGCCAGCAGAAGCTCGATCTGCACATCGCGCACCGAGGCGCGGATGGTGGTGGTGCGGTCGGTCAACACCTGTACATCGATGGACGCGGGCAACGTGGCCTGCAACTGCGGCAGCAAGGCCTTGATGCGATCGACCGTTTCGATCACGTTGGCGCCGGGTTGGCGCTGAACGTTGAGAATGACGCCCGGCATCGCATTGGCCCAGGCGGCGAGGCGTGTGTTTTCGGCGTCGTCGACGATTCTGGAAACGTCGTTCAGACGAACTGGCGAGCCATTTTTGTAGGTGACGATCAGGTTCGCATATTCGGCGGCGGACTTCAACTGGTCGTTGGCGTCAATCGTCGACGCGCGTGCCGCACCATCAAAACTGCCCTTGGCCTGGTTCACGTTCGCCGCGTTGATGCTGGTGCGCAGGTCTTCCATTGAGAGGTTCACGCCGGCCAGCGCGCCAGGGTTGACCTGGATGCGCACAGCGGGCCGCCTGCCACCGGCAATCGCCACCAGGCCAACGCCGGGTACCTGCGAGAGTTTGGGTGCGAGCCGGTTTTCCACCAGGTCGTTGATGCGAAAAACCTGCAGCGAAGGTGAGGTGATGGCCAGCGTGAGGATGGGCGCGTCCGCCGGGTTGACTTTGCTGTAGGTCGGTGGCATCGGCAGGTCGCTGGGCAACAGGTTGGCGCCGGCGTTGATGGCGGCCTGCACCTGCTGCTCGGCCACGTCGAGCGTCACGTCCAGCGAAAAACGCAGGGTGATGACCGACGCGCCACCCGAGCTGGTGGACGACATTTGCGTCAGGCCGGGCATCTGGCCAAACTGGCGCTCCAAGGGGGCGGTAACGGCCGAGGTCATCACATCCGGGCTGGCGCCAGGGTACAGGGTAGTGACCTGGATCGTCGGGTAGTCCACCTCCGGCAGGGCCGAGAGCGGCAACAGGCGGTAAGCCAGCGCGCCCGCGATCAGGATCGCCACCATCAGCAGCGAGGTCGCCACCGGGCGCAGGATGAAAAGGCGGGACAGGTTCATGCCAGGTGCGCCAAATCGGGCGACGCGTTCAGTCTTGTTGCTGCTGGCGCTGCGCCCGCAGCTGCTGGAAGAAGGCGCGGCGTTCGTCGGGCGTCATCTTGTTCACCTTCGCAGCCGCTTCCGGCCCGATGCGTTCGAGCACACTTCGCACACGGGCCTGGGCATCCGGGGGCAACTGGTCGATCCAGGCGCTTGAGCCTGCGCCCGGCGTGGCAGCGGCAGGTGCGGGCGTGGGCGTGGGTACAGAACGCGTAGTGGATGGGGCATCAGCAGACGGCGCCGGCGTAGCCGCGGCCGACGTCGATGCAGGCCCGCGTGACCCGGCATCCCGTGGTGCACTCGCCCCTGCTGCAGCGGCACCCGCGCGCGCGCCACCGCTGGCACCTCCACCACCGCCTGCAAAAGCGCCCGCGCCAGCCCTCGGTAGCGGTGTGATCACTTCGACTTTGGCGCCTTCACGCAAACGGTCAGCGCCGTCGGTCACGACGCGTTCGCCGGCTTCGAGTTCACCTTGCACGCTGACCCAGTCGCCCTCGGCTGCGCCCATGCGGATGCGTCGCATCGCGACATTGCTGTCGGGTTTGACCACATACACAAAGGTGCCCGCCGCGCCGCGCTGGATGGCCGCCGAGGGCACGGCCAACGCCGCTTCAAGCGTGTTGACCTGCAGCTTGATGTTGACGAACTGGTTGGGAAACAGCGAACCGTCGGCATTGGCGAATTCCGCCTTGACCTTGATCGTTCCCGTGACCGGGTCGATGGTGTTGTCAGTCGTGCTGACTTTGCCGGTGGCCAGCATCGTGCGCTGCTCGCGGTCCCAGGCCTCCACGGTGAGCGGCTCGGTGCCTTTGAGTTTGCGGGTGATCAGCGGCAGGTTGGACTCCGGCACGGCAAATACGACGCTGATGGGTTGTGTCTGCGTGATGGTGACCAGGCCATTGGCGTCGCCCGAGCGGATCACATTGCCCAGGTCGGCCTGTTTGAGGCCGAGACGCCCGCTGATCGGAGCCGTGATTTTGGTGTAGCTCAACTGGAGCCGCGCATTGTCAACCTGCGACTGGTCGGTGCGCAGGCTGGCGGCGAGCTGGTTCACCAGCGATTCCTGGGTGTCCACCTGCTGCTTGGCGATGGAGTCTTTGGCCAGCAGGTCTTTGTACCGCGCCAGATCCAGCTGTGCGTTCTTAAGCGTGGCCTGGTTTTTGGCCAGCTCGCTCTGGGTTTGCGCCAGCGCGATTTCGTAACTGCGCGGGTCGATCTCTGCCAGCAACGCGCCGGCACGCACGAGCTGACCTTCCTTGAAGCGGATCGCCTTGAGTTCGCCATCAATGCGGGCGCGCACGACGGCGGTGTTCAGCGCGCTGATGTTGCCGATGGCCGAAAGGATGACGCGCACGTCCTGCCGTTTCACAACCGCCACCGTTACCGGTTGCACGCGGTTGACGCCGCCGAACCGCCGGGCGGCGGCGCTGCCGGAGCCGGTTGCGCCGCCCGCACCACTCGCGGCACCTGCGGCGCCAGATGCTGCCAATGCAGGTGAGGATGCAGAAGACGGCGAAACACCGTCCAGCGCTTTTGCATCGCTGCGTTGCCCAAGCCACCAGCCTCCTGCGCCCGTTGCAACAGCCAAAAGCGCCATCCACAGGATGGAGGGGCTGGCCCGCCCGTGCTGCAGCCATGCGCCTGGAAGGCGGGTCGAATCAGGAGAAACCGGCACAGGTTTTGTCATGGGCGGATTTTGTCATGGAGGCCCATTGCAACCCGGTCATGCCAAGGGGGCTTGGCGCGCCGGTAAAGCTGGGGTAAAGCCTGTGACCGCCCTTGCCAGGGCTGGCCCGTGATGTCTGGTCAGGGCTTGCGTTGTTCCAGCCGAAGGCCCGCCGCCGTGCGGTTGGGAAAGCCGTTCCAGTAGTTGTGGTCAGCCTTGAACTTGCCATCGGCCTCGGCCGACCATTTGCCGTCTTTGGCGTTTTCCACCACGTTCAGATAAGCGTCCATGGCGGCGTCGTTCTTCAGGAATTTGGCCAAAAACGCAGTCGTGAAATGCTGGGAGATGTTGTTCATGCGGACGTTGTCCCATACGGCGTCAATGTAGTGCTCGGCCGGGATGTTCCGCATGTTGGCAGCGGGTTGAAACGTCTCCTTGGGCGGGGGCATGGGGGCCCCTGCGTTGTGGTTGGCGTTCTCGAAGGTCAGCAAATAACGCGGTGCGTTGACGCTGCCTTCATAGATGTTGCGCACGCCGGGCGAGTAACCCGAAACGTCGTCCACGCTGCCGGCCACAAAAAACACGGGGGTTTTGATGGCGGACAGGCCGCTGGCATCCCAGAAGCCGCGATTCCAGCCCCAGGGCGCAAAGGCCACAGCCGCCTTGATGCGTTTGTCGATCGATGCCGTGTGGGCCGGGTTGCCGGCCTGGCGCGCCGCCAGCACGCCGTTGGGTGGCGCCAGAGGGTTGCCGACGATGGGCGCGGCAAAACCGCCGCCAATGGTGTTGATGAGGCCGTAACCGCCCATCGAATAACCGATCAGCCCGGTGTTGTCGGCATTGACCATGCCCTTGAGCGTTGCGCCCGGGTCATTGGCATTGAGCCGCTCCATTTCGTTCAGCACAAACAGCAGGTCCAGCGGACGGTTCAACAAGGTGCTGGCGAAAGCCGCCTGGTCGCTGTAGGTGCTGTCGGT
>JANNMM010000119.1:0-30828 GCA_031397915.1 Rhodoferax sp. | reverse complement strand
GTGTACGGAATGCCCCATGCGTTGACATGGAACATCGGCACCACGGGCAAGATCGAATCCCGCGCACTGATGCACATCACGTCGGGCATGCCCGCGGCGTACGCATGCAGGATGGTCGAGCGGTGGCTGTACAGCGCGGCTTTGGGGTTGCCGGTGGTGCCGCTGGTGTAACACATGCTGGAGGCGGAGTTCTCGTCAAACTGCGGCCAGTTGTAGGAGGTGGGCTCTTTGGCAATCCAGGCCTCGTAACTCTGCAAGCCGGGTATGCCCGTATCCTGGGGCAGTGCCGCCGCATCACACAGGGCAATGAAATGCTTGATGGTGGTGCAGCGGCTCCATACGGCTTTGACGATGGGCAGAAACGTCATGTCGAAGCACAACACCGCGTCTTCGGCGTGGTTGGCGATCCAGACGATCTGGTCCGGGTGCAGGCGCGGGTTGAGCGTGTGCAACACACGGCCTGAGCCGCTGACGCCAAAGTACAGCTCCAGGTGGCGGTAGCCGTTCCAGGCCAGCGTGGCCACACGGTCGCTGAAGTTCAGCTTCAGGCCGTCCAGCGCGGTGGCGATCTGGCGGCTGCGTTGGGCGATCTGTTTGTAGTTGGAGCGGTGAATGTCACCCTCGACGCGGCGCGAGACGATTTCGCCCGTGCCATGGTGGCGTTCGGCGAATTCAATCAGGCTCGAAATCAGCAGATTCTGGCTTTGCATCAACCCTTGCATGGCGGCTCCATCGTTGTTTGAACACAGCCGCGAAGAATACCCCAAGCCGCCCGGCGCCCATGCGATTTGCGGGACAATCTTCACATGAATACTGCCGTTTTGAATCCCGCACCCGTTGGCTTGGCGGACGGCCCTGCCGCCCCGCTGGCATGGCAAAGCGGTTTTGCAGCGCTGGGCCCCGCTTTCTATACCGAGCTGTTGCCTGAGCCTTTGCCTGCGCCTTATTGGGTGGGCCAAAGTGCGCAGGTGGCTGATTTGCTGGGTTTGACTGCGGCCCAGATGAATGACCAAGCCATGCTCGAGGCCTTGACGGGCAACGCGCTTCTGCCCGGCTCCCAACCCCTGGCCAGCGTCTACAGCGGCCACCAGTTTGGCCAATGGGCCGGGCAACTGGGTGACGGGCGGGCAATCTTGCTCGGCGAAACCAGGGGCCGCGACGGCGGCGGGCTGGAAGTGCAACTCAAAGGCGCCGGCCGCACGCCTTACTCGCGCATGGGCGATGGCCGTGCGGTGCTACGCAGCAGCATCCGCGAATTTTTGGGCAGTGAAGCGATGCACGGCCTGGGCATCCCGACCTCGCGCGCCCTGTGCGTGACCGGCTCAGATGCCCGCGTGCGCCGCGAAGAAATCGAAACCGCTGCGGTGGTGACGCGGGTCGCGCCGAGTTTTGTGCGCTTTGGGCATTTCGAACACTTTTCGTACAACGACCAACGCGATGAATTAAAATCTTTGGCAGATTTTATTATTGATAAATACTACGCATCAAGTCACGAGTTTAATGAATGTATTGCTCCTGAAAAAGGATCAAATTCACCGAATATTTTTTATTCAAATCGGTACGCAACGCTTTTGAGGCTGGTCAGCGAGAAAACCGCCGCCATGGTGGCGCAGTGGCAATCCGTCGGCTTTTGCCACGGCGTGATGAACACCGACAACATGAGCGTCCTCGGGCTGACCATCGACTACGGCCCCTTCCAGTTCATGGACGCCTACGTGCCCGGCCACATCTGCAACCATAGCGACACCGGCGGGCGTTATGCCTTCAACAAACAGCCCAACATCGCCTACTGGAACTTGTACGCGCTCGGTCAGGCGCTGTTGCCGCTGATGGGCGAAGGTGCCCAGGCGCAGGAACTCGCGGTGGCCGCGCTGGAGTCCTACAAAACCGTGTTCCCGGCCGCCTTTGAAGCCCGCATCTGCGCCAAGCTCGGCCTCATTGACGTGCAAGCGGGCGACCGCAGCCTGATTGAAAACATGCTCAAGCTGCTGGCTAAAGACCGCGTCGACTTCACCATCTTCTGGCGCCGTTTGAGCCGCCACGTCGGCGGTGACACGCTCGACCCGGTTCGGGATCTCTTCCTGGACCGCGCGGCCTTCGACGACTGGATGCAGTCTTATTCGGCGCGTCTTAAAACCGTATCACGTGACGCCGCAGGCCAGTTGATGCTGCAAACCAACCCCAAATATGTGTTGCGCAACCACCTGGGTGAAGAAGCCATTCGCAAAGCCAAGTTGAAAGACTTCACCATGGTGCAAGACCTGCTCACAGTGCTGGAGCGGCCGTTTGACGAACACCCCGCGTTTGAAGCCTGGGCCGGGTTCCCGCCGGACTGGGCGGCGGGGATTGAGATCAGCTGTTCGTCTTGAATGTCAAGACCAAGGTGTCGCTACAGCACGCATCGCCGAACTGCAGGCCATCGCGCCGCTGCGTGGCGCCTATGTGATCTTCATTCAGGCCGATCCGGTCGATACGCCGGCAGTTGCCTTGCACGCCAAGCTGGGCACGAGGGAGGATGTATTGCACTTTGACATCGCCCCTCGGTCCGCCGGTCAGACATGAATTCTCCAGACGGAGCGCTGCAGGGGCGCCGGTGGCCACAGCCCGAGCCTGCAACGGGCCATTCGAAACCTGAGAAAATCTCCCCATGACCTACAAAATCGAAAAATCCGACGCTGAATGGAAAGCCCTGCTCAAGGCCAAGGGTGCCGAGCCGATGGCGTTCGACGTCACGCGGCACGAGGCAACCGAGCGCGCGTTCACGGGCAGGCTCGCGGACAACAAGGGCGCCGGTGTGTACCGCTGCATTTGCTGCGACAAGCCCTTGTTTGACGCGTCAAGCAAATTTGATTCGGGCACGGGTTGGCCGAGTTATTTCAAGCCGATTGGTGACGATGCCGTGGGCACCAAGGTGGACGGCATTTTGTTCATGAAACGCACCGAAGTGCATTGCGCGGACTGCGGCGCCCACCTGGGGCACGTGTTCGAAGACGGCCCGGCGCCTACAGGCTTGCGGTATTGCATGAATTCGGCGTCGCTGGCGTTTGAGAAATCCTGAGCCAACCGGAGCCATGCCATTGCAAATTGTTAACATGGGTGTTAATTATTCGTTGAAACCACCTGTTTTTGCGATTTTTATGATGAAAACCGCACTAAAGTCACGTATTTATTGTGTTTATTGCTATATATGTTATAGCATTGGCGCGACATTCACCGAGACAATCAATTCGCACGCAGAACCCCGACGGTTCCCCATTCAATGAAAATCCTGATCGACTTCCTGCCCATCCTGCTGTTTTTCGTCACCTACAAACTGGTTGATATTTACACGGCTACGGGCGTCCTGATGGCCGCCACCCTGGTTCAGATGGCCATCACCTACAAGCTTGACGGCAAGCTGCAAATGATCCACAAGATCACCCTGGCGCTGATTTTGGGGTTCGGTTCGCTCACGCTCGCCCTGCAAGACGAGAGTTTCATCAAATGGAAACCGACGGTGCTGTATTTCGCCATGGGCCTCGGTCTGGGCATCGCACTTTGGGGCTACCGCAAGAACTTCCTCAAACTGCTGCTGGGCAGCCAGCTCGAATTGCCCGAGGCCGTCTGGATGCGGCTCAATATGATCTGGATCGTTTACTGCTTCTTCATGGCCACCCTCAACGCCTACGTGGCAGCCTACTTCAGCACTGACGCCTGGGTGAACTTCAAGCTGTGGGGTTATGTGTTTCCGCTGGTGTTTATCGTGGGCCAGGGCCTTTATATCGCCCCGCACCTCAAGGCTGAATCTGAAGAGCCCAAGACCTGATGAATTCAACCCTCCAGCCAGCCGCCGGCGAGCCTGTGTTCAAAGCCGACGCCAACGCGGCCGGCCAATTGGCCCAACGCCTGAATGAACAGTTGCACCCCAGCCATCTTGAGGTTCTCGATGAAAGCGCCTCGCACGCAGGCCATGTTGGCTCAAACGGCACCGCCTATGGCACCCATTTTCGGGTGCGCATCGCTTCACCTTTCTTTACCGGCAAAAGCCGTGTTGCCTGCCATCGGCTTGTGTATGATTCGCTGCAGATTTTTATAGACCAGGGCGTTCACGCCATAGCCATCGAAACCCAATGAAAAAACACCTCACAACCACCCTCGCCGGCGTCCTTCTGCTGGCCGGCATGGCCTCTTCTGCATTGGCGCAAAACGTCGCCATCGTCAACGGCAAAGCCGTTCCAAAAACGCGGGTTGACGCCCTGATGAGCCAGATCGCCAAGACCGGCCGCGCCGTCACACCGGAAATGCAGGGCCAGATCCGCGACGAAGTCATCGCGCGCGAGGTGTTCATGCAGGAGGCGCAAAAGCGCGGCCTCGACACGTCGGAAGACTTCAAGGTGCAGATGGAGCTGACGCGCCAGCAGTTGTTGATCCGGGAGCTGTTTGCCGACTTCCAGAAGAAAAGCCCGGTGACCGACGCCGACACCAAGGCCGAATACGACAAGTTTGCCGCTGCCAACGGCGGCAAGGAATACAAGGCCAGCCACATCCTGGTGGAGAAGGAAGACGAGGCCAAGGCCCTCATCGACCAGATCAAGAAAGGCGGAAATTTCGGCGAGATCGCCAAGAATTCCAGCAAAGACCCGGGCTCTGGCGCCAACGGCGGTGACCTCGACTGGGCCTCGGCCGGCAATTACGTCAAGGAGTTCTCAGACGCCATGACCAAGCTGGAAAAAGGAAAGATGACTGAAACCGCCGTGAAGTCGCAGTTCGGCTTTCACATCATCAAGCTCGACGACATCCGCGAGGCGCAATTGCCCAAGTTTGACGACGTCAAGCCGCAGATCACGCAACAGCTCACCCAGCAAAAATTGGCAAAGTTCCAGGAAGAGCTGCGCGCCAAGGCGAAGATCCAGTAAGCGACCGGCCCGTGCGCAGAATTACCCTGCACACCACTTCCACGCCATCAGCGCGCCAATCATCACCGGTTGGTGCAGCATGTAATAACTGAGGCTCCAGCGGCCTAGCCAGGCCAGGGGCCGAACAGAAGGCCGGTTGGTCGTTTGCCGGTCTGCCAACCACGCGGGTTGCGCCTTCAGCGCCCACTGCCCCGCCGCCATGCCCCACCACATCACACCCAGCCAGGGGAGCAACGGTACATAGTCTTCGGTTCGCGGCTTTTGCGTGATGAGACCCAACCAGTTCAAGCCCGGGCTGTTGAACCATTGAAGGGCCTGTGCATCGGCCATTGATGGCAAAAAACTTGAAGCGATGAATTTGGTCGCGACGGCAAGCGCGCCCAGCAACCACAACCATTGGCCCCAGCCGGCGGTCAGCCGAACGAGAACCAGCATCACGGCGATCCCGTGAAGCGTGCCGAAGTAAATGAAGCTTTCCGGGTACATCGCGTAAGAAGCCACGCTGACCAGCACGGCGCACGCCGCCACTTGCCACCAGCGCCGCCAGAAACGTTGCCAGCTTTGCCGCTGATGCAGCGCAATCGCCTGCCCTGTTCCCGCTGTGAAGAGGAAGAGGCTGAGGATGCAGGTGCGCTGCCAGGTCCAGAGCGGGTTGTTGTAAAAATCCTGTTGGATCCAGCCGAAATGGTTGAGGTCAAAACAGAAATGAAATGCCGTCATCCACACCATGGCGAAACCGCGCAGGGTGTCTATCGACGAGAAGCGCGCAGGGTCTTTGGACAACATCGGCAAAGTGTACGATTCATGGCATGAACACCACCTCAGAAAACCTCTCCTTTCCGGATCGATTGACGTTTATGCGCTTCCCCAAACGTGTTGTTGGCATGGCGGCCAAAGGCCTTGCCGTCGCGCTGGCTTTGTCCGCCTGCGCATCGCCACCCAGCCCATCGGGGCCAGCCGTTTCACCCGCGCTGGTGAAAGAAATGGCGCCCAGTGGCAAACTCCGCGCAGCCATCAATTTTGGCAACCCGCTCCTGGCCACACGGGGCGCAGCGGGAGGCGAACCTTCAGGTGTTTCGGTGGATTTGGCGCGCGAGTTGGCCAAGCGCCTGGGCGTGCCGGTTGAACTTGTCACTTTCACGGCGGCGGGCTTGGCCGTTGAGGCAGCGAAGACCGCGCAGGTTGATGTGGCATTTGTGGCCGTTGACCCCGTACGCGGCGCCGACATCGGCCAGACCGCACCCTACATCATCATTGAGGGCGCTTACCTCGTCAAAGAGTCATCGCCCATCCGCGTGAACGCCGATGTGGATCGCGCCGGTACCCGCATAGTGGTGGGCCGAGCCAGCGCGTATGACCTGTATCTGAGCCGTGAAATCAAGGCCGCTACTCTGGTGCGCGCACCCACCTCGCCCTTGGTGACCGACATGATGGTCAAAGAGAACCATGAAGTCGCCGCAGGCGTGAAGCAACAGCTGCAGCAGGACGCCAAACGCCACCCTGGCCTGCGCCTCCTGGAAGGCCGTTTCATGACCATTGACCAGGCCATGGGCATGCCCAAAGGCCGCGAAGGCGGTTTGGCCTACCTCAAGGCTTTTGTGGAGGACGTGAAAGCCTCCGGGTTCGTGGCAAAGGCCATTGTGGCCAACAAGGTGGATGGCGCCACCGTTGCGCCCAAATCGGTAACGCAGCCGTAAGCTGACCACTTTTTTGTAACGTCGTGGAGGGCAGTCGCGCAGCCCAGCGTTGTTGATGCAGGTGTGCAAATAGTGCACGGCGTGGACCGGCGGCAATGTTACCTATCGCACAGACACGGCAAATCGGCATGCCTATATTGGGTTCATGCCCAGAGCCATTAATGTCCGAGACGATCTGGGGGGTTCCAACGCCCCGGCGGCTCCCGTTTCTGCACCGTACGGAAACCCAACGTCAAGCGGCGCCATCAGGCACGCCTGCCCGATGTGCAAAGGCGCCTTGATGCGCATCTGGCGTCGCCCGATCGACCGCCTTTCCAGCCAGTTTGTGCCAGTCCACCGCTTTCGGTGCGAACGCTTTTCCTGCGGTTGGGAAGGGAACCTTCGTGTCGATGGCACTGACAAAGAGAAAAAAGCCGGATTTCTTGACCGTGCCGTATCCGCGTGTATAGCCGCTCTCGTGTTGGTGACCTCGGTTGCTTTGGCCGTCATGTTGGTAGTGGCAATAATTGGGTGGTTTTCCGCCAATGAACGTGGGAAAGAACTTGTGGGCTCAACCAACAACCTGTGCGAGACGGCAATTTACGCAACCATTGCACCCACCTTCTCGCACTGCTCCATAGCCGCATCGACGGGCTGAAACCATCGTAGCTTGAGGGCGACCAGCCTGAAATTTACGGCGCCGCCTTGATGTTGGCTGCCTTGGCAACCGTGGCCCAAAGCTCCAGCTCGGTGGCGATGGTCTTCGCGAATGTCTCGGAGGTGCCGGTATCAGCCGTCACGGCCAATGCCGCAAGGCGCGCACGGACGTCCGGGTCACGCAAGGTCTTTGCAAGTTCTTCCTGCAGCCGTTTCACAATGGGTGCGGGTGTGGCGGCGGGCGCCAGCAGGCCTGTCCACAGCGTGATCGCAAAATCAGGCACACCCGCTTCTGCCATGGTCCGCACGCCCGGGTAGGCCGCAGCGCGCTCCGCACCGGTGGTCGCCAAAAGGCGAATCTTCCCGGCCTGCAGCAAGGCGTTCATGGAGCTTGGGTCGGCCAGGGTCATCATCACATCGCCCGAGGCCACTGCGGCCGACGATTCATTCGCGCCCTTGTAGGGAATCTGCACGAATTTGCTGCCGGTGCGCATGTTGAACAACTCAGAGGCAAACTGGAACGATGCGGCACTGGAGCCGTAGTTGGCTTTGTCCGGGTTGGCCTTGGCGGTTTCCACCAAATCCTTGACGGACCGGATCGGTCCACTGCCATTGACCACCAGCATGAGCGGAAACGCGCCAATCAGGCCGATGGGTGCGAAATCCTTCTGCGGCGAATAAGGCAACTTGGCGTAGAGCGCCGGGTTGAAGACGATAGGACCGCTGGGGCCCATAAGAATGGTGTAACCATCTGGCGCCGCCTTGGCAACGAGGTCGGCGGCGATGATCGAGGCCGCCCCCGGCTTGTTGTCAATTATGACCGGCTGGCCAAGGTTTTCCCCGAGTTTTTGGGCGACGATACGGGCAATGATGTCATTGCCGCCACCGGACGCGTACCCCACCAGAATGCGGATGGGTTTGGCCGGGAAGGTCTGTGCAGCAGCAGAAAATGCCGTCAGGCTTGCGCCCAGAACAACAAAAAGGGCCAAGGGGGCGTGGAGAGTTACTTGCATTTCGGTTCCTTTTGATTCACGGGAGTCCATTCTTAAAGCGGCTTGATCCGCACCACCAACACGGCCGCCTGGCCTGAATCCACGGCCTTCAGGCAACGCGCCAAGGCGGCATTCAACTCTGCGGGATCACGCACGGTTTCGCCATGTGCTCCAAATGCCTGCCCTACTTTGGCAAAGTCGCGTGTCACGCCACCCAGTTTTGCCTGAAACTGGTTGGACTGTGCCGCCACGCCGTCTGGATAGACCCTCAGCGTGGCTTCCTTGACCGCCTGCCAGCCGCCATTGTCCAAAACCACTGTCAACAGCGGCAAGCCGTACTGCTGTGCAACGGCGTAAACCGAAGACGGTGTCGAGAAATGGAATCCACCGTCTCCGACGATCTGGATCACTCGGGGCGCAAGGTTGGAGCCGCTCAAGGCGAGTCTTGCGCCGAGCGCCATGCCGCCGCTGTAACCCAGGCCACCACCGGCACTTGAAAGCAGCGTCAGGGGCTGCTCTCGCTGGATTTGATTCAGCACGTTGAGTGTGTTGCGTATGGCCTCATTGACGACCACGTCCTGCGGCTTCAACGCTCTGTTGATGGCAGCACAGACGTGTGCGGGTGACAGGGCATCGTGCTCTCCAGGGTCAGCCGCTGCGTCTCGCGCTGCGTCCAGGCGACGCAATCGCCGGGCAGACAGGTCGGCCATGCGCGCCGCAAGGGCCACAGTGAACTCGGGGTGTACATGCAGCCGCGCCTTGACAGCCACCAGCACATCGGCCAAGGCCGTCGCGCAATCGACTGAGCAGCGGACATCCGCAGCGAAACCCCACATCGGTAAGTTTTCTTTCAACGCATCGGTGTCAAGCAGTGTCCAGTGGGTGGCCGGGTTGGCCTTGACGTACTTTGGCAGCCAGGGTACGTCTACATCCAGCAACAAACCGACGTCAGCATCGCGCAGCGCAGCAGCGGGGTCAAATCCGGCAAAACAAGGTGAACTGCGCGGGATGCAAAGGCAGGTTGGGGAAGATTCATAGACAGCGATACCGCAGAGCTGCGCCAACGCATCAAGCAGCCCCACGGCCGCCGGATTTCGCCCCAGGTAAGACGTCACAACCATGGGGTTTTTCGCGCGCAGCAGGCGATCCGCGATTTGGCCTGCCTGCGCCTGCGTGAGGCCGCGCGGTTCGACGGCACCAAACCGGGCGCTGTCAAAAGACTGAATTTCAGAATCCGGCCACGATTCCGCCAGGGTTTCACGCGGCAGGGTCATGTAGGCCGGTCCCTGCGGCTCGCTGTGCATTACGGTGTAGGCGCGCCGCAGCGCTTCCTTGACCACCACGCCGCTGGGCAGGTTGTACTCCCACTTCACGTAGGGTCGCACCAGGCTGGCGATGTCAAACGGGTCTTGAACAAAATGCACGTAGTTGTCGCGCGAGCCCGGCAACTCCCCGCGCAGGGTATGGGGTGAGCGGCCGGCCATCAACAATACCGGCAAGCGGCTCCTGAACAGGTTGTGCATACCCATTGCCGCATTGGCCGTGCCTGCGTCAACATGGACCAGCACAGCCTGGCCGCGCCCGGTCATCGCGGCATAAGCGCCCGCCATGTGGATGGCAACGTTCTCATGCGGGCACAGGATCACCTGTGGGTGTTGCCGGCCGGCGGCCTGCCAGCGCGCCATTTCTTCAATCAGCGGAGCATGGTCGGTTCCCAGATTGCAGAACAGGTAGTCGATGTCCAGTTCGACCAAGCCCTCGAGAAAATAATGCGCCGTGGTATGGGTGGTCATGAACCGATGGTAGACGAGGACGCGATGCCTCTAGCCCACCCATTGGCGCGCATTGCGCCACAACTGCATCCAGGGGCTGAACGCATCCTGACTGAGTGGTGACCAGCTCATCTGGATGTTGCGAAACACGCGTTCCGGATGCGGCATCATGGCAGTAAACCGGCCGTCGGCTGTCGTGACCGCCGTCAGGCCACCCGGACTGCCGTTGGGATTGAATGGGTAGGTTTCAGTGGGCTGGCCGAAGTTGTCGGTGAAACGCATGGTGGCCAGTACTTGCCCAGGATTGCCCCTGCCGCCTTTCGCCGGGTCAAAATTGGCAAATCCCTCACCGTGCGCAACGGCGATGGGCATGCGGTTTCCCGCCATTCCCTGAAGAAACAGCGAGGGGGAATCCAGAATCTCCACCATGCTCAGGCGGGCTTCAAACCGTTCACTTTGGTTGGTGGTGAAGCGTGGCCAGTGCTCTGCGCCGGGGATGATGTTGGCCAACTCGGCAAACATCTGGCAGCCATTGCAAACGCCCAGTGCGAATGTGTCGGCGCGTTCGAAAAAGGCCCTGAACTGTCCAGACAGTGCAGCGTTGAAGGTGATGGAGCGCGCCCAGCCGATACCGGCACCCAGGGTATCGCCATAGCTGAAACCGCCACACGCGACCACTCCCTTGAAGTCTCTCAGATCGGCGCGACCCGATTGCAGATCGGTCATGTGCACATCGAACGCCTCAAAGCCGGCTTCAGTAAAGGCGTAGGCCATTTCAACGTGTGAGTTCACGCCCTGCTCTCTCAACACAGCAACACGTGGGCGAGACAGCATCAATTCGGGAGAACCTGTCTTCGCGACGGGGCTTTTGCCTTCGATGAAAACATGTAGACCCGGATTTGACGGGTTGCCGGTCTGCGCGTGTTCCGAGTCGGCACAGGCCGGGTTGTCACGCAACTGACAAATTTTCCAGCTGGTGCTGTCCCACACCTGGTGCAGGTCTTGCAGCTTCGCGGAGAACACGGCTTTGGCATCACGCCAGACCTGAATCTCGCCCACCCCGGTTTTCACGCCGGAGTCGATTGGACGCGTCTTGCCGACAAAGTGGCTGAACGCGCTGAGTCCATGCTCGCGCAGGGTCTGCATGGCGGCGTTGCGCTCTGCGGTTTTGACTTGCAACACCACACCCAGTTCTTCGTTGAAAAGCGCATTGAGTGTCAGTTCGTCGCGCCGCGCACTCACCTGTGATGCCCAGTTTTTGCTGTCACCCACCTCGGCGCGGCTGTCTGAAATGCCATCACCCTGCATGATGAGCATGTCGACGTTGAGAGACACTCCCACGTGGCCGGCAAAGGCCATTTCGCAGACGGTGGCAAACAGGCCGCCGTCACTGCGGTCATGGTAGGCCAAAATCTTCCCTTGGGCCCGCAGGAGGTTGACTGCTTTAACCAGGTTGATGAGATCCTGCGGGTGGTCCAGGTCCGGCACCTCATTGCCCAACTGATTCAGACTTTGCGAGAGGATGCTGCCGCCCATGCGGTTTTTGCCACGGCCAAGGTCAATGAGAATCAGGCTGGTATCGAGTTCCTTTGCATCAAGCTGAGGCGTCAGCGTGCCTCGAACATCTTTCAAGGTGGCAAAGGCGCTGATGATCAGGCTCACGGGCGATGTGACTTTCTTGGTGGTAGGCTCACCACCGCTCACACCCGAAGCCTCTGCCCACTGTGTGCGCATCGATAAAGAATCCTTGCCCACTGGAATCGAAATGCCCAAAGCCGGACACAACTCCAAACCCACGGCTTTGACAGTCGCATACAGCGCCGCGTCTTCACCTGGCTCGCCACAGGCGGCCATCCAGTTGGCGGAAAGTTTGACGCGATCCAGTTCTACGGGCGCGGCCAGAAGATTGGTGATGGCTTCACCCACGGCCATGCGGCCAGATGCGGGTGCGCTCACGGTAGCCAGCGGCGTACGCTCGCCCATGCTCATAACTTCGCCGGCAAAACCCTTGAAATCTGCAAGTGTTACGGCGCAATCCGCCACGGGAACCTGCCAGGGGCCGACCATTTGGTCACGGTGACTTAAACCACCAACGGTACGGTCGCCAATATTGATCAAAAACCGCTTGGATGCAACCGTCGGATGGCTCAAAACGGATACGACGGCTTGCTGCAGATCAACGCCTGTCAGGTTGATCGGTTTGAGTGCGCGTGTAACGGTTTTGACGTCGCGCTGCATTCTGGGGGGCTTGCCCAAGAGAACGTTCATGGGCATGTCTACCGGCTTGTCGGCCCCTTCGTCAACCAGTTGCAATTGAGTTTCTTCTGTGGCCTCGCCAACCACCGCAAACGGGCAACGCTCGCGCTCACAAAACCCCTTGAACAAGGCGAGTGAGTCTGGGGATATCGCCAACACATACCGCTCCTGGCTCTCGTTGCACCAGATTTCCTTGGGAGCCAGCCCGGACTCTTCCAGAGGCACAGCGCGCAGGTCGAACCTCGCGCCACGTCCCGCATCATTTGTGAGTTCCGGAAAGGCGTTGCTCAGGCCGCCCGCGCCGACGTCGTGAATCGCCAGAATGGGGTTCGCCGCGCCCAGCGCCCAACAGTGGTTGATGACTTCCTGGGCGCGTCGCTCGATTTCCGGATTGCCGCGTTGCACGGAGTCGAAATCCAGTTGTGCCTCGTTGTCGCCGGTTGCCATGGAACTGGCCGCGCTGCCACCCATGCCGATGCGCATGCCGGGTCCACCCAACTGGATCAGCAGGCTTGCGGCCGGGAAAACTATCTTTTTTGTAGCGCCGGCGTCAATGACGCCAAGACCACCCGCAATCATGATGGGCTTGTGGTAACCACGCTGCTCGAACACGTCACCTTGAAAGGTGGTGTGGGTGACGGTTTGCTCGTACTCGCGAAAATACCCCAGCAGGTTGGGCCGACCGAATTCGTTGTTGAAGGCGGCGCCTCCCAAAGGCCCGTCCACCATGATCTGCAAAGGGCTCGCAATATGTGCGGGCCGACCGTAGGTAGTCTTTGGTTCGTCTGGTGTCTGTCCCCAATTGATTTTCGACACGGTGAACCCCGTCAGGCCCGCCTTCGGTTTGGACCCTCTGCCCGTGGCGCCCTCATCGCGAATCTCGCCACCTGCACCGGTTGATGCGCCCGCAAAGGGTGAAATGGCGGTGGGGTGGTTGTGGGTCTCAACCTTCATCAAAACATGGTTGGTTTCGGTGTACTTGGCATAGGGTGCAGGGTTCATTCCGCCCAAATCACCGGCCGCGTTGGCCGCAAATCTTTCTACCCGGGTGCCAGCCATCACCGATGCGTTGTCGGAATAGGCCACCAACATGTGTTGCGGGTTTTTCTGGTGGGTGTGCCGGATCATGCCGAAGAGGCTGTTGCTTTGAGCAACACCGTCTATCGTGAAATCGGCGTTGAAAATCGTGTGGCGGCAGTGTTCACTGTTGGCCTGCGCGAACATCATCAGTTCGACATCGGTCGGATTTCGTCCGAGCCGGGTAAAGGCCTCCAGAAGGTAGTCAATTTCGTCTGCCGCGAGTGCCAGGCCAAATTCCTTGTCTGCTGCCACCAAAGCGCTTTTGCCGGCGCCCAAAACGTCGACGTGAGCCATTGGCTGCACGGCAAGGTCATTGAAAAGTTGCGCGGCCTGGGAGCGGTCAAACATCACACTTTCCGTCATGCGGTCATGCAGGACTTCGGCCAATTTGTTGAGATTCGATGGCGAAACCGAAGCCTTCCCAAGCACTGGCTGGCGAAGGTTGATGTCGTACTCGATCAAGCGCTCCACCCTTCGAACCGGCAACCCGCAGTTGTGTGCGATGTCACTCGCCTTGGAAGCCCATGGCGACACCGTTCCGAAACGTGGCGAAACCACGATGCAAACTCTTGATTCTGATGGCGAAAAGCGCTGTGGCTGGTGGGGCTCGCCGTACGTCAGAAGCTCTGCCAAACGGTTTTTGAGTGCGCCGTCTGGAACCGTGTCTGACGAGACCAAGTGCACATAACGCGCGGACAGGCCGCACACCCGTGCATCAGCCGCTTGCAGCCTGGGAAGCAGTTGCAGCGTGCGAAATAGGCTCAGGGCGTTGGCACCCTCAAATTGGGTAATGTGCAATGTCACGGGGTTTAATGGAAGATTCAGGAAGTATTTCGGGGGGCTTTGGCGGGTCGGCCAGCCTGTTTGCTGACCGCCTCGCGGGTGTCCCTTGGAGCCCGCTGATTTTACCTGTCACCCCCGCATGCACCACGGTTTTCGCCCTCTGGGATAATCGCTGCCATGACGATTACCTACAAAGACGCTGAAGGTGTGCAGGGCATGCGCACAGCCGGACGGCTCGCCTCAGAGGTTCTGGACTACCTCACTGCTCACGTGTTGCCGGGTGTGACGACCAACACCCTGGACAAACTGGCCCATGACTTCATCACGCAGGTTCAGGGCGGCATTCCCGCGCCCCTGAACTACATGGGAAGCGGCTCCGTACCCTACCCCAAGTCAATCTGCACATCCATCAACCACCAGGTTTGCCACGGTATTCCCAACGACAAGCCTGTCAAGAAGGGCGACATCCTCAACATCGACGTGACCGTGATCAAGGACGGCTGGCATGGCGACACCAGCCGCATGTTCATCGTCGGTGAAGCCTCCATTGCAGCAAGGCGCCTGTGCCAGATAACCTATGAAGCCATGTGGCATGGCATCAAGATGGTCAGACCCGGTGCGCGCTTGGGCGATATAGGCTGGGCCATTCAGAAATTTGCGGAAAGCCAGGGATTCAGCGTGGTGCGTGAATTTTGCGGCCATGGCATTGGCCGGGTGTTCCACGAAGAGCCACAGGTGCTGCATTACGGCAGACCAGGCACTTTGGAGGTGCTCAAAGCCGGCATGACGTTCACCATTGAACCCATGATCAACGCGGGACGCAAGGAAATCAAGGAAGGTCCGGAGAAGGACGGCTGGACCATCGTCACCAAAGACCACTCCCTTTCGGCGCAGTGGGAGCACACAATTCTGGTAACCGAAGACAGTTATGAGGTGTTGACCCTGTCGCAGGGAAGCCCTGCTAAACCAGGGTTCATGCTGGAAGCCGTGACGGCGTGACATTGGGTACGACCCATTCCTGACATGAGCACTGCGCTGGGTTTGCGCGAGAGTTACCGCGCGCAAAAAGCGGCGGCGATGCAATCCGTGTCCGATATTGGCGCCTCAACCCGCGGCGTGCGGCCCGCCTTGGCTCGGCTTTCAAAGCTGGCCGATGACGCGTTGAGCGGCTTGTGGTTGCAGGCAGGTTTTGACAATCCGTTTGCGCTGCTGGCCGTCGGTGGCTTTGGCCGCCGGGAGCTGTTTCCGCATTCGGACGTGGACGTCCTGCTGCTGTTGCCTGACAACCGCTCTGCCAGCACTGAAGCGCTGTTGAAGGCGCAAATCGAGGCCTTCATTGGCAGTTGCTGGGACATGGGACTTGAGATCGGTTCGAGCGTGCGCACCGTCACCGAATGCCTGGATGAGGCGTCCAAGGACGTCACTGTCCAGACCTCGTTGCTGGAGGCGAGGCTGGTCACTGGCAATGCCACCCTTTTCGCCGATTTCGAGCGGAAATTCATGGCGAGCGTGGATCCGAAAGCATTTTTTGTTGCGAAAAATCTGGAACTGCGTCAACGCCACAACAAATTCGAAAACACGCCGTATTCACTTGAACCCAATTGCAAGGAATCACCCGGAGGATTGCGGGATTTGCACATCATCCTGTGGGTGGCACGAGCGGCGGGATACGGCCGGAATTGGGACGATCTTGCCCGCAACGGCTTGGCCACGGCTTTTGAAATCAGGCAGATCAAGCGCAACGAAGCCTTGTTGCAATTGATCCGGTTGCGCTTGCATCAAATTTCCCACAGGCGCGAAGACCGGCTGGTTTTTGACCTTCAAACCGCCGTGGCGAACAGTTTTGGCTACGTATCGGAAAACTCCGAAGGCAAGCGCCTGCCCGTTCGCGCCAGCGAAGCCTTGATGCGACGGTACTACTGGGCCGCCAAAGCCGTCACGCAGCTCAGCCAGATCCTGCTTTTGAACATTGAGGAGCGCCTGCAGCCGCAGACCCACGCGCCCCGACCCTTGAATGAGCGCTTTTTTGACAAGGCCGGCATGATTGAGGTGGGCAGCGACGATCTGTACCAGCGCAATCCACATGCGATTCTCGAAACCTTTCTGCTGTACGAGACCACTGTGGGTATCAAGGGCCTGTCGGCACGTACTTTGAGGGCGCTGTACAACGCCCGATCCGTGATGGGTGGCAAGTTTCGCAAAGACCCCGTCAACCGCGATACGTTCCGCAATATCCTGATGCAGCACGATGGCATAACGCACGCCATGCGCCTGATGAATCAGACCTCGGTATTGGGCCGCTATTTGTGGGTGTTCAGGCGCATTGTCGGCCAGATGCAACATGATTTGTTCCACGTGTATACGGTGGATCAGCATATCCTGATGGTGCTGCGCAATGTGCGGCGGTTCTTCATGGCCGAGCATGCTCACGAATACCCGTTTTGCTCGCAGTTGGCAGGTGGCTGGGACAAACCCTTCATTTTGTACACCGCGGCGCTGTTTCACGACATCGCCAAAGGACGCGGTGGTGACCACTCCGTGTTGGGCGCAACAGACGCCAGACGTTTTTGCCGGCAGCACGCCTTCGCCGCTGATGACGCCCAATTGATCGAATTTCTGGTGCGCGAACACCTCACCATGAGTCACGTTGCACAAAAATCGGATCTCAGCGATCCCGATGTCATCACGGCGTTTGCAAGGCGGGTCGGCAGCGAACGCTACCTCACGGCGCTTTACCTGTTCACGGTGGCCGACATCCGGGGTACCAGCCCCAAAGTCTGGAACGCGTGGAAAGGCAAGCTGCTTGAAGATTTGTACCGGCTCACCCTGCGCGCTTTGGGTGGGCGGGCACCGGACGCCCAGGCAGAAATCGAAGCGCGAAAACGCGAAGCGCTGGTGATGATCTCTTTGGCCGCCCTGCCCTTTGAAGCCCATAAGGTGCTCTGGGATACGCTGGACGTGGGCTATTTCATGCGCCACGATGCCGCAGACATCGCCTGGCACACGCGCCAGCTGTCACGCCATGTGGGCTCCCAAACGCCCATTGTTCGCGCGCGCCGCTCGCCTGTGGGCGAGGGACTTCAGGTGCTGGTTTACACACCGGACCAGCCAGACCTGTTCGCACGCATCTGCGGCTATTTTGACCAACATGGGTTCAGCATCCTGGATGCCCGTATCCACACGGCAAAAAATGGTCATGCGCTGGACACTTTTCAAATCGATACCGCCGAGAGTGACGCAGAGTACCGCGAATTGACAGCGCTTCTGGAGCATGGTCTGGGTCTGGCCATCAGTCGCACGGGCGCGCTTCCACCACCGGGCAAAGGGCGCGTTTCCCGCCGCGTGAAGAGCTTCCCGATCGCGCCCCGAGTTAGCCTGCGACCCGACGAAAAAGGCCAACGCTGGTTGCTCAACATTTCCGCCAGTGACCGGGTTGGCCTTCTGTACAGCGTGGCACGCGTGTTGGCCAAGCACAGCATCAACCTCCACCTGGCCAAAATTGCCACCTTGGGAGAGCGGGTGGACGACAGCTTTTTGATCGATGGCGCTGAGCTTCAGCAGAACAAGGCGCAGATCGAAATTGAAACCGAATTGCTGGAAGCGCTGGCAGCCTGAGCTGATGCAAGTCCGGGCCGTGATAGGCGGTCCGATCAAATGGCGCAAGCTTCAGTCGTCCTCAGACGCTGCAATTCCCGGAAACAGGATTTCGGTGAAGCCAAACTGGCGGAAATCGCGCACCCGCATCGGGTACAACTTGCCCACCAGGTGGTCACACTCGTGTTGCACAACCCGCGCGTGAAATCCGTCGACGTCACGGGCAATCGGGTCGCCAAACTGGTCAAAACCGGTGTAGCGGATCTGCGCCCAGCGCGGCACCACAGCACGCAGGCCCGGCACCGACAGGCAACCCTCCCAGTCGTCGATTTCAGCGTCGCCAATGGGTGTGATCACCGGGTTGATCAACACGGTACGCGGTACGGGCGGCGCCTCGGGGTAACGCGGGTTCACTTCGCCGCTGCCAAAGATCACCAGTTGCAGATCGACGCCAATCTGCGGTGCGGCCAGACCCGCCCCGTTGGCCGCGCGCATGGTGTCCAGCATATCGGTGATGAGCAAGTGCAGTTCGTCGGTGTCGAATTGCACGACCGGGCCGGCTACGCGCAAAAGCCGCGCGTCGCCCATCTTCAGGATGTCACGAACTGCCACGGCTCTTGTCCAACTTCAGTTGCCTCAACGCTGACCATAACGCAGGAATATCGGTTTCTATAATGCTCCACAACGTGTCGTTGTCGACGCCCAAATAACCATGGATAAGCTGATTGCGAGTTGCAATGATCATCCGCCAGGGTATGTCTGGAGCGCTTTTCCTGACAAGATCCGGCACATGTGTTGCCGCCTCGCCGATCAATTCGAGGTTGCGGACCGTCGCGTCAAAACGCATCCTGTCCGCCACAAATTGTTTTTGATCAATGCCGTGCGTGAACCTTCCAACCTGCTCGCAAAAGTCGAGCATGTCGTCGATATAAAACGACCAAGCCCGATCCGGCGTCGATTCAGACATGCACGGCCTCCCGTTCGATGAAAGGTCTCAATTCCGGCCGTAGCGCCTTTTCGGTCACCAGATCGACTCGTCGGCCCAGCAGATCCTCCAGATAGAACTGAACGCCGAAAAATCTCGCGGAAGTTGCCGGCCCGTTGAAACTAACCAGAATATCAATGTCACTGGTAGCTTTGGCGCTGTCTCTGGCTACCGATCCAAATAATGCCAACTCGCTCACACCGAATTGTCGAGTCAGTTCAGCCTTGTGCCGAGCAAGTAGCTGTAGCGCATTTTGACGATTCATTTATGAAGTTTAATAGTTTCAAGTCCGAACACTTTGACTCACAATGCACCGGTGCACGCGTCCTGAAAGAAAATTTTGGACTACCTGAGCGAATCAACCCAACGCGCTTCTGAAATTATTTGAATCGGAACACCCTGAGATTGCAACGTTAGCGCCTGTTCAATTTTGGATCCGTGAGAGGTGTTCTTCCACGCACGGCTAGCCAATTCTCCGATTACCAAAAACTCTGTCTTCCGTGTAGCAGAAGGGCTAACCAACCCGCCGCGATTCTCTACAGCGCGTTCGCAAGCTGATCGTGTGCCAAATAGAAATTGACCTGTGAAGCAAAAACACCTGGCTAACACATCCACAACAACTGCATCGTTGACAGGCAATGAATTGGCCCCTTTGGGAACGGCCCCAGTTTCGGCAAATGATCCTCCAACTAAGCCTTGCAATGTCTCGACCAAATATTTCCGTTCTGTGTCGGTCACTAGTCCATCCACCAAAATTTCACGAATTCGCGCTGTTACTACTTCACCCGGCCACGTTCGACTAATTGATTCATTTTCTGCGAGCCAAGTACTGAGGAAAACAATTTCCTTGTCATTCAGCTCCCCATCGGCGACCAATCCGCTACATATGCCAATCAACGACTCACAACTTCTTTTCAACAGTCTGGATTCTGTAGCCGACGCGACGGCAAATTGATTACTCATTCAAAACTCCAGATGCTTTCAGCAAATTAAGGTACTCGGACTCATCGACAATACGAATTCCCAGTTTTTCCGCGTCAACTCGCTTGTTGCCAGCCCCTGGGCCTGCAACGACTAGATCGGTCTTCCGCGATACTGAGCCAGCAGTTTTGGCCCCAGCCAACTCTGCCAACTCCTTTGCCCGCTCACGGCTAAGCTTCTCCAAAGAACCCGTAATCACAATACTTTTACCAGCCAAAGGTGTTGACGCATTGTCTTTCTGCGGCTTGTCGCTATCCCAATCAATGCCAAGCTTGTGGACTTGGACCAACACCTCTTTCCATCTACCTGAGAGCAACTCCTCGTAGACCAGCGCCTCGGGCGTACCCGAAACCAACTGTGAATTGCCCCCCAGAACTATTAATTCTTCAGGTGTCCCGAACCGGCGCGCCAGTTGCGCAAGAGTTGTTGCACCCACACCCTTAATGGACAAAGCAGCCAGAAGGCGCGAAAACGAGATTGACCCAACGCGCTCTGACTTCGTTGGGAGCGTCGAATTCAATTCTTTCTGAAGATCGTGCAAAACTTCTTTGTTGTGCTGTTGGGCAAAAAAGTCCGTGATTGATTTCGCAGTCGTTTTACCCAAATTTTCGATTAACAATAAAACATCAGGCACAGCCACAGCCATCGGGTCTAGCGATCCAAAAAAACGCGCTAAATCTTTTGCAGTTGTCACACCTACATGGCGTATTCCCAGTCCAAAAATTACCTTGGCTAAAGGTCGACTTCGAGAAATTTCCACTGACGACAGCAACTTTGTTGCCAAGTCCTTCCGAATCCTTACCTGCTTATTCTTTAAATCTCCGCTTTTATATACGTGCGCTTCTTCTCTCAGGACAAAACCCATTAGCTGATCTTCTGTCAAACGGTAGAAATCCACGACCGTGGACAGGACGCCTTGCTGAACGAAACGTTCAATAATTTCATCTCCAAATCCCTCTATGTCCATCGCTTGCCGTCCGGCAAAATGGGCCAACGCTTGGCTGCGCTGTGCACTGCAAAACAGGCCGCCCGTGCAGCGGTAATCGGCTTCGTCTTCCTCGCGCACTGCGGCGCTGCCGCACACCGGGCAAATGTGCGGCATGGTGAAAATCGGTGCGTCGCCGGTGCGTTTGTCCAGCATCACCGAGACAACCTCCGGAATCACATCGCCGGCGCGGCGCACGACCACGGTGTCACCCACTCTCACGTCTTTGCGGCGGGCTTCATCTTCGTTATGCAAGGTGGCGTTGGACACCGTTGTACCGCCCACAAATACCGGCGTCAGCTTGGCAACCGGGGTTAGCTTGCCGGTTCTGCCCACCTGCACATCAATAGCCAGCACGGTGGTCGTCTGCTCCTGCGCCGGGTATTTGTGCGCCACTGCCCAGCGCGGCTCGCGCGTCACGAAACCCAGCTGACGCTGCAACGCGAGGCTGTTGGCTTTATAAACAACACCATCAATGTCAAACCCCAGCGTGTCACGCTGACGGCCAACGCGTTGGTGATACGCTACTAATTCGGTAGCGCCATGAGCAACACTGACGAGACCCGAAACCGGAAACCCCCAATCTTTTACGGTTTCCAGCAGTTCGAAGTGGGTTTTGAACTGTGGGCCGCCCTGATCAGCAGGTGTCATGTCTCCCAAGCCGTAGGCAAAGAAACTCAATGGCCGTTGGGCCGCAATGGCAGGGTCGAGCTGCCGCACTGCCCCCGCCGCAGCGTTGCGAGGGTTGACAAAGGTTTTTTCGCCCCTGGCACCTTTGGCGATCTTCTCGCGCTGGCGCTCATTGAGCAGTTCGAAGTCGTCGCGGCGCATGTAGACCTCGCCGCGCACTTCCAGAATTTCAGGGGCGCCAGCGGGCAGCCTCAATGGGATTTGGCCAATGGTGCGGATGTTTTGCGTCACGTCTTCGCCGGTTTCACCATCACCCCTTGTGGCAGCTTGCACCAGCACACAGTGCTCGTAGCGCAGGCTCATGGCCAGGCCATCAAATTTGGGTTCAGCGACGTATTCGATTGGCGGGTCGGTCTCGTCCAAACCCAATTCACGTCGCACCCGGGCGTCAAAACTGAGGGCGCCACTGGCCTCGGTATCGGTTTCTGTCCGGATGCTGAGCATGGGCACCGCGTGACGCACTGGCGCAAACTGGGCTAGAGGTTTGCCACCCACACGTTGCGTGGGAGAGTCCGGTGTTTGAAGCTGCGGGAATTGCAACTCCAGCGTTTGCAACTCCTGGAACAGGAGGTCGTATTGCGCATCGGGAATGGTGGGCTCGTCCAGCACGTAATACCGGTGTGCGTGAACGTGCAGTTGCTCGCGCAACGCCCGAACACGTGCCGCCACGTCAGGGGCGACAACCATCAGGAAAACAGTCGACGCGCCAGCACCGAGCCTGCTGAAAAATCGCGGTCGTCCAGGGTGTCGTAAAGTTTTTCCAGCTCCGAGCCGATCAGGTCCATGGCGTCGGAGGCCAGCGCTTGCCCGTTGTCATCGGTCACCACGCCATCCATCGACTGCGCCAGCGAGGCAGCTGACTCGCGCATGTGTACAAACGGCCGCTCGGCGCGTTCAACCTGTGGCACGTCCAGGCTCAGGGTGACTTCGCGTACGGCCGCCTGGGTGGGGTCTTCGGCCAGTGCCGCCTGGGTGTCATAACCCAGGCCAAGAATTGGCGGCATCCCTGCAACACTCGCGGGCAACACCATGCGGCCAGGAATCACACCGGCTACAAACCCGAGCCGCGCGGCATTTTGGGCAATGAAGCCCGGACTCCAGGCGGTGTGTCTGGCGCGAATGGTGAAGCTCAACTGGGCGTCGTGATCGCCAGCAAAAGCGTCGAGCTCGCGCGCGCGCGCAACTTCGTCCCGCATCTCCGGAAACTCCGGCGCGCCATTGAGCCCATCGGCAAAGGCCTGGGTCTTGATGACAAATTCGGAATATTCGATGTCGTTGAGCGCCCCCGAGCGGTTGGCCAGCTGCACACCAGCCTGAAAGGCGTCATAACGCTGGCCGCCGGCGGGCGACTCCCATTGGCGGTGTACCGCGTTCAGGCCTTCAACGGCGAAAGGTTTGGTGCCAACCCGGCGCGTGGCCGGCATGGCGCTCAATGCGGCTTCACCTGAAACGGTATCGTCCAGTGCGATAGGCGCAATCACGTCGATCAGTGCGTCGAGAGTAGCTTTTTTCTCGGCCCCCGGCAAACCAAGCCCATCCGTTGTTCGCAAAAGGGCATCAGCGTCCAGCTGTGGCTCCAGAAGTTCACGCGGCTGGATTGGGTCGAGCGATGGCTGATCATCGTCCGGTCGCGCCTGGCGGGGGGTGTTTCGCCGTGCGTTCCAGGCACCGTGCGCGACCACGCCCGCCAGCACCAGTCCGCCTGCAATGGCCAACCCCAAAGTGAAATCGCTGATGGGCATGGATCAAGCAGCTTCCGCAAAACTTGCAGCTTGTTCCATATCGACCGCCACAATGCGGCTCACGCCCTGCTCCTGCATGGTCACGCCGATCAACTGGCCGGCCATTTCCATGGCAATCTTGTTGTGGCTGATGAAGAGGAACTGGGTCTCTTTGCTCATGCTGGTGACCAGTTTCGCATAACGCTCGGTGTTGGCGTCATCCAGCGGCGCATCGACCTCGTCGAGCAGACAGAACGGCGCCGGATTGAGCTGGAAAATGGCAAATACCAGTGCGATGGCGGTCAGCGCCTTTTCACCGCCCGAGAGCAGGTGAATCGTCTGGTTCTTTTTGCCGGGTGGCTGGGCAATGACTTGCACGCCGGAATCGAGGATCTCTGCCCCGGTCATCTCCAGGCGCGCATTGCCACCGCCAAACAACTCGGGGAACATCTTCCCAAAATGCGCGTTGACGGTATTGAAGGTGCCAGAGAGCAACTCGCGCGTCTCGCCGTCAATCTTGCGGATCGCGTCTTCCAGCGTCGTCATGGCTTCCGTCAAATCGGCCGTTTGTGCATCGAGGAACTGCTTGCGCTCACGGGCGGTGGTGAGTTCGTCCAGAGCCGCCAGGTTCACGGCACCCAGAGCCGCCACTTCGCGGTGCAGACGGTCGATATCGCTTTGCAGCCCGCCCAGTTTCACATTGCCGCGGGTGATCGACTCGGCCACCGCCTCCAGATTGGCCTGCGCCTCCACGAGCAATTGCTCGTATTGCTCAAAACCAAGGCGTGCGGCCTGCTCCTTCAATTGCGACTCGGTGATGCGGCTGCGCATGGGCTCAAGTTCGCGCTCGATCTGCAAGCGCCGCTCGTCGCTGGCGCGCAGTTTGCCAGTGAGGTCGTCGTATTCGCTGCGTTTGGCTCCCAAAACCTGCTCGCGCTCGAGTTTCAGGGCCAAAGCCGACTGCAAACCGGCTTGCGCCGCCGCGTCGGACAGGCGGGTCAACTCGCTGTTGGCAGCCTGCTCTTCGCCCAGGGTGGTCTCGCCCTGTGTCGTGGCGGTTTCGATGGTGCGGTTGAGCTCGGCCCGGCGGGCGTCCAGGCTGCGCATGGCAAACGTGGCCTCTTGCGCCTGGCGCTCCAGGCTGCGTTGCTGCTCGCGGCAGGCGGCGAGTTTGCGGTCGGCGTCAATCACGCGCTCGTCCAGAAGGGCGTGGCGCTCCTGTGTTTCGGCCAATTGCATGTCAAGTTCTTCAAACCGGGCTTCCGAGGTGACGCGGCGTTCCTGCAGTTCGTCGAGTTGCGCTTCGATGTCGGCCAGGTCGTCGGCAATCTGCTGCCCGCGCGCCCGCGCCTGTTCGGCGATTTGCGAGAGGCGCAGGGTTTCAACCTGCAGTTCATGCGCGCGGCCCTGGGTTTGCGCGGCGTCGCGGCGGGTTGACACCAGCCGTTGCGCACTTTCGCCATAAGCCGCTTCGGCGCGGATCAAAGCGGATTGCGACTCTTCGCTGTTGAGGTTTTGCGCCCGCAGCTGCTTTTCCAGATTTTCAATTTCCTGTGCGCGGGCCAGCAATCCGGCCTGTTCCGAGTCAGGGGCGTAAAAACTCACACTGTGCGCGCCCACGGCATGCCCGGCCTGCACAAAAATCAGCTCGCCGCCTTGCAGGTGTTCGCGCTTTTGAAGCGCCTCTTCCATGCTGGTGGCCACATAACAGCCATGCAACCAATCGCCCAACACCGCAGTGTGCCCGGCGTCGTTGAGGCGAAGCAGGTCGGCCATGGTTTTGAGGCCAGCAAGCTGGCGTGCCGCTGTATCGGCGTTGCGGGCCTGCGGCGGGCTGAAGAACGCCAGCTTGGCCGGTGGTGCATCTTTGCCCGCAGTGCCCAAAAAGCCGCGCACACTCTCCAGCCGCGAGACTTCCAGCGCACCCAGTCGCTCACGCAAGGCGCCTTCCAGCGCGTTTTCCCAACCTGGCTCTATATGGATGCGGCTCCACAAGCCCGCCATGCCCGCCAGCCCGTGTTGGGCCAACCAGGGCTGCAGTTTTCCGTCAGTCTTGACGCGCTCCTGCAGGGCTTTTTGCGCTTCCAGCCGGGCTTTGAGATCGGCCTTTTTGCCAGACTCGGCCACCGCCAGTTGTTGCGCCACGCGGCGCTTCTCGTCCAGGAGTGGCACCGCGTCCTGCAACTCGTGCAGGCGCGCATCCGCCACTTCGGCCGCTTCCTGTGCCGTTGCCAACTGGTTTTGAAGATCGGCCAGGCGCGCCTCATCCGGCATGGCCAAGGCGCCGTGTTCGGCTTTTTGCTTGTCGCGCCGCAAATTCAGCGCGCGAGACTGTTCTTCGATGTGCCGCTGCTCGGTCGCCAGCACCTGAATCTGCTGCTGCACCTGCACCACGCCGGCGCGTTGTTCATTAGCGGTTTTCTGCGCCAGGCGCAGCGCGTCTTCCAGGTCTGGCAATGCCATGGACTGCTCTTCGACCTGTGCAGCCAGCAAGGTGGCCTGCTCTTCACCGTGCAAAGCGAGATCAGCCATTTGCGCAATTTCACCCTCGGCATCGCGCTTGCGCGTGGCCCACTGGGTAGCCTGCTCCTGCAAAGTGGCCAGGCGCTGCATCACCCGCTGGCGGCCCTCCACCACAAACCGGATCTCGGCTTCAAGCCGGCCGACGTCGGTGCTGGCTTCATACAACAGGCCCTGCGCCTGATTCACCTGGTCGCCAGCGCCGTAATGCGCCTGGCGCACGGTTTCCAGCACAGCCTCGATGGCGCGCAGGTCAGCCAAACGTGCCTCCAGTGCGGTGCGGGCGCGTTCGGCGTCGACTTTCACCTTGTCTTGTTCGGCCAGCGCGTCGGCGCGTTTCAGGTACCACTGCTGTTGCTGCTTGAGCGTGACGTCGGCATTGAGCGCGTTGAACTTTTGCGCGACTTCGGCCTGCTTTTCCAGTTTGTCGAGGTTGGCGTCGAGCTCACGCAGGATGTCGCTTACGCGTGTGAGGTTTTCACGCGTATCGTGCAAGCGGTTTTCGGTTTCGCGACGGCGCTCTTTGTATTTGGAAACACCGGCGGCTTCTTCGAGAAACAGCCGCAACTCTTCGGGTTTCGATTCAATGATTCGCGAAATCGTGCCCTGCCCGATAATCGCGTAAGCACGTGGCCCCAGGCCCGTACCGAGGAAGACATCCTGCACGTCGCGGCGGCGCACCGGCTGGTTGTTGATGTAATAACTGCTGGTACCGTCGCGGGTGAGCACGCGTTTAACCGCGATCTCGCCAAACTGGCTCCACTGGCCGCCGGCGCGGGCGTCGGCGTTGTCAAACACCAGCTCCACGCTCGCCCGGCTGGCCGGTTTGCGCAGGTTGGTGCCGTTGAAGATCACGTCCTGCATCGACTCGCCGCGCAGTTCGCTGGCTTTGGACTCGCCCAATACCCAGCGCACAGCGTCCATGATGTTGGACTTGCCGCAGCCGTTGGGCCCTACAACCCCCACCAACTGGCCCGGGAGCTGAAACGTGGTGGGCTCCACAAACGACTTGAACCCGGATAACTTGATGGAATTGAGGCGCACGGTGCCGGTCGAACTTCGCTTGAACTTCGCTTAAGTGGTTGATTTGTATGAAAAACTGCAGCGCGGCTGGAACCGGACAGTGGGCCCTATGATAACTGCCGCACCGTCCCTGGCAGCCCGCCGTGGGCCGTGTCAAACTGTAAGCTTTTCCACCTCCGAACAAGGCCTTGCATGATCGACCGCGAATTGGACATTGCCACGCCCGACGGCGCCATGAACACCTTCATCACCCACCCGGAAGAAGCTGGCCCGCACCCGGTGGTCATCTTCTACATGGACGCGCCTGGCAAACGCGAAGAGCTGCACGACATGGCGCGGCGGCTCGGTTCGGCCGGGTATTACGTGATCTTGCCCAATCTCTATTACCGGCGCAGCCGCGACTTCAAACTCACCCCGGGCGGCGGTGAGGCCGAACGCGCCGTGATGTTCGAACACATGCGCGCGATCACGCGTGCAGGCATCGTTGCCGACACCCTGGCACTGCTGGAATTCATCGACCACGACCCGGCGGCGCGCAAAGGCACGGCTGCGTCACCGGCCAAAGTTGGCGTGGTCGGCTATTGCATGAGTGGCCCCTTCGTTTTCTGGGCCAGCGTGGCCAACCCCGAGCGTGTGGCCGCCACCGCCAGCTTCTACGGCGTGAACCTGTGCACCGACGACGCCAACTCGCCGCACCGCGACGCGCACCGCATCCAGGGTGAGGTCTACGTGGGCGCCGCCGAAACCGACGTCTGGGCCCCCACCGAAATGATTGCGGCGCTGGACGCGCACCTGAAAACCACCGGCATCCGTTACCGCGTGGAAACCTACCCCGGCACCCACCATGGCTTTGCGTTCCCCAAGCGGGGCGCCGACATTTACAACAAAGCGGCAGCCGAGCGCCATTGGGAGCGGATGCACGCGCTGTTCGAACGGAATTTGAAACGGTAATGGCCGCCTGAGCTTACAAACCGGGTCGCAGCTGTCCTGTGGCACTTGGCACGTCTACAGAGACGACAGATCGGATGATATCATTATAATAGCAATGAATACCCATTTCACGTGACTTGGATGCTACTTTTTCATGTTTTTCTCAAATATTCGATAAGAGAGTCAAATAATTAACACCCATGTTAATTATTTGGTGTTTTTTGCAATTTTGTTAATACCCAAGTTAATTTCAGCCAAAATCCGGCCAATTGCACTCGGCATTTCCCCCATTTGAGGGACGACATGCGCGCTGACCCGGTCCAGAATCGGGCGCTCCAACTCAAACCGGGAGAACCTGCCATGTCCAGCCTCGTCATCTACAGCAATGAATTCGACGGCCACCTGCAAAATGGCCTGTCGCCAGAGCGCTTCAAATACCGTTTCCTCGCTGAAGGCGACTCCTGGATGGACCGCAGTGCGATGTTCGACACCTCACTGCTGCAGCAACTCGCGCGGGCGATGGATGCGGCGGGCGACGAAGTCCTGATCATCAACCTGGCCATGTTTGGCGAAACCATGCGCCGCATCGGCGAATGCGCCGGTGGCGATTTCGCGATGTGGCTGCGCACCCAGTTCAACTGGGAATTCGACGCCATCTTGCTGAGCGCCGGTGGCAACGACTTCATCGACGCGGCGCGCGACCCCGGCCCCGGCCAGGGTATCCTCAAAGACCTCGCCGTGTCACCCGTGCCCGGAAGCGGCCACGGCTGCATCCGGCAAGACGCGGTGGCGCAGTTGGTCACCGGCTACCTGGACCCCAATTTCTCCCGCCTCTACAACGTCGTACAAGGCAGCCGCCACGCCAACGTGCCGATTTTCCTGAACAACTACGACACACCCACCGCACGCAACGCACCGGTGTTTCAGGGCGGACGCGCCTGGTTGTTTGACGCGTACACGAAAAACAGCATTGCCTCAACACTCTGGCCGGACTTGACCGACAGCCTCTTCAACGACGTGCAAACCACCATCGCCGGCTGGGCCGTTGGGCGGCACAACGTTTTCACTGTACCCACGGATGGGACGCTGACCCCGGCCGACCCGCTGGCGCCCGGCAGCAGCAACGATTGGCTCAACGAGATTCACCCGAACCAGCGCGGGTGGGCCAAGCTTGCGGCGGTTTGGCAAAGCGCGATTGGTGCAGTGCTTTAAGCGTGATTCAGCCTTGGATGGGCTGGCGCATACTAGGCGCCTCGAATACACAGTTGGAGCCCACCATGACCCTCTGCCCCATAGCCATTGTCAGCGGCTGCGAAAAGTGCCCGGCTTTCAAGGTTTGCCCCTTGAAGGGGGTGATCGGCGACGTCAAGCCCAAAGATGACGCCAAAAGCGCAAAACCCACTGCCGGCGCGCCGTCCAAAAAATAGCCCCCTAAACAGGCGGTTTGTTCACGGGATAATTGGGGGCAATGAACCCCCTTCTCTCGCACCTTCAGCCCTACCCCTTCGAGCGGCTGCGCCAGCTTTTCCACGGCATCACCCCCAACCCGGCGTTGCGGCCCATCAGCCTGGGCATCGGTGAGCCGAAACACGCGACACCCGCGTTTATCCTTGACGCGCTGGACGCCGCCGGGCGCGCAAACCCCAGCGGCCTGGCGTCGTACCCGCCAACCGCCGGTGATTTGAAGCTGCGCCAGGCGTTCACAGGGTGGCTGCAGCGGCGTTATGGGCTGACGCTCGACGCCGCCTCCCAGACGCTGCCGGTGAACGGCACCCGGGAAGCGCTGTTTGCGTTGGCGCAGACGGTGATTGACCCATCGCGCAAACCCTGGATCGTTTGTCCGAACCCGTTCTACCAAATCTACGAAGGCGCAGCGATCCTCTCTGGCGCGCGGCCCTGGTTCGTGCCCGCGGTGCCAGCGAAAAACTTCGCACCCGATTGGGACAGCGTGCCCGATTCAGTGTGGGCCAATACCCAACTGGTCTTTGTCTGCTCGCCGGGCAATCCGACCGGCGCCGTGATGCCTCTGCCGGAATGGAAAAAACTCTTCGATTTGAGCGCGCAACACGGTTTCGTGATTGCTTCAGACGAGTGTTACAGCGAAATTTATTTCCGCGACGAGCCCCCTCTGGGCGGCCTTGAGGCTGCGGCGAGACTCGGCGTAAAGGACTTCAAAAACCTGATCGCCCTGACCAGCCTGTCCAAACGCAGCAATGTGCCGGGCCTGCGCAGCGGCTTTGTCGCCGGTGACGCGGCCTTGATCCAGCAGTTCCTGCTGTACCGCACCTACCATGGCAGCGCCATGAGCCCGGTGGTGCAAGAGGCCAGCATCGCGGCTTGGGGTGATGAGGCTCACGTGGCGGCCAATCGGCAGTTGTACCGGCAGAAGTTTGCGCAGGTAACGCCGGTTTTGGCGTCGGTTCTGGACGTGGCCCTGCCTGACGCGGCGTTTTATTTGTGGGCCAAAGTGCCCACCACCTGGCGCACCGGGGAAAATAGCGCACTTTCAGCCGACGTCCTGTTCGCCCGTGACTTGTACGCAAATTACAATGTCATCGTACTGCCCGGCTCGTTCCTGGCCCGCGAAGGAAGCTCCTTGAACCCGGCCGACAAGGGCCCCAACCCGGGCGCAGGCCGTGTGCGTATGGCGCTGGTGGCAGAAACCGCCGAGTGCCTGGAAGCCGCTCAACGAATCGTGCAATTTTGTCAGTCCCGAAATCCAAAAACAGCTCTAGCCATCCCCTCATGACACAACAGATCCAATCCATCATCGACACCGCGTGGGACAACCGCGCCAACATCTCCGTAGCCTCGGCGCCCAAGGAAGTCAGCGACGCGGTCGAGCATGTGATCAGCGAGCTCAACAAGGGCCGCCTGAGGGTGGCGACCCGTGAAGGTGTTGGCCAGTGGACGGTTCACCAATGGATCAAAAAAGCTGTATTGCTCAGTTTTCGCCTCAAGGACAACCAAGTCATGCGCGCGGGCGACCTGGGCTTTTTCGACAAGGTGCAAACCAAATTCGCCCACCTCGATGAAGCCGCCATGAAAGCCACCGGCGTACGGGTGGTGCCGCCCGCCGTGGCCCGCCGTGGCAGCTATATCGCCAAAGGCGCGATCCTGATGCCCTCTTACGTCAACATTGGCGCCTATGTGGACGAAGGCACCATGGTCGACACCTGGGCCACTGTGGGCTCGTGCGCGCAGATTGGCAAACACGTGCATTTGAGCGGTGGTGTGGGCATTGGCGGCGTGCTGGAGCCGGTGCAGGCCGGCCCTACGATCATTGAA
>JANNMM010000101.1:0-8685 GCA_031397915.1 Rhodoferax sp. | reverse complement strand
GAAAAGTTGTAGCTGCTGTGGCGGATTTGGGGACTGTGACCTGCCCCCCGGCAGCCGTACCAATCTAAATTCCAAGAAGTCCGTCAACCAGGAGAATGACGGACATGAGAACCAGCAAATACAGCGAAGAGCAGATCATTGGGTTTTTGAGGCAAGCCGAAGCAGGCATGCCAATCAAGGAGCTATGCCGCAAACACGGCTTCAGTGACGCCAGCTTTTACAAATGGCGAGCCCGCTTTGGCGGCATGGATGTGAACGAAGCCAAGCGGCTGCGCGAGTTGGAGCTGGAGAACGGCAAACTCAAACGCCTGCTGGCCGAGGCCGGAATGTGTCAATGACTTTGCTACACCTTGCTTCATGAATTTACGGTACAGGGTTGTGCTGTTTCAGTCGGTTTCCTTTGCTCTTGCGGTGGGTTGATCCAGGCCGCAGTGGGCATGGGGTTTAGGCAAGGGCGAATGCCCTTGAATCGGCTGGGCGTGGCAGTGAATGCCGCGTTCAGCGTCGCCTGGCGAGCTTCCCGCATGCCCTGAGCTTGTCCGTAGTGCACGCTGTAGGGCGTCATATGACCAATGCCTGAATGGCAGTGCTGACCGTTGTACCAGGCAAAGAATGTCTGGCAATGGCTTCTGGCGTCTTCGATGCTGCCAAAGCGCTGCGGGAAGTCGGGGCGGTATTTCATGGTCTTGAACTGCGACTCCGAATACGGGTTGTCATCCGATGTGTAGGGCCGGCTGTGGCTCTTGGCCACGTCCAGGTCAACCAACAAACTGGCCACCGGCTTGGAGCGCATGGACGTGCCACGATCCGCGTGCAGCGTGAGCGCACCCGGCATCACATCGTGACGGGCCACGGTATCGGCAATGAGCTGCTGTGCCAACTCAGTGCTCTCGCGAGGCGCAATCAGCCAGCCTACGACGTAGCGACTAAAGATGTCCAGGATGACATAAAGGTGGAAGCAAGTCCATTTGGCAGGCCCCTTGAGCTTGGTGATATCCCACGACCAAACCTGGTTGGGCGCCAGGGCCAGCAACTCAGGCTTGGCGTAGGCCGGGTGGCTGCGTTGGCGGCGGCGCTCGGCACTGCTGGCGTTGGCCGCCAGCAAGCGGTACATGGTGCGCACCGAACCCAGGTAACTACCTTCATCCAGCAGGGTGGCGTGTACTGCCGCTGGAGCAGTGTCGGCAAAGCGCTCGCTGCACAGGGCCTGCAACACCAAGGTCTGCTCCGCGTGACTCAATCCCAGCGGTGAGCGTGGGCGCACTGGCCTTGGCACCGAGGGTGGCCCCACAAAGGCGATACGGTGTGCGCGTGCCTTGTGTCGGCCGGGGGCGCCGCGCCACAGCCCCATGGCACGGCAAGCCGCAGCACTGCCAAGCGCTGGGGTTAGTTCATGCGTGCCAGCCATCAAGGACTCGCGAACTTGCGCGACGGCTCGAGTTGCTCCAACAACGCGGCAACTTTTTTTTGGACCTCGATGACCAGTTGCGCATTGCTCAGTTGCACCCGCAGCTTGTCGCGCTCACGTGTCATCAGCGCCAATTGCTTGAGCTCCGCGCGGGCAGGGGCAGCTTTGGGACCACGTTTTTTAGATTCCGTGCCATTGAGCTCACCTGCCGCATATTGGCGTCGCCATGTAGCCAGTGCAGATGAGTAAACGCCTTCGCGGCGCATCAGTGCGCCGATTTCACCGGGCTTGGTGCACGCGGCAGCGGCAAGCACAATGCGGCGCTTATCGGCATTGGTAATGCTGCGGCGTTTGGCAATGGCCACGACTTCGGAGTTGATGCTGGGTGACAATGGCCGCGCCGATACAGGCGCATCTTCCGTCGCCCTTCGGGCTCCTTGCGATGCGCCTGTATCGACTGAATCTCCGGCTGCATCCATCTGTGCCTTGGGTTGTTTGATGATCTTCATACCGACCTCGTTGCTCTTTAAACTAACAGGGGTAGGTGTAGCAGTTCATTCTGGCACGGGGGGCATCAAGTACTATTTGAACAGCTTGACCCATAAAAAATAGCAACAAATCCAGCACGTTGTGAGCATGCAATCTGTGGGCCAATCACCAAGCTTTTTACAGCGAAAATGAAGTATCCCCCATTTGGCAACTCCCACCATCCGAGGTTCGCGCTAGGTCGAAGCCTAACAACGCAGCCACCTGCCCGACGCGGTGATAGTGCGATGTGACCAGATGCTTTGGGGTGGAACGCGTTGCGGTAGCGGCCTAACAAGGCGTCGGCAAAAAATTCCGCGACCACCGCGTCGCACGAATTTTTCGTGGTCGCGCGGAACTTCCACCCCAAAACCGCATGCGCATGGCCCGGTCGGCGGGCGGAGCAACAGGCTCAGACGCAGCAAAAAAGACACAGATACGCCACTCCAATTTTTAACACAGTTGTTAACATGGGTGTTAACAAATTTCTCTCAAAACCCAAATTTCCGCAATTTTCAGACTTTTTGGGCCATCAAGTCACGGAAAATATGCATAGTTTGCTATATTAATTATAGCACAACCGGCTCGGGCTCCAAACGGATGCCAAAACGTTCATAAACACTGGTCTGGATCGATTTGGCCAGCAGCATCACTTCGCCGCCCGTGGCGCAGGAAGCCGGGTCTGTGCCGGCGCCGCCTCGGTTCACCAGCACCAGGGCCTGCTTCTCGTAGACACCCGCCTGCCCGACCGACTTGCCCTTCCAGCCGCAGGCGTCAATGAGCCAGCCAGCGGCCAGCTTCACCGAGCCGTCGGCCAGCTTGTAGTGCACGATTTTGGGGTCGCGCGCGATGATGTCGGCGCACTGCTCTTTCGTCACCGTAGGGTTCTTGAAGAAGCTGCCGGCATTGCCCACCACCGCAGGGTCAGGCAGCTTGGCGCGGCGAATCTCGCAGATCCAGTCAAAAATCTGCTGGGCTGCGGGTGATTTTTCGCCGGTGGCGGCCTGCTTTTTCTCGATGTCGGCGTAGCCCAGCACCGGCTTCCAGGGTTTGGGCAGCCAAAAGCGCACTTTCGTGATCAGCGCGCGGCCGGCCAGGCCCAAACCGGCAGCCGCGCTGGCCCCTTGGGCGGGCGCGTGTTTGAAGACCGAATCGCGGTAGCCAAAACCACACTGCGCGGCGTTGAGGGTGAAGGTTTTGCCGCTGGCCAGGTCCACCGCGTCGAGCGACTCGAAACGGTCTTGCAGCTCCACCCCATAGGCGCCGATGTTTTGCACCGGCGCGCCGCCCACGGTGCCCGGGATGAGCGCCATGTTTTCCAGGCCAGGCCAACCCTGCGCGAGTGTCCAGGCGACGAAATCGTGCCAGTTTTCGCCAGCGCCGGCTTCCACCACCCAGGCTTTGGGTGTTTCGTCAACCAGGCGTTTGCCCATCAGCTCCACCTTGAGCACCAGCGGTTTCACGTCGCCGGTGAGCACCAGGTTGCTGCCGCCGCCCAGGATAAATTTCGCCTGGCGCTGCAGCCCGGGCTCTGCAACCACCGCCTGCAACACGGCTTCGCTGCCCACGCGCACGAGGCTTTGCGCTTTGGCGAGGATGTGGAAGGTGTTGTAGGGCTGTAGCTGGACGTTTTTCTCGACTAACATCGCCTCATTGTCGCCCGGTTGAATCCGGTTGCGCCCTGGTGGAGATGTCTGGAGCCGAAATTGCCCTCTTTTGATACGGTCTGCGAAGCCAATCTGGTGGAAGTGAAAAACGCGGTGGAAAACACCGCCAAGGAGATCGCCACGCGCTTCGATTTCAAGGGCACGGCGGCGTCCATCGAGCTGAAAGAAAAAGACATCACGCTGATCGGCGACGCCGAGTTCCAGCTCGGCCAGGTTGAAGACATCCTGCGCAACAAACTCACCAAACGCAGCGTCGATGTGCGCTTCCTTGACAAAGGCGACGTGCAGAAAATGGGCGGCGACAAGGTCAAGCAGGTGATCAAGGTGCGCAACGGCATTGAATCTGACGTGTCGAAAAAAATCCAGCGCATGATCAAGGACAGCAAACTCAAGGTGCAGGCCGCCATTCAGGGCGACGCCGTGCGCGTGACCGGTGCCAAACGCGACGACCTGCAGGCGGCAATGGCGCTGATCCGCAAAGACGTGGCCGACCTGCCACTCTCGTTCAACAACTTCCGCGACTGATGCGCGCCTGGCTCCTCACGCTCGTGTTTGGCGCCATGCTGTTGGCAGGGCAGGCCATGGCCCAAAGCGTCTCGCTGGCTGGCGTGCTGGGCGGCAAGGCGCTGCTGATTGTCGACGAGGGGGTGCCCAAAGCGGTGGCTGTTGGCCAGAGCCACCAAGGCGTGAAGGTGCTGCAGGCCGAGGGCGATCGCGCCGTGGTCGAACTGGCCGGCGTCAAGCGCACCTTGCGCATGGGCGACGTGCCCGCCAACGTGGCCGGCGGCGCACCTGCTGCCAGCAGTGGCGCGCGCATCGTGTTGCCAGCCGGCAGCGGCGGGCATTTCTCCGGGCAAGGGCTGATCAACGGGCGACCGGTGACGATGCTGGTCGACACCGGCGCCACGTCCGTGGCCATTGGCGTGACCGACGCCGAGCGCATTGGCCTGGACTACAAAAACGGCAGTGTGGTGCGCCTGACCACCGCCAACGGCACCGCCAGCGGCTGGCGCATCAAGCTCGGCTCGGTGCGTCTGGGTGACGTGGATGTCTATGACGTAGACGCCATCGTCACGCCGTCGCAGATGCCATTTGTGCTGCTGGGCAACAGCTTCCTCACACGCTTCCAGATGAACCGCACCAACGACCAGCTGGTGTTGGTCAAACGGTTTTGACGCTTCGCACAAAGCCCCTGCGTACCTCCCCATGAGCGTCAACAAGCCCGTACAAAGCGAAACCGAATACGAAGACCTCCTGAGTTTGTGGTCTGACCTGGAGGCTGGCCTGGGCATGTTGCTGGGCAGCCCGACATTTGCCCAGGAGTTCGAGCAGCGGGTCGGCCAATATGACCGCTGGATGCAGCAGCTCCTGAAGCGCGACCCGGACATCGGCCTGTACCTTTTGTTCCAGCTGGCGACCAATTCGCCGGTAGGGTACAGCGCCTCGCATGCGCTGGTGAGCGCGGTGTTGTGCCACCTGCTGGCGGTTGACCTGAAGCTGACCCCGGCAGAGCGCACCAGCCTGATCGGCGCGGCGCTCACCATGAACATCGCCATGACCGAGCTGCAAGACGAGCTGGCCGGCCAGGCCGACCGGCCCAATGTGAAGCAGCTTGACCTGATCCGCAGCCACTCGGCCAAAGGCAGCCTGATGCTGGCCAATCTCGGCATCGACAACGAGTTGTGGCTCAACGTCGTTTCGCTGCACCACGACGAACGCACCGACCAGGGCGACCTGCACACGGTGTTGCCGAATTTCCGCCTGGCGCGCATCTTGCGCATCGTTGACCGCTACGCCGCGATGATCAGCCCGCGCCACTCGCGCACCGGGCGCAGCACCGCCGATTCGATCCGCTCGATCCTGGGCACCAACAAGGACACCATTGACGACGTCGGCCACGCGTTGATCCGCGTGGTCGGGCTGTACCCGCCGGGCACCTACGTGCGGCTGGAAAACGGCGCCATCGCGGTGGTGATGCGCCGCTCGGGCGTCTCGAACCTGCCGCACGTGGCGATCGTGATCGACGGCGCCGGCGACATGGTGGCGCAGCCGCGTTTGCACCGCACCTCGGTGAGCGAGCCGCGCATCCAGGCGGCGCTGGCGGCTTCGGCGGTGCGCCTGCAGCTCAACCACCACCTGGTGTTGCAGCTGAGCGCGCATGCCGCGCTCCAATCCTGATTCAGGTTTTTTTCGCGCCCTTTTCCGGTTCTTTTTTGCCGCCCAACCGCGACTCCGTGCCTTTGACCAGGCGCGAAATATTCAGCGCGTGGCGCCAGATCAGCAAGAAGGTCATCACACATATTGCCAGCATCATGGGTTTGTTGAGGCGCCAGACGACTCCGTCGCCAAACAGGTAATACACCGGCGCAAACACGGCGGCCACGAGCGAAGCGAGCGACGAGTACCGAAAGAAAAACGCCACGATCAGCCACGACGCCGCCACCGCCAGCCCCAGAATCCAGTTGAAGGCCAGCAACACACCCAGCGCTGTAGCCACCCCCTTGCCGCCCTGAAAGCGGAAGAACACCGGGAACAGGTGGCCCAGAAACGCGGCCAGCCCCACCGCCGCCGCGGTGCCCTCTTCCAGCCCATACGGCTGGCCAAACCACCTCACCAGCACCACGGGCAACCAGCCCTTGAGCGCATCCAGCAAGAGCGTAACCACTGCGGCGGCCTTGCTGCCCGAGCGCAGCACATTGGTGGCGCCGGGGTTTTTGCTGCCGTAAGTGCGCGGATCGTTCAGGCCCATGACGCGGCTCACAATCACCGCGAAGGAGAGCGATCCGATCAAATAACCCGCAAGGGTTGCGGCATACGGCAAAAAAGGCTTCAAGGCTTCCAAGTCTCACTCCTGTGCAAAACGGCCAATGGCAAAGGCCAATCTTCAAACGGCGCAAGGCTATATTAACGACTATGCCCGCCGCCCCCAACCCTGCCCACCCGGTGCCCGACCAGCACGGTGTGAACCTCTTCACCAGCGACCCGGACCTTCACGCGCTGCTGCGCATTTACCTGCCGCCGGACCTGCTGGCGCATTTGATGCCGCACCTGCAACACCTGGGCGGCCTCGCGGGCGGCGCGCTTGACACACTCGCGCACACGGCTGACCACAACCCGCCCGTGCTTGAGCACCGCACCCGTGCCGGGCTGGACATACAGCGCGTCGTGAAACACCCGGCCTACGTGGCGCTGGAAAAAGTGGCGTTCAGCGAATTTGGGCTGGCCGCTGTGTCGCACCGCGCGGGCGTGTTGGGTTGGCCTGCGCCCATGCCACCGGCGGCGAAATACGCGTTCACGTATGTGTATGTGCAGGCCGAGTTTGGTGTGTGTTGCCCGCTTTCGATGACCGATTCGCTCACCCGCACGCTGCGCAAATTCGCCTCGCCTGAACTGGTCGCGCGTTACCTGCCGCAACTGACCTCACAAGACTTTGACAGCTTGTACCAAGGTGCGATGTTCATGACCGAGCAGGGCGCAGGCTCCGACGTTGCAGCTACTGAAACCCGCGCCCTGCCAGACGGGAACACGTGGCGTCTGCACGGCGACAAGTGGTTTTGCTCGAACCCGGACGCCGACCTGGCCATGGTGCTGGCACGGCCAGAAGGCCCCGGCGGCGACGCGGTACCCGGCATCAAGGGCCTCTCGCTGTTCCTGTTGCCGCGCCAGTTGCCCGACGGCTCGGCCAACAGCCACCGCATCGTACGCCTGAAAGACAAACTCGGCACCCGCTCAATGGCCAGCGGCGAGATCCAGCTCAACGGCGCACGCGCCTGGCTGGTGGGTGAGCCAGGGCGCGGCTTTGTGCAGATGGCCGACATGATCAACAACTCGCGCCTGAGTAACGGCGTGCGCGCCGCCGGGCTGATGCGCCGCGCTGTGAGCGAGGCGATCTTCATGGCGGGCCAGCGCCAGGCCTTTGGCAAACGCCTGATCGACATGCCGCTGATGCGCCGCCAGTTGCTAAAAATGATGTTACCGATGGAGCAGGCGCGCAGCATGGTGTTTCAAACGGCAGCGGCTCTACAGCGATCAGACAACGGCGACAAAGACGCCTACCCGCTGGTGCGCATCCTCACCCCGCTCATCAAATTCCGCGCGTGCCGCGACGCCCGCAAGGTGACCGGCGACGCGATGGAAGTGCGCGGCGGCTGCGGCTACATCGAAGACTGGGCCGACGCGCGCCTGCTGCGCGACGCGCACCTGGGTTCGATCTGGGAAGGCACCAGCAACATCGTGGCGCTGGATGTGCTGCGGGCCATCAAACGCGAAGGCTCGCTGCCGGCGCTGCGCACGCATCTGGAAGATTTGCTCAGCAACTCGCAGCTGCATGCCGAAGTGCGCGCCGTGTTCAACCGCAAAGTCATGCGCGTGTTCCACCGGGCCGACAGCGTAGCTGAGCTGGGCGTAAAAGGGGAACACCTGGCCCGCAGCGTTGCATCCAGCCTCTACCACTTGACCAGCGCCGTTGCCATGGCGTGGGAAGCGGGGCAAAGCCAGTCTGCGCGCCGCATGAAGTTCGCGCAGCTGGTTGTGCTGCACCGTTTGTTGCCGCAGGATCCGCTGGCGGTGTCGGAGGCAGATGAAGGGTTGATGGAGCTTCTGGACGCGTCCTTGTCGCGCTCTGCCACGCCGGTGGAAGCCGTGAATTTGTTTTGAATGCCTTTCATTTAGAAGGAACGGGCTGGCGTGTCACATGGTTGACGGGATCAGGTCGATGGGGCGCTCGGCTACGCGGCTGTCCCCCGCAGCGGCCTTCGCCGACTGCTCCGCCTTTATGCCGCTACGCCGAACGCCCCGTCGGCCTGATCCTTACTGATGTGCGGGTGATCGAGCGCACGTAGAAAGGGGTCGGCGATTGCGGGGTCAGGCTGAATTGATGCGCCTCTAAAACCCAGATAGCTATTATTTACATAGCTAACTATGCAATAAATACGTGACTTGAATGCCCATATTTCCTTAAATATTGCAGGTGGGCTCAAACTCCAAGTGCAACACTACCTTGAACGAGATCAAAGGAGTGTTGTATGGGAATCAAATACAGGCATTTGAGCCTTGAAGAGCGTGCGGTAATACAGGCCAAACTCG
>JANNMM010000097.1:0-5591 GCA_031397915.1 Rhodoferax sp. | reverse complement strand
GGTTGCAACACTGAAGCAGGTCAGCAAAACGCCCAGGCTTTCGAAACGCGTCGCAGCGCTCCAGTAACTTCACCATCTCTTCGGCGGGGTGGAGGCTCTTGGCAATGTTCGCCTGCTCCCGTTCCAGCAACCCGGCGAGGTCACTGCAGTTGCCCGGCACACGACGAAGAAAAGCCGGGTCGCTCTCAAAATGGGTCATCAGGCAGGCAAATCGAACGGCGAGATTGGCACCCCCGTGCGCCGCGTGGTCGATCAGCGCAAAACGGCGGTCGGCAGACTCGCGCAAAGCCGGCAGGAGCCGGGAAAGTGCGCCCGTGTCTGCCAAAACGCCCATCATGCGTGACGGTTGTGGCGTCATCAACCCGTTGCTCAACTCCTGCCAAACCCGCTCCGGTACCAGCGCATTGACATCGCCACTGGCAACCATGTCCCGCATCAACTGCAGCGTTTCTGGGTCCAGCGAAAAGTCGGGAAACCGAGCGCTGAACCGTGCCACCCGCAAAATGCGCACGGGATCCTCGCGAAATGCCGCTGTCACATGGCGCAGCACCCGGGCGTGCAAGTCAGCCTGACCGCCAAAGGGGTCGATCAGGCGCTCACCGGTAGCGGTTTGCGCGATAGCGTTGATGGTGATGTCACGCCGCGCCAAATCCTGCTCCAGCGTCACATCCGGGGCGGCATGCACGACAAAACCACGGTAACCCGGCGCTGTTTTGCGCTCGGTGCGGGCCAGGGCATATTCTTCCTTGCTGACGGGGTGCAGAAAAACCGGGAAATCCCGTCCGACCGGTTTGTAGCCCAGGGCCACCATCTGCTCAGGTGTCGCGCCCACCACGACCCAGTCGCGGTCTTGCACCGGTAGCCCCAACAAGGCGTCGCGAACGGCGCCACCCACCAGATAAATCTCCATGCCGGTCAGTTTAGCGACACGGCCCGGGCTTGCGGTGGGGTGCCTAACGCTTGACCCGGTACGGTTCGTCAAACACCACAAAATCGTGCTCGGCCAGGGCATCCTTGATCCAGGCCTGAACACTGACGAGCTGCGTGACGCGCTCCACATACGCGCTGACCACGGGCGGCACGGGCAATTCATAGGTACGGATGCGCATGCACACCGGCGCAAAATAGGCGTCAGCGATGCTGAATTCGCCAAACAACATCGGCCCGCCGTGGTGTGCCAGCAGCTCGCTCCACATCGAGACGATGCGCGCCAGGTCGGCCTTTGCTGCAGGCTGGTCGCGCAAAACAACAGCACCCATTTCGGGCAAGGATGCCTCGATGTTCATCCCGAAATGGCTGCGCAGGGCGCCAAAACCCGAATGCATTTCGGCGCACACGCTGCGCGCGCGGGCGCGCTCTGCCGTGTCCGCAGGCCAAAGCTTTTTGTCTGGAAATTTTTCCGCCAGGTATTCGGCAATCGCCAGCGTGTCCCAAACAGCGAAGCCGTCATCCAGCAAAACCGGCACACGCACCGTTGGTGTGATGACGCCAATGGCCTGTTTGAACGCCGAGTCCGCGCCCATCTCGTCAAACTTCAGCAAGACTTCGTCGAACGCAATGCCCGCTTCTTTGAGCAGCACCCAGGGTCGCATCGACCAGGAGGAGTAGTTTTTGTTGCCGATGTAGAGCTTGAGCATTGAAAAACCCCGTGTGGAAAAAGTTGAGAGCGCGTCATCGTAGCCGCCCCCTTCCGTGCGATTCATGAAAATTTCCGCGCGGACTGATGTTGCGGCGCCGTTAACGCCTTGAAACCGCCCGCAAGTCCTGGTATTCGCTGTGCTGGCCGATCGGGCCGAGGTAGGTCGGCGCGATTGCTGCCAGCGACGCCGCATCGATACCGAGCGCCTGGAGTCCCGGCAAATGCCCATCCGAGATGTTGTCCACTTTCATTGAATCAAGGTTGTCACGGCTCATCAGCGGCTCGCCGGGCGCCAGTGCCATCAACGCCGCCTGCACACGGCCCAGGGCCATGGGCAAACTCAACACAGGCCGGGCGCGGCCGTGGTTGATGCCACTGGCACTCGCCGCCAACTGCACCAGTTGCTTGAGCGTGACAACATCCGGCCCGCAGAGGTCAAAGGTTTGCCCGGTCGTTTCGGCATCCTGCAGGCATCGCACGATGGCGCTGGCGACGTCCTCAACCCCACACCGGCTGAAAGCGCGTACCGGCGCCAGCCAGTGGCATGACCGGAAAGATCCGCTGGAGCTTGGCAAACAGGTTGAGAAATTTGTCTTCTGCGCCAAAGATCACGCTGGGGCGCAAGACCGTCAGCGCGAGTCCCGCTGAGCTCAGGACCCGCTCCCCGTGCGCTTTGCTTCGTTGGTACATGGACGGCGCGTCACTGGCGGCGCCCAACGCGCTGACATGGACCACCCGCTTCACGCCGGCGGCATGGCAGGCGCGCGCCAGCGTCTGCGGCAATTCCACGTGCGCGCGGTTGAATGCCGCCGAAGTCCCATGCAAAATTGCCACCAGATTGACGACAGCATCGTGACCCTTCAAAAGACCGGTGAGCACAGCTTCGTTGTGGACATCGGCTGGAAGGAGGGTCACTTGCGGCAGCACCTGCAAGTGTTTGGCGCTGCCGATGTGCCGCGTCGGCACCGTGACCTGGCGGGTCAGGCGCGCCAGTTTTTCGCAAAGATGGCGGCCCACAAAACCGCTGCCCCCCAGAACGAGTACCTTTTCCATGGCGGCGTTCAGGGCAGCTCGGTATTCGGCGCTGCAGCCTGCACGTCACGCGGCCCGATGGCGCCCAGGCGTGCCTTGAGTGACTGTGATTTGCCGGAGATGATGGCCGCGTAGGTGGTGGTGTTGGCCAGCACCTTCTTCACGTAGTCGCGCGTTTCGGCGAAGGGCACGTTTTCTGCCCAGATGGCGGCCTCCATTACCGGCGCGCCGCTTGCCCCGCGCCAACTGCGCGGCCGGCTCGGGCCCGCGTTGTAGGCGGCGGCGGCCATGGGCATGGAGCCGCCAAAGTCGTCCAGTACCAGCTTCAGGTAACCCGTGCCAATGGCGATGTTGGTGTCGCGGTCGTTGATGTCGCCCGGTTTGAAGCCGTCGAGGCCGATTTTTTTGGCGGTCCAGCGGGCGGTGGCGGGCATAACCTGCATCAGGCCCGATGCGCCAACGTGGGAGCGCGCGTCCATGATGAAGCGGCTTTCCTGGCGGATCAGGCCGTACACGTAAGCCGGGTCAAGTTCGATTTGCCGCGCGCGCGCCACCACCGCGTCTTTGAAAGGCATCGGGTAACGCTGGTCAATGTCGATCAGGGTTTTGGTGCGTTCGCTTGTGTTGATGCATCGGTCCCACACCTGACGTTGGCAGGCGAGGTCGGCCGCAGCGAGCAGGTCGCGGTCATTCATGCCGCCTTTTGCATGCAGGTTGGTGCTGTAGTTCCACTCGCGCACACCTTCCGGGCGCAGGCCGATCTGGATGGCGTGCAGGGCGCGGGTGAGCCCGGGGTTGGCGCGGGCGGCGTCTTTTTCTTCGGCCGTGAGTTCCAACGGCTTTTCGGGTGCGCTGATGCGTTGCCCAAGCTCTTCGAGGGCCAGTTGCTCGTAAAACCCGCGCCCGCTGGCAATGCCCTGCAGCGCGGTTTTGCCTTCTTCTTGCTGGGCGTCGGTCTTGGCGAGTTTGATCTGCGCACGCGCGCGCCAGTAGACCCAGGTGGCGTCTTGTTGGGCCTCGTCGCTCAAGGCGCCGGTGGCGGCGAGCACTTCACGCCAGTTGGCTTTGCGCAGCGCGGCGCGGATTTTCCATCCGAGCTGGTCGTCGCTCAGTTCTTTGTTGGCGGCTTTGGCGAAAAACTCCGTGGCGTAGTTGGAGAGCCGTTGGGCCGAGGCTTTGCCCACCGCACCCCAGGCCCAGGAGCGTTGCTCGGGTGAGAGGTGCACGCTCCAGTGGTTCTCCAGCACGGCGGCTGTGGCGTCGGGCTCGTTACTGGCCATGCGGATGATCGCCAGCACCACCAGCTCGCGGTTCGCGCGGGTCCCGGCCACGACGCGCTTGGACAGATAACGCGCCGGTGCGTCGTAGATTTCTGCCAGGTTGGCAGATGCTTCTGCAGATACCAGGTCGACGGCCGCGCGCGCCGCACGCGGGCGGTTGCTGTCCATCGCGATGCGGGCCTTGCGCCAAATGTCGGCCTCATTGAGCTTTTTGGCGGCGAAGAGCCGGCCCGCGAGGTAGGTGCAGCCGTCGTCGGCGTCGCGGATGGCGTACCACAGCGGTTTCAATTGCGCCGCCATGGCGTCGGTGGCCAGACCCGCCAGCGCGTTTTCGGTGGCCATCGCGTAGCAGCGCACCTCTTTGTCGTCGCCCATGCGGTAGTTGGGGTACTCGGCGGCGAAATTGGTCCAGTCGCGCCGGGCGCCGGCCTGCAGCAGCCAGTCGTTGCGCAGGCGGTCTTCCTGGTAAGTGCCGGCGTATTTGGCGAAGAAGTCCTGCACCTCGGCCGGTGTGGCGGTGTCCAGGCGCAGCTTCATGTCCCAGTACGCGGCCCAGGGCGCCAACGGGTGGCCGGCGGTTTGTGGCAGCAGGGCGGCAACGCGTTTCTTGTCGCCTTTCTTGAAGGCCTGGTGGATCTCCAGCAGGGTGTCGTCTCCCCTGGTTTGCGCCGCTGACGGCGCGGTAAAAATCAAACCCAGAGCGAGGGGCATCGATGTCAAAATGGCAATAAACCGCATAGGGAGAATTATGGACAACAGTGGCGACAAAAGGGCGATGGCGAAAAAGGAAATTCGCAAGCGGCTGATTGCTGAACGTCTGAGCCTGCCCGACCGCCTACAACGCGCCGACAACTTACAACAAATCATGCGCATCTGGCTGGTTGGCCGCAAAGACGTGGTGATTGGCGCGTATTGGCCGATCCACGGCGAGTTTGACCCGCTGCCCGCGCTGCACCGCTGGAAGGAAGACGGTGAGTTGATCGACCAGCCCGAGCCGCGGCGCATTGGCCTGCCGGTGATGGACAAAGTGCACAAAACACTGACCTTCCACGCCTGGTACCCGGGTTGCCCGATGCAGGACGACGCGTTTTCGATTCCCAAACCCAAGGACACCGAGGTGGTGGTGCCGACTTTGCTGTTTGTGCCCTGCGTGGGATACGGCATTGGCGGCTACCGCCTGGGTTATGGCGGCGGCTTTTATGACCGCACGCTGGCGCAGCTGCGTCCCAAACCCTTCACGGTGGGCCTGGGTTACACCAACGGGTACGCGGAAGATTTTGAACCCGAGCCGCATGACGAGCCGCTGGATGCGATCCTGAACGACAACGGCGTGGTTTGGCCAGTTTGAGGGGCAGGACAAGGGCAGGGTCAACAACCCCAATTTGGGTATTTTCTGGAAAAAGTTTCGTTAATATTCTATTTTAATAACTATTTTGCATTTGATATTGTCATTATTGATATTAATATAGTAGCAATTAATGTAATTTATTCGTGACTTAATAGCTTAAAAACTCGGATATTTTAGTTTTAATAAAAATATTAGAAAAATTACCCTTTCCTCGCCGCCATGCCCGCCTCTTTGCTGAACCCCACCCTGAGCGCCGTTCACAAGGGTTTCCCGCACCGAAGCCCGCCCTTGC
>JANNMM010000347.1:0-2226 GCA_031397915.1 Rhodoferax sp. | reverse complement strand
GTCACGCCCAGGCAATAACACACCGCCGAATTCGCCGCCGAGCCGCGCCCCTGGCACAGGATGTGGCGGTTGCGGGCGAAGGCGACGATGTCGTGCACCGTCAAAAAATACATCTCGTAGTTCAGCTCGGCAATCAGCGCGAGTTCGTGTTCGATCTGCAATTGCACCGAGGCGGCAATGCCCTCTGGGTAACGCTGGCTCGCGCCCTCGTAGGTGTACTGGCGCAGCGTCTCTTGCGGCGTGAGGCCATTGGCCACCGTCTCCAGCGGGTACTGGTAACGCAGCTCATCGAGGTTGAAGCGGCAACGATCCGCGATCACCAGCGTGTTGGCAAGCAACGGGGGCGGGTAAATCTGCGCCAGCCGCTCACGCGAGCGCAAATGCGCCTCGGCATTCGATTGCAGCGCAAAGCCGCATTCGGCCACTGGCAACCCCAAACGCACGGCGGTGATCACGTCTTGCAGCGGTTTGCGCGAACGCACGTGCATGTGCACACTCCCCGCAGCCACCAGCGGCAAACCGGTGCGCGTGGACAGGTTTTCAAGCGTGTGTTGCCACAAGGCGTCGTCCAGATGGTGCAATAACTCGATCACCAGCCAGAGATTAGAGCCAAACAGCCCCTTGAGTCTCGTGATGAAAGCATAAGCAGCTTCGAAATTGGTAGCAATTTCAGCCGAAACCGGTTGCAGTGAAGAGGTCGGACGCGGCAAAACCAGCAGGATTTCGCAGTCGACCAGCTGCGCCCAGTCGCTGCCCGCCCACGACACTTGGTAAGTGCCCTTGGGCGCCGAGCGCCGCGCCGCCGTGATGAACTCGCACAAATTGCCCCAGCCGTTCAGGTTGTGCGCCAGCGCGATGATCTTGAAACCCGTGCTAGGTGAACCCGCTGGCAACACAAACTCCGCCCCCAGCAGCAGCTTCAAGCCGAGCTTCTTCGCCTCGCCATGCGCCCGCACCACGCCCGCCACCGAACATTCGTCGGTGATCGCCAGCGCGCTGTAACCCAAAGCGTGTGCCCGCTCCACCAGCTCCTCCGGGTGCGAAGCGCCGCGCTGGAAGCTGAAGTTGCTGAGGCAATGCAGCTCGGCGTAGGCAGGAGCGGTGCTGGCGATTGAGCCAGAGGCCTTGTGGGGTAACACGGTTGAAATTTATCTGTATAAAATACCAGTATAATTTCAATCCTATTTCCAATCCAGTCGATTTGGTTTTAAAATCAGACTTAGTCAACAAGCTTAGTTTAAAAATTACCCTATGCAAACCGTCAATATCCACGAAGCCAAGACGCACTTGTCGCGCCTGATCGACGGCGCTCGCCAGGGCCAGCCGTTCATCATTGCCAAAGCGGGCAAACCGATGGTCACGGTCTCCGCCATCAAACCAGCAAGTCAAGATGCACCCAACCGCTTGGGTTTCATGAAAGGCGCAATACAGGTGCCCGACGACTTTGACCGCATGGGTGGCGACGCCATCGCAGCATTGTTTGAAGGCTCTGCTCAAGGCCAAGGCACCGCCCAGGGCGCAGCCGATTGAAATACCTGCTTGATACCCACCTGCTGCTGTGGGCAGGAAGCAACCCTGAGCGTCTTTCAGCCAAAGCCTTGGCTGTCTTCAACGACCCGCAAAACGAACTTCTGTTCAGCGCCGTCAGCATTTGGGAAATCGCCATCAAAACCGGGCTAGGACGAGACGATTTCAAGGTCGATGCCCGTGTGTTCCGCCGCGCCCTGCTGGACAACGGTTACCAGGAGCTGGCCATTTCCAGCGCCCACGCCGTTCATCTGCCAGGCCTGCCGGCTCTGCACAAAGACCCGTTTGACCGCATGCTGGTCGCGCAGGCCACTGCAGAAGGCATCACACTGCTGACGTCTGACAGCGTGGTGGCCGCTTACCCTGGGCCGATTCAGCTGGTTTGATGCTGCGCCTACACCCAGTTACGGCACGCTGGGGTTCGAACCTTTCTTGATTTCGCGGGCTAGTCGTCGGCTCGATTAACGCGCCATTTACGGGCAAACAACTTCTTCTTCTTTGCCAATCCCTGCTGCGGCATCAAAAAAAGCTTTACAGCACTTATTAATGCTCGGGAAATGCATGATGTACCCATCACTGGTGCCAACCACCCAGTCAAACGCAACAGATTTGCACCCACCGTAAAACCTTGGGTCAGTGTAGACAGTGAGGCCAGTGTCTTTGTACACCAAGGTAGTGCAGACGGCGCTGAGCTGAGGT
>JANNMM010000344.1:0-12125 GCA_031397915.1 Rhodoferax sp. | reverse complement strand
TAAACGAACGGATGATTGTCGCGGCGGGTGACACGGAGGCATCCGCCCTGGGCTGGCTGAAGGGCTGCCTCCTCTAAACCAGCAAACGCGAACTCTTGGGCACGTGCGCCATCAAAAACTCCATCTGGTCCGCGAGGATGCGGCGGTTGCGCAGGATGAAGTCTTCCCACAGGCTGGGCACGTAGGGCGCATACAGAAGCGGCATTTTGGCCTGCTCGGGGGTGCGGCTGCTTTTGCGGTGGTTGCAGGCGCGGCAGGCGGTGACGACGTTCATCCAGTGGTCGCGACCATTTTGCGCGAAGGGGATGATGTGTTCGCGGGTGAGATCTTCTTCTTCATGCACTTCACCGCAGTAGGCGCAGAAGTTGCGGTCACGCGCGAAGAGTTTGCTGTTGGTGAGGCTTGGGCGCAGGTTGAAGGGATTGATATTGGGCACGCCCTTGGTGCCGATGATGCTGTTAACGGTGATGACTGACTGCAGGCCTGTCTCGGCGTTGTGCCCGCCATGGAACACCGCCACTTCACCGCCAGATTCCCAGCGCACCTCTTCGGCCGCGTAGTGGATCACCGCTTGTTCAAGCGATATCCAGGATTGCGGCAACCCTTGCGCAGACAGCTTCAAGACCTTCAAAACTTGCCTCCATTCAACAGTACAGAACCACTGGGAACAGCAAAAAAGTCATCCGCGGCAGGTTCAGTTTCTTTCCCCCGCTGCTAGGCCACAATATACCCTGTTTTAATGACAGATTGGCGACTAGGGCTTTTATGAAGCCCGTCACCTGCTATCAAAAAGATACTTTTTGACGTTTTTCGAATTCAAGGGTTTCCGATGAGGGTTTTCCGGGGCTTCCATCATGGCGGGCTGGCGGCCAGTTGCGCCTTGACGATTGGCAATTTCGACGGCGTTCACCGCGGCCACCAGGCCATGCTGGCGCTGCTCAAGGGCGAGGCGCAGCAACGCGGCGTGCCCAGTTGTGTGATGACGTTTGAGCCACACCCGCGCGACTATTTCGCCAAACTTACGGGCAAGCCGGAGCTCGCGCCGGCCCGCATCGGCACCCTGCGCGACAAGCTGCTGGACCTGGCCCAGTCCGGGGTCGATCAAGCCGTGGTCTTGCCCTTCAATGCACCTTTGGCGGCACTGGCGCCGCAGGCGTTTGTGGATAAGGTCTTGGTGCAGGGCCTGGGCGCGAAATACGTGCTGGTTGGCGACGATTTCCGTTTTGGCGCCAAGCGCGCGGGCGACTACACGGCACTTGATGCGGCTGGAGACGCGGCCGGATTCGACGTGGCGCGCATGAACAGCTACGAGGTGCACGGCCTGCGTGTGTCGAGCTCGGCGGTGCGCGCCGCCCTGCACGAGGGCCGCATGGACGACGCCGCGCGCCTGCTCGGGCGGCCCTACTGCATCTCCGGCCACGTGGTGCATGGCCGCAAACTCGGGCGCACACTGGGGTGCGATGCCTCGCGGCCACTGGGGTTTCGCACCCTGAATTTGCGCTTCAAACACTGGAAACCCGCCGCCAGCGGCATCTTCGCTGTGCTGGTGCACGGGCTGGGTGCCAAACCGGTGCAAGGGGTTGCGAACCTGGGCATCCGCCCGTCACTCGACTCCAGCGACGTCAACGGCGGGCGGGTCCTGCTGGAAACCCATTGCCTTGGCTGGCCCGCTGCGCTGGAGGGCCAGGAGGCCTACGGTAAAATCATCCGTGTGGAACTGCTGCACAAACTGCATGACGAATTGAAATACGACAGTCTGGATGCCCTGACGCGGGGCATTGCCAAAGATTGCGACGACGCACGGGCATGGCTTACCGGTTCCGGATTCGCATCAAGAAGCTCTCCCGCACGAATTTGACAGGGCACTCCGGCGCACCTTGCCCCGCGCCGCAAATTGCCCTGGCTTGACCCGGCCACTGTGCCGACGGTCTTGCCTTCTCCTTAGATTTTGAAGATGTGAGCGTTCCCATGACAGAAAAAACAGAATCCCCCAAGGTGGACTACCGCAGCACCCTGAACCTGCCCGACACGCCCTTCCCGATGCGGGGCGACTTGCCCAAACGCGAACCGGCCTGGGTGAAGGAGTGGAACGACAAAGGCATCTACAAGAAGCTGCGCGACGCGCGCCTGGGAAAACCCAAGTTCATCCTGCACGACGGCCCACCCTACGCCAATGGCCAGATCCACATGGGCCATGCCGTCAACAAGATTTTGAAGGACATGATCACCAAGGCGCGCCAGCTCAAGGGGCTCGATGCGCAATACATTCCCGGCTGGGACTGCCACGGCCTGCCGATCGAAAACGCCATTGAAAAGAAACATGGCCGCAATTTGCCGCGTGACGAAATGCAGGCCAAAAGCCGCGCCTTCGCCACCGAACAAATCGGCATCCAGATGGCCGATTTTAAACGGCTGGGCGTCTTGGGCGACTGGGAGCACCCCTACAAGACCATGGACCCGGAAGTCGAGGCGAACGAAATCCGCGCTTTCAAACGCGTGATGGAACGTGGCTTTGTTTATCGCGGCTTGAAGCCTGTGTACTGGTGTTTTGACTGCGGCTCCTCACTGGCCGAGTTCGAGATCGAATACGCCGACAAAAAATCTCAGACGCTGGATGTCGGGTTTTTGTGTGCCGAGCCTGCCAGACTCGCCGCCGCGTTTGGCCTGACGGCGCTGGCTAAAGACGCCTTCGCCGTGATCTGGACCACCACCGCGTGGACGATTCCCGCCAACCAGGCTTTGAACCTGAACCCCGAGCTGGTTTACGCCCTGGTTGATACGCCACGCGGCTTGCTGCTGCTGGCGGAATCACTGGTCGAGAAGTGCCTGGCGCGTTACGGGGAAGCGGGCGCGCCATTGCCGGGCCATGTCATCGCCACCACCGAAGGCAAAAACCTCGCCGGCATCAACTTCAAACACCCGCTCGCGCACGTCGACGCCGGTTACGACCGCCTCAGCCCGGTTTATTTGGCCGACTACGCCACCGCAGACGACGGCACCGGCCTCGTGCACTCATCGCCTGCCTACGGCGTGGAAGACTTCAACAGCTGCGTCGCGCACGGCGTGGCGTACGACGACATTTTGAATCCAGTGCAGGGCAACGGCACCTATGCGAGCGACTTCCCGCTCTTTGGCGGCCAGCACATCTGGAAGGCCGCGCCGGTCATCATCAACACCCTGCGCGAGGCCGGTCGGCTCTTCAACACGGTGGACATCACGCACAGCTACCCGCATTGCTGGCGCCACAAAACGCCGGTGATCTACCGCGCGGCGGCGCAGTGGTTCATTCGCATGGACCAAGGCGCGGGTGTGTTCACCAAAGACAAGGCGCCCAAAACCCTGCGTGAACTCTCGCTCGATGCCATTGAGCAGACGCGTTTCTATCCTGAGAACGGCAAAACCCGCCTGCACGACATGATCGCTGGCCGTCCTGACTGGTGCATCAGCCGCCAGCGCAGTTGGGGCGTGCCCCTGCCCATCTTTTTGCACAAGGACAGCGGCGAGTTGCATCCCAAAACCATGAAGATCCTCGACATCGCGGCTGACATGGTTCAAGTGGGCGGCATCGAGGCCTGGAGCAAGGTCACTACAGAAGACATCATGGCGAAGGTAGATTGCGCTGCCGACGCGCCCGCGTACACCAAGAGCCAGGACATACTGGAAGTTTGGTTCGATTCCGGCACCACGCACACAACCGTTTTGCGCGGCAGCCGCAAAGGCAACTTGCCCGATGGCCACCTGGCTCACGCGCATGAAAAGGGGCCGGAAGCGGACCTCTACCTCGAAGGGCACGACCAGCACCGTGGCTGGTTCCATTCGAGCCTGCTCACCGCTTGCGCCATGTACGGCCGCGCGCCCTACCGCGGCCTGCTCACCCACGGCTTCACCGTCGATGCGCAAGGCCGCAAGATGAGCAAATCATTGGGCAATGGCATTGAGCCGCAAGTGGTCAACCAGAAACTCGGCGCCGAGATCGTGCGGTTGTGGGTCGCTGCCAGCGACTACTCGGGCGACATCGCAGGCGATAACAAAATCCTCGCGCGCGTGGTCGACACCTACCGGCGCATCCGCAATACGCTCAAATTTTTGATGGCGAATGTGAGTGATTTTGACCCCGCCACAGACGCCGTGCCGCTGGCGCAGATGGTCGAGATCGACCGCTTCGCCCTGAGCCGCCTGGCGCAGTTGCAGGCTGAGATCCTTGCGCACTACGAGGTTTACGAGTTTCACCCTGTGGTGGCCAAACTGCAGATTTATTGCAGCGAAGACTTGGGCGCGTTTTACCTAGATGTGCTCAAAGACCGGCTCTACACCACGCAAGCCAAATCACTCGCCCGGCGCAGTGCACAAACCGCGTTGTGGCAGATCACGCAAGCCATGGTGCGCTGGATGGCGCCGTTTCTGAGCTTTACCGCCGAAGAAGCCTGGCGCGTGATGGCCCAGGCCGACAAGGTGCCGGCGGCACATGCGGAGTCGATTTTCTTTGATACCTATTTGACGCTCGACATGCCCGATGAGGCGCTGCTGGCCAAGTGGAAACGCGTGCGCGAGATCCGTGATGCGGTGAACAAGGACATCGAAGTTTTGCGCGCGCAGGGCCTGGTTGGCTCCTCATTGCAGGTCGAAGCAACACTCAGCGCCAATGACGCCGACCGCGCCCTTTTGGCCAGTTTGGGCGCTGACTTGAAATTTGCCTTCATCACATCCGCTATAACTGTAATAGCAGGAGAAGCAATTTCCACGAGACTTGAAGCATCAAAAAACTCTAAATGCGAGCGCTGCTGGCATTACGCGGCCGATATCGTACCCAATTTGGGTTTGAATACTGAAAGCGACGGAAGGAATGAAGCCAGCGGCATCTGCGGGCGCTGTGTGAGCAACCTGCAAGGCGCAGGTGAAACCAGGGTGTTTGTCTGATGGCCGCCAAAGGGAAACAGTTTGCTGCCAAACCAGGCAGTGGCTACGCCCCATCCACCAGCCTGGCCGCCTGGCTGGGCCTGGCGCTCATCATTTTGCTGGCCGACCAGTTCACCAAAGTGTTGATCGTCGGGTATTACAAACTCGGCGACAGCACCTTCGTCACCTCGTTCTTCAATGTCGTGCGCGTGCACAACGAAGGTGCGGCCTTCTCCTTTCTTGCTGGCGCGGGGGGTTGGCAACGCTGGTTTTTCACGATCATCGGGCTGGCGGCGGCGGTCTTCATCGTCTGGATGTTGAAGTCCCACCCTGGCCAAAAACTCTTCAGTTTCGCCATGGCCTGCATTCTGGGCGGCGCGGTTGGCAACGTGATCGACCGCATGGTGCACGGCTACGTGGTCGATTTTTTGCAGTTCCACTGGGACTGGCTCTCACCAGTGTTTGCAGGCGGCTACTTTCCGTCATTCAACATTGCCGACAGCGCCATCAGCATCGGCGCGGTATGCCTGATTCTGGACGAAATCCTGCGGGTGAAACGGTCAAGCTGACCCCCATCCGGCAGAAAATCACCGCGTGACCCACCTGCTCAACTTGCTCGCGGCCATCGCCCTTTTGGTGTGGGGCACACACCTGGTGCGTGTTGGCATCTTGCGTGTGTTTGGCGCTTCCTTGCGCAATGTGTTGGCCAAGAGCACCGGCAACCGCTTCGCCGCCGGCCTATCGGGCGTGGGCGTCACCGCGCTGGTGCAAAGCAGCACCGCCACGGCGCTGATCGCTTCGGCGTTTGTTGGCCAAGGCCTGATGAGCCTGCCCTCGGCACTGGCCGTGATGCTGGGCGCAGACATTGGCACCAGCCTGATGGCGGTGCTTTTTTCGCGTGACCTGTCCTGGCTCTCGCCGCTGTTCATCTTTGTGGGGGTGGTGCTCTTCATCCTGCGCCAGTCAACCACGGTGGGGCGCATTGGCCGCGTGTTGATCGGCCTGGGGCTGATGCTGCTGGCGCTCAAGCTGGTCACGCAGTCGGCCAACGTGCTCACGCAGGCGGCCGCAGTCAAGTCGCTTTTGGCCACCCTCACCAGCGACTTGCCCTCCGAGATTCTGGTGGGTGCCTTGTTGGCCATCCTCTCGTATTCCAGCCTCGCCATCGTGCTGCTCACGGCCACACTGGCCCACAGCAACGTGATTCCGCTGGACGTCGCCCTGGGCCTGGTGCTGGGCGCCAACCTGGGCAGCGGCCTGCTGGCGGTGATCACCACGCTGCGCGCCTCGGTGCCCACACGCCAGGTGCCTCTGGGCAATCTGTTCTTCAAGGCGGTTGGGGTGGCCGCCGCGCTGCCCTTCATCGGCCTGTATTTGCGCCACGTGCCGCCGGTGATGGGCGACCTGGCCACCCAGGTGGTGATGTTCCACCTGGGCTTCAACGTGCTGATGGGCGCGGTCTTCATCGGCTTGACCGGCTTGGCTGCCAAAGCGGTAAACGCCTGGCTGCCCAACACCGAAAAGACCTCACTGGCCGGCCGCCAGCGGCACCTGGACCCTTCCGCGCTGGCCACACCCAACCTGGCGTTGTCTTGCGCGGTGCGCGAGGCCATGCACCAGGCCGACGTGGTGGAGAACATGCTCGTCGGCTTGCTGGTGGTGATCCGCACCAGCGACCGAAACCTCGCCGCCGAGCTGCGCAAGATGGACGACACGGTCGACGAGCTGTATTCCGACATCAAGTATTACCTGACCAAAATCTCGCGCGAGGCGCTCGGTGAGAGTGAAGCGCGGCGCTGGACCGACATCATCAGCTTCACCATCAACATGGAGCAGATCGGCGACATCGTCGAACGTGTGATCCAGGACATCGAGGACAAGAAAATCCTGCCGGGGCGCGAGTTTTCAGACGCCGGCATGGCCGAGATCTGCGAGTTGCACGCCCGCCTGATCGACAATCTGCGCCTGGGCATGAGCGTGTTTCTGAACGGTGCCGTGCGCGACGCGCAAAAACTGCTGGAAGAGAAAACGCGCTTTCGCGACCTCGAGCGTGAATACGCCACCACCCACCTGGCGCGGCTCTCGCACAAAACCGTGCAGAGCATCGAGACGAGCTCTCTGCACCTGGATTTGATCAGCGACCTGAAGCGCATCAACTCCCACATCTGCTCCATCGCTTACCCGATCCTCGATTCAGCCGGCGCGTTGGTGCCCAACCGCTTGCGCAAATCGGCCCTGCAGGATCTGGCCTGAGGGCTTCAGGCCCGCTTGGTCAAAAAGACGTAAAGGGCGGCAATCTCGGCGTCCTGGTCTTCGCGCAGCGGTGCAGCAAAAATTTCATCGACGCGAAAGGCCTGTTGTGCCGCGACGCGGCGCACGTAAGCTTGCGAGTGTGCGTAGCGCAGGCTGGGCAAGAGGCGCATGTCGTCGTTGCCCAGGCTCCCTTTTTCGCTCGCAGGCGCCAGTGCTTCAACCGTGAAGCAAAACTGGCCGTCATTGGCCAGCGCCGCATGGGCCGCTTCAAACAGCGGCTCCAGCGCGCCCACGTAGTTGAAGACGTCGGCGGCGAGGATCAGGTCGTAAACACGCGCGTTTTCGCTGAGGGGCGCGGCCACCACAGCACGCAAATGCTCCGCGGCGTCGGCGTGGAACAATTGGTCATACAGCCTTGCCTCACGCGCCTTTTCAACCATGGCCGCTGAAATGTCCAGGCCGTCCAGGCGCTCGGTTCGGCTGCGGATCAAGGCGCCGCACAGGCCGGTGCCGCAGCCCACATCGAGCGTGGCGCAAAAGCGGCGCGGTTGCAGTTGCAAGAGGCGCTGCACCAGGCGCTCATGGCCCCGGTAATGCAGCTCTCGCACCAGGTGGCCAGAAAAATCATCAGCGTAACTGTCAAAAAGATTTTCAACGTAGGCGCGCGGCGCAAAAGCAGGTGCGTTGGCATCCGTCGCGCGTACGGCGGCGAGGTAAAACGCGTTCAACGCGACGTCATGGCCCAGCTCGATCGCCTTCTCAAAACTGGCGGCCGCTTCATCCCGGCGTCGCAAGTCGCGCAGCAACATGCCGCGGTTGCTCCAGGCCGCGCCGTTGTTGGCGTCCAGCGCCAGCGCCTGGTTGAGCGAGGCCAGCGCATCGGGCAGCCGTTGCTGTTCTTGCTGCAACTGCGCGCATTGCAGCCACAGGCCCACGTTGGCCGAATCGAGCGTGGCAGCGCGCTCCAGCACGGCCAGGGCTTCGGCGTTTTTGCCAAGGCTCAAACGCACCGTGCCCAGGTTGATCAAGGTCGAGGCACGGTCCGGTACCAGCGCGAGCGAGGCTTCAAAACTCGCTTCTGCGTCGTTCAGCGCGCCCCGTTGCAGATCGGCCAGGCCTTGCAGAAAATGCTGTTTGGCCAACTCAAAGCTCATGGCGAGTGGCTCCCTTGCAGCGCGGCCACCAGAATCATCGACGCCTCCAGTGTGAATTCATTGCGTTGCAGGCGCTCCACCAGTTCGGGCATTTCCAGCAACTGAAACTGCGCGACTTCGCCGTCCTGGTTCACGGGTACCACTCCGTTTGGCACAACGCCCTCAAACCAGTCGATCACTTCGACCATGTAACCAATGCCAGGGATGGCTGTGGTGGCTGATGTGGTTGATCCGGCCGGCACATCATCATCCGTCGGGCGGGCGATGCTGACCCGGCCGCGTTGCGCAACACCGTGCAACTGCGCCACGTCCAAACCGGCTTCCTCTTGTGTTTCACGCACCAGCGCGGTCTGCAGGTCGTCGTTCACGGAAATCATGCCGCCCATCAGCGTGTCCCATTGACCGGGGTCGTTGGCTTTGTCCAGCGCGCGTTGTTGCACCCACATGGCGCCATTGGCCGTGCGGCCCACCAGGTGCACCGCTCGGGTGGCGATGCCCAGGGGCCGTACCGCGCCGCGTTCTACGCTGCCCAGGCATTCACCGCTTGCGCTGTAGACGCCCAACTGCTCGCCGCGCCAGTAGTGCGCCACGTGGCCGACGTGCGCCTCGCGCATGGCATGGGCGATCTGGTTCAGGGTTTGCGTCACCGGGCCGTTGACCTGCCACGCGGGTTTGCGGGCCACCTGAACCGCCTGGACCCAACCCGCCAGCGCGTTGCCTGACGATTGCAACAATCCCGATAAAACGCTGGGCAATACCGAGCCAATCTCATGCCCGCCAGCGTGCAAAGGCACACGCGGCGCCAGCGGCGCTTGCCGAGCCCGGGCCTGCAGGCTGGACAGCCACAGCAGGTCAAACATCGGCAACGTCCCGCCAGCTACAAGCCTGCCAATCGAAGCGCTTACAAGGTGATGACCGTGCAGCCCGTGGTTTTGCGCGCTTCCAGATCGCGGTGCGCCTGCTGCACATCGGCCAGCGCGTACCGCTGGTCAATACGGATCTTCACCGCGCCGCTCTGCACCACGGCGCACAGGTCGTCCATCATGGCCTGGTTCACTTCACGCGTGGCAATGTGGGTGAAGAGGGTTTGGCGCGTCACGTACAACGAGCCCTTGGCGCCCAGCATGCCGGGTGCGAACGGCGCAACCGGCCCCGACGCATTGCCAAAACTCGCCATCAAGCCAAAGGGGCGCAGGCACTCGAGTGATTTGTCCCAGGTGTCTTTGCCGACCGAGTCGTACACCACTTTCACGCCTTTGCCACCGGTGATTTCTTTCACGCGGGCGGCGAAATCTTCTTTGGCGTAGTTGATGACGTGGGCCGCGCCGTGTTCCTTGGCCAGCGCGCATTTCGCATCCGAGCCGGCCGTGCCGATGAGCTGGTAGCCCAGTGCCTTCGCCCACTGGCAGGCGATCAAACCCACACCGCCGGCGGCCGCGTGGAACAAAACGAAATCGCCGGCTTGCAGGCCTTCCACGGGCAGCGTGCGCTTGAGAAGGTACTGCGCCGTCATGCCTTTGAGCATCATGGCTGAGCCGGTTTCAAACGAAATCGCATCCGGCAGTTTGCAGACGTTTTTGGCCGGCATCACGCGCACTTCGCTGTAGCTGCCGGGCGGGTTGGCCGCGTATGCGGCGCGGTCGCCCACTTGCAGGTGCGCGACGCCCGTGCCCACCGCTTCCACCACACCCGAGCCTTCCATGCCGAGCTTCAAAGGCATGGGCAAGGTGTACAGGCCGCTGCGCTGGTACACGTCAATGAAGTTCAGGCCGATGGCCTTGTGGCGGATGCGGATCTCGCCAGGGCCAGGCTCGCCGACTTGCACGTCGACGATTTTCATTTCTTCCGGTCCGCCGTTTTTCTCGATGACGACTGCTTTGCTCATGGGTGTGTCCTGTGGGGTGTTGTGTAAATTAACGCGGAAATTCCATTTCAAAATCATTCGTGAAATAGGCGTGCCGACAACGACAGTGCTTGAGCACGGCTAGGAGGCACAACGACGTTCACGGATGATTTGGGAATGGAATAAAGTGTCGCACACATGAACACCCAACGCCTCACCCTGGGCACCGCCACGCTCTTGCTGATTCCGCCCCTGATGTGGGCCGGCAACGCCGTGGTGGGCCGCATGGCCACCGGTTTAATTTCGCCCATCACGCTGAATTTCATGCGCTGGCTGGTGGCGTTTTTTCTACTGGTGCCCTTTAGCCTGGCCTTGCTGCGGCCGTCCAGCAGCTTCTGGCCGCTCTTACGCCTGCATTGGCGGCGCTATGCGCTCTTGGGGCTCTTGGGCATGGGCCTGTACAACTGCTTTCAGTACATGGCTTTGAAAACGTCCACACCGCTGAACGTGACCCTGGTGGCCGCCAGCGCGCCGGTCTTCATGCTGGCCATTGGAAGACTGTTTTTCGGCCAGACCATCACGCCGCGCCAGGTGCTGGGCGCGGTGATGTCGATTGCCGGCGTGCTGTTGGTGATGAGCCGGGGCGACTGGCAGGTGTTGGCCCAGTTGCAATGGGTGATTGGCGACATCTACATCCTGCTGGCCACCCTCGCCTGGTCCTGGTACAGCTGGATGCTCGCCCAGCCCAACGACCCCGCTGCCATCCGCAGCAACTGGATGGCCTTCTTGCTGGCGCAAATGGTGTTTGGCCTGGCGTGGTCCGGGCTGTTCAGCGCAGGCGAATGGGCGCTGGACGCGGGCCACTTCCACTGGGGCTGGCCGCTGGCCTTCACGCTGGCGTTTGTGGCAATTTGCCCGGCCATCATCGCCTACCGCTGTTACGGCCTGGGCGTGCAGCGCGTAGGCCCCAACGTGGCCGCATTCTTTACCAACTTCACGCCGCTGATCGCCGCCGTCTTGTCAGCGGCCATACTGGGCGAGCTGCCCAAGCTGTACCACGCGCTGGCGTTTGTGCTGATCGTGGGCGGCATCTGGGTCAGCTCGCGCAGAGCCTAGCGACTTAGCGAAAGGCAGTGAAGCCGTTTGGCGCGCGCTGGCTAGCGCACGCACTTTCGATGCCCCTGCCGCAGCCAGGTAACCGCGTCTCCCTTGCCAATCACGTCGCATGATGAAAACCCTAGTGCAGCAAAGTCTCTAATTTGTGAATGTCCCAAAAGTCCGGCTCATGCAAGTCACTGTGACTGGCAGACTTGACCGACGTCGACACCGTAGACCAATACGGAAGATGCAGGTTGGTACCGGCTGCGTGATCGCTCTGGGTTCGCCCCTCTCCTCGTTGACTGCCCCAACTACCGGAGACTTGAACCCAGTCATTGCTGGAGTACACGTTTGTCAGCTGTTCCGTTTGGCGGAAGCGCGGAACATATGGATACCGCGCTGGTGTACCTAGCAGAACAAGGTTGCGAATCTGCATTTTTGGCTCAAACGCACTGGCCATCATCACGACATTGCCACCGTGGCTGTGCGCGACAGTGTCCAGAGTCGGGCGTCCACGGGCTTTCCACCAATCGACAAACAACTCAGCGCCCGCCTGCCGATCAAAGTCGCTGTTGCCTCCTGACCATGAGAATTCATTCGGACTGCGGACCAGTGTCGAAATGCCTTTCATCTTCAGGTAGGCCCATAGGTTGTCGCGCGCAGGCTTGCCCGATGCTCCGGGTTCACGCCACCAGGTCCTGCTGGCCGCAAAGGTTCCATGAACAATTACCGTCACTATCTGGGTTGCACTTGAAGCGCCCGACCCGCCCGCTCCAGTTGCGCGATCTGTCGAATCGCTGGCAATTCGCCACGCCAGGTAGGTTCTGAATTCATTTGCAAATTCTTCAGCAACCGCTTTACGCAGGTCACGATTTACCTGG
>JANNMM010000292.1:0-10645 GCA_031397915.1 Rhodoferax sp. | reverse complement strand
AAAACACGATATGCCCATGACGCCCTTTTCCTCCATTTATGCGAACCGCCGCGCCCTGCTTGCCAAACACCTCGGCCCCAATGGCATTGCCATTCTGCCCACCGCGCCGGAGCGGCCGCGCAACCGCGACAGCGACTTCCTGTACCGCCACGACAGTTATTTCTATTACCTGACCGGCTTTACCGAGCCCAGCGCCTGGCTGGTCCTCAAGGGTGACGGCAGCACCACCCTGTTTTGCAACCCGAAAGACCTGGAGCGCGAAATCTGGGACGGCATCCGCCTGGGCCCCGATGCCGCGCCCGCCGCGCTCGGTATGGACGCCGCTTTCCCCGTGGCAGCGCTGGACGCCGAAATGCCCAAACTGCTCGACAACCGCGACGTGGTCTGGTACCCGTTTGCCACCCACAAGGGGCTTGAGTCCCGTCTGGACGGCTGGCTTCAGGGCCTGCGCGCACGCATCCGTTTTGGCGCGGTTTGCCCGGATCAGCAACGCGACCTGTGCACCTTGCTCGACGACATGCGCCTGGTGAAAGATGCGCATGAACAGGACATCATGCGCCGCGCCGGCCGCATCAGCGCGGGTGCACACATCCGCGCGATGAAGCTTTCGGCCCGCATGTTGCGCGAGGGCCAGGAGGTGCGCGAGTACCACCTGGACGCCGAATTGCTGCACGAGTTCCGCCTGCACGGCTCCCAATACCCGGCGTATGGCTCGATCGTCGCCGCGGGTGCCAACGCCTGCGTGTTGCATTACCGCGCCGACGCCGCGCCGGTTCGCGCGGGCGAGCTGGTGCTGATCGACGCCGGCTGTGAGCTCGACAGCTACGCCAGCGACATCACCCGCACCTTCCCGGCCAACGGCAAATTCACCGCGCCCCAGCGCCAGCTCTACGACCTGGTGCTGGCCTCGCAACAGGCCGCCGTGGACGCTACCAAGGCTGGCGCTCGTTTCACCGACCCGCACGAAGCCAGTGTGAAGGTGCTGGCCCAGGGCATGCTCGACGTCGGCCTGCTCGACAAAAACAAAGTAGGTTCACTCGAGGACGTGATCGAAAAACGCAGCTACTTCCAGTTTTACATGCACCGCACCGGCCACTGGCTCGGCCTGGATGTGCATGACCCGGGCGCCTACCTCGAGCCCTCGGAACTCGGCCAGACCAGCGTGCGCAAAGACGCGCTCACGGGTGAAACCATCGTCAACCGCCCAGCGCGCGTGTTGCACCCGGGCATGGTGTTGACGATCGAGCCCGGCATCTACGTGCGCCCCGCGCCTGGAGTACCCGAGCAGTTCCACAACATCGGCATTCGCATTGAAGACGACGCCATCGTCACACCCACCGGCTGCGAGCTGATTTCACGCGGCGTGCCGGTGGACGGTGACGAGATCGAGGCGCTGATGCGGGCCTAGGCACACCCACCCACGAAACCCGGGAGCGCTGCAGCGTGCGCGTCGAGCAAAACCAGCACCTTTGCGAGCGGCACGGCAGAGTCGCCTTTCCCGATATTTATTTTTTATTTGCCTTTGGTAATTTTTTTTCATTGAAGTCTCGAATTTATTGTTTTAAATGCTATATTAATCATAGTAATATCGGTATATAAAACTATCAATACATTTTAATAAATTGTATTTGAACGAAGTTTTCTAAAAATACGCCCTTTACACTGGTTTAAACCATTCCAAAAGGGGACGCGACATGCCAACTGGCCAGCAGACGTTTGACGGCAAAACCTACCTGGACGGGCACACCTCCGACCCGAATCGTCTGGGCTGGATGCAGGGGTCGCCCCCACCGGCAGACAGACAGATCCGCTTCGCCGACGACCGGTTTTTGAATTTCCCGCAAAACCGCTGGACACTCTCGCACATGCGCGAGCTGGTGCCCACCGTCAATGTGCGGCGCGGCAGCCGGGCGTCGAGTGATTTGGGGGCGGTCAGCGCTGCCAGCCAGTCCGCCATCGACGCACTGCGGTTCACCGACATGCAAGGTGCCCCGCGTGACTGGGCCAGCAGCCTGGCCGACACGTACACCGATGCCATCGTGGTGCTGCACAAAGGCCGCCGCGTGTATGAAAAATACCAGGGCGCGATGCAGCCGCATACGGCGCATTCCTGCTTCTCGATCACCAAGTCTTACGCCGCCACACTGTGCGCCACGCTGGTGCATGAAGGCGTTCTGGACGAAAAGAAACTCATTCCACATTACGTGCCGGAAATGGCGCACACCGCCTATGCCGACGCCACCTTGCGTCAGGTGATGGACATGCAGATCGGCGTGTTTTATTCAGAGCTGTATTCCGACCCCAAGGCCCACATTTGGGATTACGCGCGCGCCGGTGGTTTTCGCGCCCGGGGCGCAGACTACACCGGCCCCGAAACCCTCTACGACTTCCTCCTCACCCTCAAAAAAGAAGGGGAACACGGTCAGGCTTTCGCCTACAAAACCGTCAATACCGAGCTCATGTGCTGGATCATGAAACGCGTCACCGGGCAGGGCCTGGCCGAAATGCTCAGCGAACGCGTCTGGCAAAAACTCGGCTGCGAGGAAGATGCCTTCATCAGTGTCGATTCGATCGGTGTGCCCTTTGGCGGCGGCGGTCTGTGCGCATCCCTGCGGGACATGGCGCGTTTTGGCGAGATGATGCGTTGCGGCGGCACGTATGCGGGCCAGCAGGTCATTCCCGAGGCCGTGGTGGCCGACTGCAAGCGGGGCGAAGACCCCGCCAAATTTGCCAAAGCCGGTTACGCGCTGCTGCCCGGTTACAGCTACCGCAACATGTGGTGGGTGACGCACAACGAACACAACGCATTTGAAGCGCGGGGCATCCACGGCCAGCGCATTTACATCGCACCCAAAGCCGATCTGGTGGTGGCGCGTTTTGCCTCGCACCCGGTGGCCGCCAGTGCAGCGAATGACCCGATCACGCTGCCCGGGTTCATTGCGCTTGGAAACCTGCTCAACCGCGGGTAATGCCAGAACTACGGAAGCACCGGGTACAGCACCTTGACCACCCTCACGCCTTTTCGCATCGCCATCACCGATGCGGTTTTGGACGACTTGCAACGACGGCTCAAAAACACCCGCTGGCCCGAAGCCGAACTGGTGGACAACTGGAGTCAGGGCGCACCGCTGGCCTGGATTCAGGACATCTGTGCCTATTGGGCCGACGGATTTGATTGGCGCAAACAAGAAGCCGAGCTGAACCGGTTTGCCCAGTTCAAAACAGAAATTGACGGCCTCGACATCCACTTCATCCACGTGCGTTCGCCCCATGCCGATGCGATGCCGCTGTTGATCACCCACGGCTGGCCCGGCTCCATCGTCGAGTTTCACAAAGTGATCGAGCCCTTGACCAACCCGACCGCGTTTGGCGGCAAGGCAGACGATGCGTTTCATGTGGTCTGCCCCTCGCTGCCAGGCTTTGGTTTTTCAGGCAAGCCAAAGGCCACCGGCTGGAACCGCGAGCGCATCGCCAGGGCTTGGGCCGTATTGATGGCGCGGCTGGGCTACGCGCGTTACGGCGCCCAAGGCGGCGATTGGGGCTCGGGCATCACTGCGGATTTGGGCCACCTTGACGCGGCGCATTGCGCGGGCATCCACATCACGCTGGCGATGGGCGCGCCGCCCAAGTTGACCGCTGAACCCTCACCCGAAGAGCAGCGCGCGCTCGACGGCATGGCGCATTACCGGCAGTGGGATTCGGGCTATTCCAACCAGCAGGCCACGCGGCCGCAAACGCTGGCCTATGGCCTGGCCGATTCGCCTGCCGGCCAGGCGGCCTGGATTCTGGAGAAGTTTTGGGCCTGGACCGACTGCAACGGCCACCCTGAAAACATCTTCACGCGCGACGAGTTGCTGGACAACGTGATGCTGTACTGGGTCACCAACTCCGCCGCTTCTTCAGCGCGGCTGTATTGGGAGAGTTTTGGCAAACGGTCGACCGCGACAGTCGCCGTGCCAACCGGCGTTGCGGTATTCCCCAAAGAGATCGTCACGCCGGTGCGCCAATGGATGGCGCCGCGCTTCACGAACATCACGCATTGGAGCGAGATGCCCCGGGGTGGCCACTTCGCGGCGTTTGAGCAGCCCGAGTTGTTTGTGGACGAATTGCGCACGTTTTTCCGCACGCTGCGCTGAAGCCTGGCCCGGCAGGCGCCACCCATTGGTGATATCCATGACAGGATGAGACCGCACACCGCGCGACAATGCCGTATTGCCACACAGGCGCCACCCCTTCCTGAAGGAACTGACCCATGAAAATCCTCACAACGGCCCTTGCGGCACTGGCGCAGGCAACGCTCGTTTTTGTCGCCACTGCCGGCCTGGCCCAGGCCCAGAGTGACTACCCGAACAAACCCGTGAAGGTGATCGTGCCGTTCCCGCCGGGTGGCACCAGCGACATCATGGCGCGCATGGCCGCCGATGAACTTGGCAAGATCCTCAAGCAGCCGTTTTTGGTGGAAAACATCGGCGGCGGCGGCGGCGTAATCGGTGCAGAGCGCGGTGCCAAAGCCCCGGCAGACGGCTACACGCTCACGCTCACGGGCGTGGGCAGCAACGCCGTGGCCCACGGTCTTGACCCCAGCCTCAAATACAACTCCAACACCGACTACAGCCACGTCAGCCAGATTCACCATGGCCCCAATGTGCTGGTGGTCAACGCGGAGCGACCCTTCAAAACACTGAAGGACCTGGTGGCTTACGCCAAAAGCAACCCCGGCAAACTGGACTACGGTTACACCTATGCTGCCAGCGGCCACATGGCGATGGAGCTCTTCAAACAAAACGCCAACATCTACCTGACCGGCATTCCCTACCGGGGCGGCGGCCCGCTGATGAACGCGATTTTGGCCAATGAAATCCCAATGATGTTCATCAACCAGGACGTGGCCTTGCAACACGTCAAGTCAGGCAAACTGCGCGCATTGGCCGTGAGCAGTTTGCAGCGCAACCCGCTCTACCCGGATGTGCCCACGGTGGCCGAGTCGGGTTTTCCCGGCTTCCAGGCGCTGTCCTGGTCGGGCTTGTCCGCGCCCAAAGGCACGCCACAGCCCATTGTGGACAAATTGGAGGCGGCAATGAAGCAGGCCATGGGCTCGGCAGCCATCAAGCAACGCATGGAGAGCCAGGGCTTCGTGGTGCCGCCGCAAGGCAGCAAGGTCTACACCGACTTCACCGCCGCTGAAATCACCAACTGGACGAAGGTAATCAAGACGGCGGGCATCAAGCCGCAATAGGCATACCGCTGCTGGCGCGCGGTAGCAGCTCCTTGCGTAGGCTCAATGCGCATTGGCAACCGCTCAGCGCGCCAGGTACCCCCCGTCAACCGGGTAATAAGCACCGGTGACGAACGAGGCTCGGTCTGACGACAGCCAGGCCACCAGCTCCGCCACTTCTTCAGCGCGCCCCAGGCGGCCTATCGGGTGGGCGCTGACCAGCATCGCGTTGGTCGCGGCGTCCTGCTCCAGCGCGCTGATCATGGGGGTATGGATAAACCCTGGCCCGACCGCGTTGATCCGAATACCCAATGGGCCATATTCCAGCGCTGCGGCCTGCGTGAGGCCGATTACGCCATGTTTGGCTGCGGTGTACGCGGGTGCCTGCGCAAACGCCACAGCGCCCAGTATCGAAGCTACATTGACAATGGCGCCACCACCGGTTTTGAGCATGGCGGTGATCTGGGGCTGCATGCCGTAGAAAACGCCCGACAGGTTGATGTTGATCACCTGTGCCCAGCCGTCCAGCGGGTAGTCAGCGGTCATCGCGCTGGGTCCGCCGATGCCGGCGTTGTTGCAGGCCACGTCCAACCGTCCAAAATGCGCCACTGCGCGCTGCACCAGATTTTTGCTGTCTTCCGGCTTGCCCACGTCGGCCGCTACAAAAAGCGCATCAGCGCCCGTCGCGCGGACCATGGCAGCGGTTTCCTCGCCCGCGGCTTCATTGATGTCAGACACCACCACTTTCGCGCCCTCACGCGCCCATACCAGCGCTATGGCGCGGCCAATACCGGACGAAGCGCCCGTCACCAAGGCAACCCTGTTTTTCAGCATGTCAGTCTTTCAGTTTATGCACGGCCCCACGCCGCTACCTTATGCGTTTGGCGCACTGCCGCGGACCCTACCGCGTGACGCTGGTGCAGTCCGTGCGCTGGCGCACCCAGAGGGGAGGATTGCCACGACAAGGGGCAGGGTTCGGCTCGGTGGCTGCCTGCCTTTGAAGCGCCCTTGATGAAGATCAAATCGCCAGGGGCCAATCCACCTAGGATGGACGCGTGGGTGGCGTGCGCGCGTACCAGCGTTTGCGCCCGCCCAAGGACCAGGCGATGAGCACCTTGATTGTTTTCTATTCGCGCGGCGGTCACACCCGGCAGATTGCGACCGAACTTGCCGCCCAGTGTGGCGCGGACCTTGAAGAAATCCGCGAGGCCAGGTCGCGTGACGGCTTCTGGGGGTATTGCCGCTCGGCGCTTCAGCTGTTGACGGGCGCCTTACCGCCCATCCTGAAGCCATCCAGAGACCCGGCGAATTACGACGTCGTCATCATCGGCACGCCGGTATGGGTGCAGCGCCCCGCCCCGCCCGTGCGGGCCTACTTGCAGCAAAACGCCACTTCCCTGGGGCAAGTGGCTTACTTTTGCACCTTGGGCGGCAGCGGCCACCGACAGACCTTTGGCGAAATGAGCCGGCAGTGCGGAAAAGCGCCCAGGGCAACCCTGGCCGTCACCGAGGCGCAGCTACCCGCCGCACTGCACGCGGCACAGGTCAGCGACTTTTTGGCCCGGGTCAATCAACCTGCTCGCCCCTAGTGCCCGTCGTGCCCCCATACTGCGCCATGCACACACCCGCCCACGCTTCACATGAACACCTGAGCCGCAAGGACCTGTTGCCCACGGCCCACTCGCTGGCGTGGGTGTTGTTGCTGTTTGGCGTGGCGATCGTTTTGTCGCGCTTGTATGCGGCGCCGATTGGCGCTGTTCTTGGCGACCACAGCCGCATGGGTGTTGCGATTTTCTTTGCCACCACCGCGCTGGCGGTTGTGGTGCCTCTGTTCAGCAACCTGCCACTCGTGCCGTTCGCCGTGTTGCTGTGGGGGCCGTGGTGGACAGCCCTGATCATCATGGCCGGCTGGGTGGCGGGTGCGGCCATTTCCTTCGACCTGGCGCGCCGGGCGAGCCCAATGTTGCTGCGGACATTTCCCAAAGTGACCCGGTATGCCCGCATCGACCGCCTGATCCACCCGCGCCACCACCTGTTGTCGCTCTTGGTTCTGCGCATGACCTTTCCGGCAGACGTCTTGTCTTACGTGCTGGGCCTCTTCAGCCACAAAACCACGCGTTCTGAAAACGCGCTCTCCACGGCCATTGGCGGTGCCCCGTTCGCCGTGTTGTTTGCGTTCTTCCCGGCACTGCCACTGGCGCAGCAAGCCCTGATACTGGCGGCGGCCACGCTGGTCTTCGCCGTCTATGCCGTGTGGGTGGTGCGCAGTCACCGGGCGGTGCCAACGTAGAACAGGCAGGTCAATCGATTGCTTGGGGAGCGAGTTGCACAAGTTTTGCCAAATCGTCGCTTCATGACGCACCAAGTGCGCGTATCGCGTCGCCCAGCGAATGCCGTGATTTTTCGTAATCTGCCCACGGGTCTTTTTTCTGCTTTGCCACCAAACCATGCGCAGTCACGATGTTGAACTCGTTGGATGCCTTGAGCTCCTCCAGTTGTTGCCAGCTGATCGGCAACGACACACCCAACCCGGGCCTTGCCCGCACCGAGAATGCACAGGCCGTGGTGGAACCGCGGGCATTGCGAAGGTAGTCGACAAATACCTTGCCAACCCGGTTTTGAGCGCCCATCTTCGCGCTGAACAAGGCAGGAAGGGTTTTTGCCAGATGATCGCTGACCGCTTTGGCAAACGCCTTGCTTGCTGCCCAGGTATGGCGCGGTAACAGTGGAACCACCACATGCAGCCCATTGCCACCGCTGGTTTTCAGGAACGATACCAGGCCCAACACCTGCAGAATGGTGCGCGTCAATTTCGCCGCTTCAACAACTTTGATCCAAGGCAGTGCCGGGTCGGGATCCAGGTCAAAAATCAGCCGGTCTGGATGTGCCATTTTTTTTGCAGTCGCGTTCCAGGTATGGAATTCAACAACGTTCATCTGGGCCGCGCTGGCAATGGCCTTTGCCGTATTCAGCGCGATCAAGGGTGCATGGCCTGGATCCAGATCCGGTAACAACAACGCATCGGCGACTACAAATTTACCAAGGTGTTTTTGAAAGAACTGACCTGAGGCGATGTTCTCTGGCACCCGCAACATCGCAACCGGACGGTCCATCAGATGCGGCAACATTCGCGGCGCTATTTTTTCGTAGTACCGCACCACGTCCAGCTTGGTGAAACCACTCGACGCGTCCACCACGCGATGCGCGTGTGTAACCAGCACGCCGCTGCTGGTTGTCACGCTTCCCAGCTGGTCAACGGACGTGACCTTGCCCGCAACTGCAGATATTTTCTGGGGAGTCTCCCGCATCACTTGACCGGCCGGTTTATCACCCCGGATCCCAAGAAACACCGCGTGACGCACGGCCCCCGTGCCGGTCCACCCCGCAAATGAAACCTCCGCCACCAGCGTGGGTTTAACCCAATGAACAAGGTTCTGCCCGGCGCCTTTCGGCGCATTGAAGAATGGTGAGGTTTTCTGCACAAGCGCCTTGAGCGATTGATGGAGTTCAGCCAGGCGCGTTTCGTCAAACCCGGTGCCAACCCGGCCGACATACCGAAGTTTGTCATGCTCATTGACGCCCAACAGGAGCGCGCCAAACCCGGTGCGTTGGCCCTGCGGGCTGGTAAAGCCTCCGATGACAAACTCCTGCCGTTGAAGGCACTTGAGTTTTATCCAGGCACTGCTGCGGCCGCTTTGATAGGGCGCATCGCGCCGTTTGCCGATCAAGCCCTCAAGGCCATGGTGACAAACACTATTCAACAGGTCGTTGATGGGCAGTTCGTGCACCTGCGTCACGCCAAGCCTCGGACTTTTGTTGCTGGCCAGAAGCGCATCGAGTACAGCGCGGCGCACATGCCACGCCTGGGCGCGCAGGTCGCGACCGCCCTCGAACAGTATGTCGAACAAATAATAGTGGACATCCTGCATCTGGCCGGTCGCAAACGCTTGTTGCAGAAGCTGGAAGCTTGGCGTTCCGGCTTCGCCAACCACAACGATTTCCCCGTCCAGCCAGCAATTTCTGAGCCCCAGGAGAGATAACGCCTTCACCGTCGCGCCAAGCTTTTTGCTCCAGTCCAAGCCATTGCGGGTGAATGTGCGGATCTGGCCCGCGCCATCAATGCGGGTGAGAATCCGGTAACCGTCCAGCTTCAACTCGTAGGCCCAGCCATCGCCATCCGGCGCTTTGGCTGCAAGCATTGCCAGTTGTGGTTCCAAACTTGCAGGCAGAGCCGATTTGGCTGGTTTTTTCGTTGGCGCTGCGCTCTTTTGCGCTACCTTGACTGCTGCATGGTCCGCAGTTGGCGGAACCTTCACACTGTCAGGCAAGGCCGTGAGAATGTTGTATTGCCCGGCCGGCTTGGCTGCCTCATCCTGCTCCTTGATCAGCAGCCAGTTTTCCTTGGGCTTGGCTTTGGCGCCAGCGCTCAGCTCTGCACCCAGGCGTGTGCGAACCAGCGTCCAATGGCCACGAAGCTTGTGGCCAAACAGTTCGAATTTGATTTTTCCGGCCTGGTATGCGGCAGCCGCGTCGCCATCAACTCGCCAAGTGCCGACGTCCCAGGTGACGACCTCACCTGCACCATACTGCCTGGCCGGAATGGTGCCTTCAAAGGACGCATATTCGAGTGGGTGGTCTTCCACGTGAACCGCCAGCCGCTTGTCTTTTGGGTCGAGCGACGGTCCCTTCGGAATTGCCCAGCTTTTCAGGGTGTGATCTATCTCCAGACGAAAATCGTAATGCAGCCGTGTGGCGTGGTGTCGCTGCACCACAAACGCTGCCTCATGCCGGGCACCGGCGCGTTTGCGGCTGCTCGCGTCCTTGCCTTCGGGCTCAACGGTAATCTGGAAGTTGCGTTTCTTGCGGTAGTTGACGAGGTTATCCATGAACCAATCGTTTCACCTTGGCGTCCCGCGTCTTGGCACGGGTGGCCGGCGGCGTGGGTTTGGTGGCGGGAGGCTTTGGCTTTGGATTTGGATTTAGCGCGGTCACTTTGGTACTGCCGGGTTTTTGCAAGACTTCCCCACCGCCTTTTTTCAAACTGCGTTTCAACAATTCTGTGAGGTCGAGAATCTGCCCGGACGCTGGCGTTTCACCCGCTTGTTCCAGAGACATTATTTCGGTGGTTTTGCCCGCTGCGACTTTCTTTTTTACCAGCGCCATGATGTCTTCCCTGAACGTATCACGGTAAGAACCTGGCTTCCATGCGCCTGCCATGCTGTTCACCAGTTGCGCCGCCATGGCCGCCTCGGCAGGCTTTACGCCGGCATTTCCGGCCGCTGGAAAGCTCAATCCTTCATCGCCGCGGATTTCAGTTTCCCAGCGCAGGGTGAACAACATCAAGGCCCGGTCATTCGGGATCAAGGCTGCAAGATGCTGCTTCGTCGCAATCACGACGTAGGCGATGCCGATTTTCTTTTCCTTTCGCAA
>JANNMM010000266.1:0-2338 GCA_031397915.1 Rhodoferax sp. | reverse complement strand
CACCGCCAAAAACGCCGCGCTGATCAACCTGCACCTGGCCACCGGGCAGATCGGCAAACCCGGCGCCGGGCCGTTCTCGCTCACCGGCCAGCCCAACGCCATGGGCGGGCGTGAAGTGGGTGGCCTGGCGAATTTGCTCAGTGCCCACCGCGACATGGCCAACCCCGCGCACCGCGCCGAAGTGGCCGCCTTGTGGGGCATCGATTCAGTGCCCGAAAAACCCGGCAAAACGGCCGTAGAGATGTTCCAGGCCGCCGCCGACGGCGAGATCAAGGCCCTGTGGATCGCCTGCACCAACCCCGCGCAAAGCATGCCCGACCAGGCCACCGTGCGCCGCGCGCTCGAACGCGCCGAGTTTGTCGTGGTGCAGGAAGCCTTTGCGACCGCAGCCACCTGCGACTATGCCGATCTGCTGCTGCCAGCCACGACCTGGGGCGAAAAAGAAGGCACGGTGACCAACAGCGAGCGGCGCATCACCCGGGTTCGCGCCGCAGTGCCCGCGCCTGGGCAAACGCGCAACGACTGGTCCATCGCGGTGGAATTTGCCAACCGGCTCCAGCCCGGCAACCACCTGTTTGCCTACCCCGGCCCTGAAGCCATCTGGAACGAACACCGCGCATCCACACAAGGCCGTGACCTCGACATCACCGGCCTGAGCTACGCCTTGCTGGAGACCCAAGGCCCCCAGCAATGGCCCTACCCCCAAGGCGCGGCAGTGGGAAAACAGCGCCTTTACGAAGACGGCCTTTTCCCCACGCCAGACGGCCGCGCCAACTTCGTCAACACCGTCTACAAACCGCTGGCTGAGCCGCGCGAATCGCGTTACCCGTTTTCACTCACCACCGGGCGCCTGCGCGACCAGTGGCACGGCATGAGCCGCACCGGGACGCTGGGCCGCCTGTTTGGCCATGTGGCCGAGCCCTGCGTGCAGATGAACCCGCAAGATATGGCGCGGCGCCTGCTCAAAGAAGGCGACCTGGTCCATGTGACCAGCAAACGTGGCTCCATCGTAGTGCCGCTGCAGGCCAGCAGCGAAGTCGGCTTCAGCCAGGCCTTCATCGCCATGCATTGGGGCGAGGAATATTTGAGCGGCTGCTCCAGCACCGGCTTGCCGTTGGCCGGTGTGAACGCGCTGACCACTTCGGCCTACTGCCCGAGTTCCAAGCAGCCCGAGCTGAAACACGCTGCCGTCAAGATTTTGAAGGCCGAGTTGCCGTGGCAACTGCTGGCCTTGGCCTGGTTGTCCGAAAGCGCGGTGCTCGCCGCCCGCGCAGAACTGGTCAAGCTGATGCGCCTTTTCCCCTTCGCCAGTTGTGTGCCCTTCGCCAGCAATACGCCGCTGACTGAGGTAACAACTCAACGCCACGGCGTCCTGTTTCGCGCCGCCGCGCACGAGGCGCCACCCGATGAACTGCTGGCACACATTGAATCGCGGCTGGGTCTGGCCGGCAGCGACACCATGCGTTACGGCGACAAAAGAAAAGGCCAACGCCGCGCCATGAAAATGGCCAATACGGATGCCATTGCGGGGGCCAAGAACGCCGATGGGTCCGTTCATCTCGACGCCTTCCTGCTCGCCGGCGACACCAGCGCCGAAGCCTGGATCAAAACCCTGCTGCAAGACGAGTTGCCCGCCCAGGCTTACGGGCGCCTGCTGCTCGCCCCCGGCGCCAAGCCGCCAGTGGCGGTGCAATCCAGAGGCAAACAGGTGTGCAGCTGCTTCAACGTGACGGAAAGCGCGATTCAACTGCACCTGGGCCAGGCGACCGGCAACGCCGACGAGCGCTTCGCGTCGCTGCAGGTAACCTTGAAGTGCGGCACCAACTGCGGCTCGTGTGTGCCGGAGCTCAAGCGGCTGGTGCAGGTGACTTTGCCACTTGGACAAGCGGCGTGAAATGTAAGGGCCAGCTCTGAATCAAATTGCAAGTGGGTTTTAGATTTGCCCACTCCCATAACTTGCCACAGGCGTGAGGACTAATTTTTCCAGTAAATGTTGTCCAACGCAATCGCTGGCATTCCTGTTCGCGCGGTATTGCCTGTGGCAGTCCATACATCCGACACAGAGAAGCGGGTCAGCACATACCGCAAATCCAGCGATGGGTTCGCTGCCTGGAATACGCTCAGCGGAATGGACACATCACACCATGTGCCGGTATTGCAGTAGCCGTATGTGCCGTTGGAAACCAGCACAAAGGACTCTGCACCAGAACTGAGCAAGGTATCACTTGAAATTCCGATGCGTAAGGATCCAGCGTAGGTGGTCTTCACACTGAAGCGCACAGTTCCATTGGAGAAGTTGGCCATATTTGCCGTCACTGCCGGGTTGGCAGCGGATTGC
>JANNMM010000187.1:0-6942 GCA_031397915.1 Rhodoferax sp. | reverse complement strand
CATGCCCGCCGCGAAAGTGCCGTGGGGTTGCGTCATCAACGAGGCGACACCGTCCACCATGGCGGCGTCAACCACCTGGCCTTTGCCGGACGATTTCATTTCATGCAAGGCCGCCAAAATGCCCATCACCAGGTACAGGGTACCCCCGCCAAAATCGCCCACCAGGTTAATGGGTGGCACCGGTGGCTGGCCAGCGCGGCCAATGGCGTGCAGTGCGCCCGTCAATGCGATGTAGTTGATGTCATGCCCCACCGCCTGGGCCAGCGGGCCGGTCTGCCCCCAGCCAGTGATGCGCCCGTAAATGAGTTTGGGATTCTTTTCAAGGCACACATCCGGGCCAAGGCCCAACCGCTCTGCCACACCAGGTCGGAAGCCTTCCATCACCACGTCAGAATCGGCGATCAAGTCCAGCATGAATGCGATTGCTTCGCGCTGTTTCAGGTCAAGCTGGATGGCGCTTCGGTTGCGCAGCAACAAATCGAACTTCAGCGGGCGTGGCACACCCAGGCCATGCGCCTCTTTGCGGTCAACCCGCAGAACCGTGGCGCCCATGTCGGCGAGCAACATGGCCGCCATCGGGCCGGGGCCAATGCCGGCCAGCTCAATGACCTTCAAGCCGTGCAAGGGGCCCATGGTCAGAACGGTGCAAATTCCTTGCCCAGCAGGTCGCGGGCGATGATGCCCAGGTGCACTTCACGCGGGCCATCGGCCGACTCCATGCCCAGGCAGTCGCGCAGGCGTTGCTCGTGCGGCAGGTCTTTGGCCCAGCCATAGTGCCCGTTCAGGCGCATGCAGGTGTACAGGGCTTCGTTCGCCGTCTTGACGCCAAACCATTTGGCCATGGACGACTCGGCATCGTGGCGCAGGCCTCTGTCTTTGAGCGACAGGGCGCGGTAACACAACATGCGGGCGGCTTCCAGCTTGGTGGCTTCGGTGGCGAGTTCGTTCGCCACGCCTTGCCATTTGGAGGCGGATTTGCCCATGATCTGGCGCGTCTTGAGGTACTCCATGGTTTCTTCCAGCGACTTCTGCGCGGCGCCAATACACGCCAGCGGCACAAAATTGCGGTTGTAGCCAATGATGGTCATGGCCCAGATGAAGCCCTCGTTTTCCTTGCCGATCATGTTGCGCGCCGGAATGCGCACGTTGTCGAAAAACATACTGCCGCCGCGGTCCAGCTTTTGCCCCATGCGTTCAAAATTTGAGGTCGTCAAGCCTGGCGTGTCGGTTGGCACCAGGAAAAACGACAACCCTTTGGGCCCTGGTTTACCCGTGCGCGCCGAAACGAACACCACCTTGGATACCCCGGTAAACGTGATGCTGGTCTTCTCGCCAGTGATCAAATAGTCGTCACCGTCCCGAACCGCCTTGGTGGCGATGTTGCCGGCATCGGCGCCGCCGCGCGGCTCGGTAAAGGCCAGCGACATCATCTCGCCATTGGCGATGCGCGGAATCCACTCCTCCTGCAGGTCCGGGTGCATGGACGACGCCATTTCCCCGAGGTGAATCGAGTTGGAGATGATGTAACGGATCTGGTGGTCACAGCGGCCAATCTCTTCGCAGATGATGCCGCAGTCCACAAACGAATAATCTTGCCCGCCGTATTTCTCGGGCAAGCGCAACCGCAGCAGACCCATGTTGACGAGTTTGCTGATGAAGTCCTGCGTCAGCCACTCGCCCGTGCGGTCCCAGCGCTGGTAATTGGGCAGCAACTCCGCCTCGGCATATTTGCGAACTGAATCGCGGATGGCGATTTGTTGTTCGGTAAGGCTGAAATCCATGTCTCTTCTCCTGATGTGGCGGGTTGTGTTTGGTCTTGAAAGGGAGGTTGCATCAAGCCTTGGCGGCTTCTGACAACTCCTGGAAATAAGGGCCGACAATCGGTTGTTTCCACGGTGAATTGGCGTTCTTCTCGTACACCGCAGGGCCAAACCTGAAGTGTTTAGCTGCATCCAGGCTTTCCACTGCCGGCATGTTCGCGTCGTAAAAATTCTCCGGCGCCATGGGTCTGGGGCCCGCCTTGGCCAACTGGCCAAAAACTGGCCGGCCGATGATCTTCTCCAGCAGCCACACACATTCGATCAGCTTGTCCAGGTCGACCCCGGTTTCAATACCCATGCCTTCGAGCATGTGCATCAAATCTTCTGTGGCCACCATGCCGCAGGCGCGGCCATTGCCGCCAAATTGCCCGCCGCCAATGCCGCCCAGCGTGCCTTCAATCAGCACCGTGTCATTTTTGTCCAGCGCCCGCAGCGCCGCGTAAATGGACGGCAGTGCCATACCCCGCGCGTTGTGCATGTGCAGGTGAAACTGCTTCACGGCTGGCCAGCGGCGTTTGATTTCCTGCAGATCGTCTTCCATCTCGTGGGGCAGGCACCAGCTTTGGGAATCGTGCAAGCCAATCTCGATCACCTCGATGCCTGCCGCGTTCAAAAGCGATATCTGCCTTTCAAGGAACAAAAACCGAAACGCCTGGGAAAACTTGCCCAAGAAATTGGAGCCCCAGGCCGAGCCAATGCCCACACGCGCCTGGCGCACGCCCTGCGCCTGTGCTTGGGCAATGGTTTCCGGCCAGGTAGCCATGCTTTGCTCAACCGAACGGTTCACATTGCGCCGCTGGTGCACGTCGCAAATGTCGATGAAAAGCGTGCAAACATCCGGCTCCACAGTCAGCGGCGGCGCATACCGCTCGGCCTGCTTTCTGGCCTTCTGGTTGTGAATGAAGGTGAGGTACGTCACGTCCGGTTTGGGTTGCACCTTTTGCAACATCTCTTCAAATTGCGCCATCTGCGGTACAAATTTCGGGCTGACAAACGCACCCAGTGTGATGCGTTTCAGGCCGGTGGCTGACAGGGCTTCCAGAAACGCCAGCTTGGTCGCGAGGGAAATGCCAACGTCTTCGATGCCAAAACCTTCACGCATGACCTCTTCGTTGTAAATCACAGTCGGCCAGTTCATGGGTAGGGTCTCTCGGGTCTGTCAGGGTTTTGGAGATTGCATTTTAATTGTCTACCTATTATGATTCTGTCACATCTATCCGTCAATACCCCAGTTGACTTTATTTGTCTAACCATTAAGATTTCTGGAAGCTTCTGGAGAAACCATGAAACCGTTGAAAACCAATTCCCCGTCTACCCGCGCACCGGCACAGCGCGCAGCGCGCCGCCAGCTTTTGCGCCTCGCCGCCACGGCTGGCGCCTGCCTGGCGCTCGGCTGGGCTTCACTGGCCCAGGCGCAAGGCGCGTTCCCCAACCGGCCGATCAAAATCATCGTGCCGTATTCAGCCGGTACCGGCAGCGATGTTTTGGCACGCACCGTCGCGCAGAGCATCACCGAAAAAACCGGCCACACTGTCATCATTGAAAACCGCGAAGGGGCGGGCAGCCAGATCGGCACTGTCGCCCTTGCAAAGTCGCCGGCCGACGGCTACACCATCATGATTGCGGCAAACACCTTGGTGATCCTGCCCAGCCAGTTAATCAAGCCGCCGTTTGACCCGGTGAAAGACTTCACGCCCATCGTCAAGGTGGCCGCCATCCCGCTGGTGCTCGCTGCCGCACCCAGCTTGAACATCAAAACCGTCAAGGAGTTGATCGCCTATGCCAAGGCCAACCCTGGCAAGCTCAGCTACGGCACCTCGGGCCCAGGCCCCAGCCAGAACGAGATGGAACTCTTCAAACAAGCGGTAGGCATCGACCTGCAGGAGGTCCCCTACAAGAGCACCGCGCAGGCCATGACTGACCTCATCGGCGGCCAGCTGCCCCTGTTTGCCGCCGTTGGCCCGCTGGTGCTCCAACACCTGCAATCGGGCCGCGCCAAAGGCCTGGCCGTGTTTGACAACCGCCGCTCACCGCAAATGCCCGACATCCCGGCCATGCCTGAAGAAGTCAGCACGCCCGGCTACGTGGCCACCCCGGTCTGGTATGGCTTTGTCGCGCCTGCCAGCACGCCACCCGACGTTGTGGCAGTGCTGGGCCGGCTCATCCAGAACGCCATGGCCGCCCCGGAAGTCACCGCCAAACTCGTGACACTGGGCGCCCAGATCACCTCTGCCAACAGCGAGCAGTTCGCCACCGAGATCAAAAACGAGTACGAGAAATCGTCCAATCTGGCCAAAAAACTGGGCACCCAGAAGTGAATTGACTGACCACCTGGCGCCCGGGTTCAGGCGCGCGGCTCACCCCGCTCGTTGACGATGATGGTGGGGCCAGGCTGCGTCGCCATCTGGACCCGGTGTTCCTGGCCCTGAAAGCTGTAGACCACGTCCCAATACGCCGGTGTCGCTTGCGCGCCGGTGTTGGCACAACGCTGGACCTCCTGGGTTTGTCCTGTTTGCACCGAGCCGTCGCGGCCGACGTTGGAGCCAATCACACCACCTGCGAGTGCGCCGCCCGCCGTAGCGATGTCCTTGCCAATGCCGCCGCCCACCTGGTGCCCCAGAATGCCGCCGATCACGGCACCCACCAGCGCTCCACCCACGTTGGGGCCGCCGCGGCTTTGGGCCACCGGCTCACGCTCGACCCAGCACCGTTGCCCGGACTGCGCCACGACAGCGCGCACCGAGGTGATGTTGACCTCATACAGGCGCTCGTCGCGGCGCGGGCGGTTGTCGTACACAGGTGCAGGTGGGGGCGCATAGCGGTTGTCGTCAACCCGCGCATCCCGCTGGACGGTACGCAATGACGACACGCTGTTGTTCAAGCCCATCGCAGCCAGCGAGGGATAACGCCCGGGCCGCAACACCACGCAGTTGCCCCGGAACCCGGCGTCTGAGCACACCTCCCACCGTTCCCACCGCTCCCCCAGCACCACGGCGGAAGAGGCTGTGTCATTGAAATCCGAGTTCCGGAAATTCTCGATTTGCGCGTTGGCCGTCAAGGAGCGTCCTTCAAAATTTTCCCGCTCATAAAAAATCACCTGCGCGGCGACCGGCAAAGGCAAAGGCAAGGGCGCAGGTGGCGCCACATACCGCGGCTCCTCCACACGCGCAAAGCGGTTGGCGGACCGGGCCGATGAGAGCCGGTCGCCCATGCCCATGGCCGCCAGGTTGGCATACCGCCCCGGGCGCAGCACCACGCAGCGCCCATTGAATCGCTGGTCTTCACACAGCTCCCAAGCGTCGCCGATCACCATGGCCGACGAAGCGCGGTCGTTGAAGCCGGAGCGCGCGAAGTCTTCCAGCGGATCCACCACGGTGAGCGAGCGCCCTTCAAATCCGGCGCGTTCGTAGAAGATGATTTGCGAGGCCATGGGCAGCGGGGCAAACCGGTTCTCTGGCACACGCTGGCCTGCCGCGATGGCGCGCACCGAGGTGATGCGGCCGCTGAGGCCCATCGCCGCCAGCGACGCATATTGCCCCGGGCGCAGCACCACACAGCGCCCGCCGTAACGCACGTCTTCACAAGCCTCCCAGGGCCCGCCCTGCACCAGAACGGATGACGCCCGCTCGTTGAAACCAAAACGCTCAAAGTCTCCCACCGGCTGTTGCGTGGTGAACGAGCGGCCCTGGTAATTGTCGTTTTCGTAAAAGGTGACCTGCGCCGCCACCTGCCCCGCCACGGCCAGTGTGGCCGCTGCCAACGCGCTTTTTAACAATGTGTTCATGGATGACTCCTGTTCGATGTAACAGGGCCATCATTCACCATGAGAAACCTGCTGTCCGTGTGATGGCGCACATTGATCCGCGAAGCGGTTAAGGCCTACATTAATGGGTGTAAATAGGCGTCTTATTGGTTCAAAGAGTGTTTGAATTGGGTGTAATTGGGTGTATTATTGGTTGCATGCTGCATTCCGACTCCCTGAAAATCACCGCAGAAGTCCTGCGCCTGATCGCCCGCATCGACGAGTTCAAGGGTGCCTGGCGCGCCTTGGGTACCCTGGCACCTGATCGTTTGCAGGCCCTGCGACGCGTCGCCACCATCGAGAGCATTGGCTCGTCCACGCGTATTGAAGGCAGCAAACTGTCTGACCGCGAGGTGGAAAAGCTGCTCGCCAACCTGGAGATCAAGTCCTTCAACACCCGTGACGAACAAGAAGTGGCGGGTTATGCAGAATTGATGGAACTGGTGTTCAGCGCCTGGCAGAACATCCCCTTCAATGAAAACCACATCAAGCAGTTGCACCAGACGCTTTTAAGGCACAGCGAAAAAGACGCGCAGCACCGGGGCCAGTACAAAACCAACACCAACAGCGTTGCCGCCTTTGATGAAAACGGCAAACAAATCGGCATCGTGTTCCAGACGGCATCGCCCTTTGACACACCCCGCCTGATGGCCGAGCTGGTGGACTGGCTCAACCAGGAGCGCGACAAAGCGCACCTGCACCCGCTGCTGATCATCGCGATTTTTGCGGTGGTGTTTCTGGAAATCCACCCCTTTCAGGACGGCAACGGGCGCCTGAGCCGGGTGCTGACCACCCTGCTGTTGATGCAGGCGGGTTATGCCTATGTGCCTTACAGCTCGCTGGAAAGCGTGATCGAAGCGAACAAGGAAGGCTACTACCTGGCTCTGCGCCAGACGCAGGGAACCATCCGCACCGAGGCGCCGGACTGGCAGCCGTGGTTGGTGTTCTTCCTGCGAAGCCTCTCAGAGCAAGTGCGCCGGCTGGAGAAAAAGGTGGAACGCGAAAAGATCGTGCTGGCCGCCCTGCCGCAACTGCAACTGCACATCGTGGAGTTTGCGCGCGAGCACGGGCGCGTGACCATTGGCAACGCCATCGCGCTTACCGGCGCCAGCCGCAACACCTTGAAGCAGCACCTGCGCAGCTTGGTGGAGCGTGGGCATCTGAAGCAGCAGGGCGCAGGGCGGGGGGTTTGCCGTTCCTCGCCGTCGCGCTGATCTGGGGCTCGACCTGGCTGGTCATCAAGGATCAGGTCAGCGAGGTTCCGCCAAGCTGGACCGTGACCTGGCGGTTCCTGCTCGCCTCGGTCGGGATGGTCGCGCT
>JANNMM010000147.1:0-9975 GCA_031397915.1 Rhodoferax sp. | reverse complement strand
GCGGTTGCCCTGGCTGTGCCACAGGGTGTGTTTGTGCCATTCGTCGTCGTTACGGCCATTGGGGTACTTGGGCGAGTCGGCGTAATCGTCCACGCTGTGCGCGCCCCGGCTTTCACGGCGCGCCGAGGCAGAGACGATGGTGGCCTCGGCGGCTTCAATCAAATTCTCGACTTCCAGTGCTTCAATGCGAGCGGTGTTGAAGACCTTGGACTTGTCTTTGAGGTTGATGTTCTTCACCCGCTCACGCAGGGCGGACACTTTGGCCACGCCTTCGTCCATCGAGGCTTGCGTGCGGAATACACCGGCGTGTTGCTGCATGGTGGCGCGGATGTCATTGGCCACGTCTTGCGCGTATTCGCCACTGGTGGCGTTGTCCAGGCGCTCGAGCCGTGCAATGGTGGCTGCCGCCGCATTGACGGGCAGCGGTTTGTGAAGCTTGTTTTTGTTGTTGAATTCAACAATGTGGTTGCCTGCGGCGCGGCCAAACACCAGCAAGTCCAGCAGTGAATTGGTGCCCAGCCGGTTCGCGCCATGCACACTCACGCAAGAGCATTCGCCCACCGCGTAAAGGCCGTTGACTACCATGCTTTGGTTGTCGTCGTTTTGCGTGACCACCTGGCCGTGGATATTCGTTGGCACGCCGCCCATCTGGTAGTGGATGGTGGGCACCACGGGAATCGCCTCTTTGGTGATGTCCACGTTGGCAAAGTTGTGGCCAATCTCGAACACGCTGGGCAGGCGCTTCATGATGGTGTCTGCGCCCAGGTGTGTCATGTCCAGGTTGATGTAGTCCTTGTTGGGCCCGCAGCCGCGGCCTTCCTTGATTTCCTGGTCCATGCAACGTGAGACAAAATCGCGCGGTGCCAAGTCCTTCAAAGTTGGTGCGTAACGCTCCATGAAACGCTCGCCATTGCTGTTGCGCAGAATCGCGCCTTCGCCGCGGCAGCCTTCGGTGAGCAAGACGCCGGCGTTGTGCACGCCGGTGGGGTGGAACTGCCAGAACTCCATGTCTTCCAAAGGAATGCCGGCGCGCGCGGCCATGCCCAGGCCGTCGCCGGTGTTGATGAAGGCGTTAGTTGAAGCTGCAAAGATACGGCCCGCGCCGCCGGTGGCCAGCAGCGTGGTTTTGGCTTCGAGGATGTGCAGGTCGCCGGTTTCCATCTCCAGCGCGGTCACGCCAACCACGTCGCCGTCGGCGTCGCGAATCAAGTCCATTGCCAACCATTCGACGAAGAAGCTGGTTTTGGCTTGCACGTTTTGCTGGTAGAGCGTGTGCAACATGGCGTGGCCTGTGCGGTCTGCCGCGGCGCAGGCGCGTTCCACGGCTTTTTCGCCGTAATTGGCGGTGTGGCCACCAAACGGACGCTGGTAAATCGTGCCGTCGGGGTTGCGGTCAAACGGCATGCCCATATGTTCGAGGTCATACACCACGTTGGGCGCTTCACGGCACATGAACTCGATGGCGTCCTGGTCGCCGAGCCAATCGCTGCCCTTCACGGTGTCGTAGAAGTGGTAGTGCCAGTTGTCCTCGTTCATGTTGCCCAAGCTGGCGCCAATGCCGCCTTGCGCCGCCACGGTATGTGAGCGCGTGGGGAACACCTTGGTCAACACGGCGACGTTCAGCCCGGCGCGGGCCAGTTGCAGCGAAGCGCGCATGCCGGAGCCGCCGGCGCCGACGATGACGACGTCAAATTTGCGTTTTGTGGGGGAGTAAATCATGTTCTTTTGTCAATTTTTTTATGGGGACGGCTTGCTGGTTCACAGACGCCACAGCACCTGGATGGCCCAACCACCACAACCCACCAGCCACACCATGGTGAAAACCTGCAACACCAGGCGCAGCGCCGCGCTGGCGGTGACATAGTCCATCCAGATGTCGCGCATGCCTACCCAAATGTGCCAGATGAGCGCAAAGATGACGGCAAAGGTCAAGACCTTCATCCATTGCGGGGCGAAGATGCCGGCCCACAAGTCGTAACCGATGGGGCCTTTGCTGAACAAAACCTGCGCCAGCACCAAAATGGTGAAAAGCGCCATCAATGCCGCCGTGACGCGTTGCGCGAGCCAGTCGCGCATGCCGTAATGTGCGCCAGTGACGATGCGACGGGAACCGTAATTGACTGCCATGGTGCTACCCGTTTCTTTTCAATACAAGCCAAACAGCTTGGCGCCCAGAATCAGCGCGAGGCCAACGCTCAATGCCAAGGTGGTTACGGCAGAGCTTTTGCCAAACTCCTTGGTCGTCGCCGAGTGGCTGATGTCCATCCACAAATGCCGCAAGCCGGCAATGAAATGGTGCAAATAGGCCCAGATCAGCGCCAGCACCACCAATTTGACGAACCAGCCGGCAAAAATCCAGACGCCCCGGTCAAACACCGCAACGAATTTTTCAAAAGAAATCTCGCTGGAAATCGAGGTGTCAAACATCCAGATGATGAAGGGCAACAGTAAAAACATCAGGAAACCGCTGATGCGGTGGAGGATGGAAACGATGCCGGCCGCCGGCAGCCGGTAAGACGGCAAGTCCGTGAAAACATTGATGTTTCGGAACTCGGGGCGGTTCTTGGCGGTTTTTGCCAGGTCAGTCATGTAGGGGCTTTCAAGGGGCTTGCAGGGCACTTTCAGGGCGCTTCAAAGTTGGTAACTGCCTTGTAATTTTCAGGACTCATCGGCGAAGGGAATGGACAAAATTCTATTGCAATGCAGCATGACGACGTTTGAGGACGGCTTTTTTCTTCAAAATTCCTGGAACAGGCCGCTTAAAGGGCCGACAAGCGCCATCAACTCAACTCGTTTCTGTAATGGTGGGTTTCCGTCGAATAAAGACCCCGGCGCAGCTCCATCGGCGCGTCGTTGTAGGTATAGGCGATGCGCTCCACACTTAAAAGCGGCGAATTGGGTGCCACTTTGAGCAATCTGGCGGTCTCGGCGTCGGCCAGCACTGCGCGGATTTTTTCTTCAGCGCGCACCATGTGTACGCCGAATTCGGTTTCGAACAGCGCGTACATCGGGCCGTGATACTGGCTCAGGCGCTCGGCGGTGAGGCCTTTGAAGGGACCGCCCGGCAACCAGATGTCTTCCAGAATGGTCGGGTGTTTGGCGAACGACAACACCCGGCGCGCTTGCAGCACTGCGTCGCCGGGGCGCAAGGCCAGGGCACGTGCCACTTCGGCGCTGGCGCGCAGGCGTTTGCACTCGATGATGGTACGCTCGGCCGGTCCTTCGCTGTTGGCGTCGCCACTGTCAGGGATGAGTTTGAGGAAGCGGTATTGCGCGTGTTGCTCGACGTGCGTGGTAACAAAAGTGCCCTTGCCCTGTTTGCGCATCACCAGGTTTTCGGCGGCGAGCTCGTCAATGGCTTTGCGCACAGTACCCTGGCTCACACCAAACCGGGCAGAGAGTTCCATTTCACTGGGGATGCCTTCGCCGGGTTTCCATTCGCCCGACAACAGGCTTTGCAGGATCAATGATTTGATCTGGCGGTAGAGGGGGCTGAATGCGGGGAGGGCCATGGTTGCCTCGATTTCTGGCAGGCTTGATTGGTGACTTTCCAGTCGGCACTTGAAAGACCCTGATGATATCTTATATAAGACATAAGACAAATTGACCTATCAGGGTTTTCAGGGGTAAACTTCGACCCCTCGGAGCCCGGTACAGGCGGTCTGAATCGGCCGCAGTGTGACGGCTCCCGTGCACCCATCCCGCCCATTCACTTTTACCTTTACCCCAACCTTTTCGGAGTTTTCCCATGAGTAAAAAGCCCGTTCGCGTCGCTGTCACAGGTGCTGCAGGTCAAATCGGTTACGCCATCCTGTTTCGCATCGCCTCGGGCGAAATGCTGGGCAAAGACCAGCCGGTCATTTTGAGCCTGCTTGAAGTGCCGGTGGAAGGCCCGCAAAAAGCGCTCAAAGGCGTGATGATGGAACTGCAAGATTGCGCTTTTCCGCTGCTCGTGGGCATGGAAGCCCATGGTGACCCGATGACAGCATTTAAAGATGTAGACTACGCCTTGCTGATCGGTTCGCGCCCGCGCGGGCCTGGCATGGAGCGCGCCGACCTGTTGGCTGCCAATGCGCAAATTTTCACCGCCCAAGGCAAGGCTTTGAATGCGGTTGCCAGCCGCAACGTGCGCGTGTTGGTGGTCGGCAACCCGGCCAACACCAACGCCTGGATCGCCATGAAAAGCGCCCCCGACCTGCCACGCAAGAACTTCAGCGCCATGCTCCGCCTGGACCACAACCGCGCACTCTCGCAATTGGCCAGCAAAACCGGCAAGGCCGTGGCCGACATTGAAAAAATGGCCGTTTGGGGCAACCATTCGCCCAGCATGTACCCGGACTACCGCTTTGCCACGGTGGCAGGCGCCAGCGTGAAAGACATGATCAACGACCACGACTGGAACGCCAACACCTTCATTCCGCTGGTGGGCAAACGCGGTGCGGCCATCATCGAGGCGCGCGGTGTGTCTTCGGCAGCCTCAGCGGCCAACGCCGCCATCGACCACATGCGCGACTGGGCGCTGGGCACGAATGGCAAATGGGTCACGATGGGCATTCCCTCAGACGGCCAATATGGCATTCCGAAAGACACCATGTTCGGGTTCGCCGTGACCTGCTCGGGTGGCGAATACAAGCTGGTCGAAGGCTTGGCTGTAGATGAATTCAGCCAGGCGGCGATCAACAAAACGCTAAAGGAATTGCAGGAAGAACAGGCAGGCGTTTCGCATTTGCTCTAAACATGCACCCTCGGCAAATCCTCCTCGGCGCGCAGGCAGCATCTGGTTTGCTGCCCGTCTGCGACCACTACAGTGGCGTGGAGGCCCGCATGCTCAAGAGTCTGGGTTTGCAGGCTCAACTGGCCGAGGAGTTTGGCCGCTGTGTGTTTGATGTGTCGCTGGATTGCGAAGACGGCGCACCCGTCGGTGGTGAGGCCTTGCACGCCCAGATGGTGGTGGCCCTTGCCCGCCAGGCGCTGGCTACCTACACAAAAACCGGCCACCACAACCCGGCCCAAGCGCCACGCATTGCTGCGCGCGTGCACCCGGTCGACCACTCGGCTTTCCGCAACGACATCCAGACTCTGGTGGAGGGTGCAGGAGATGTCTGGTGCCATTTGATGATCCCCAAGGTGGAGTCGGTGGCCGATATTGACTTCGCCGTCCAGGTCATTGACCAGGCCGCCGCGAAACTCAAACGCGCCACCCCGATACCACTGCACGCCCTGATTGAATCCGCCAACGCAGTGCAGAACGCCTTCGCAATTGCGGCGCATACGCGCGTCCAGTCCCTGAGTTTTGGCATGATGGATTTTGTTTCCAGCCACGGTGGCGCCATCCCGTCCTTTGCATTGGATGTGGTGTCCACGGCCGGGAAACTGGGCCAGTTTGAGCACCCGCTCATCACGCGGGCCAAGCTGGAGATATCCAGCGCCTGCCATGCGTCGGGCAAGGTGCCGTCGCACAGCGTGATCACCGAGTTCTCTGACATGGACGCCATGAAAACGGCAGCACTGCGGGCGTCGCGCGAGTTTGGTTTTACCCGCATGTGGAGCATCCACCCGAGCCAAATCCGGCCGATTCTCGAAGCGCTGGCGCCGGGGTCCGGTGAAATTGAAGAAGCTGCCGACATCGTGGTTGCTGCCGAAAAAGCGCAATGGGCGCCGATCAATGCCGGCGGTCGCTTGCATGACCGGGCGAGTTACCGTTATTACTGGCAGGTACTGGAGCGGGCCGGCCAGACCGGACGCCCGATGCCGGTGTCGGTGCAGAAATATTTCAGCACACAAACCGCATGACTGGAGCCGCCATGACGCCAAATAAATGCATTAGAAACGCTACCTTGGCGGTGGCCCTGCTGCTGGCAGCTGGGGGCGCCTCTGCGCAGGTGCAAACCAGTCGCAAGCCGGTCAAGAGCAAATCTCCGCAGTTGACGGCTGCAGTGACTGCGGCAGACGCAGCCCTGACGCCGGGCGAACTGGCCATTGCAGAACGGGTCCACGTCGGCCTGTTGCCCTGCGAGTTGGGCCAGTCCGTCACCATCACGCCAGACGCCAAATCGCCGGGTTATTTTGATGTGACCACCAAAGGCAAAAAATACCGCATGTTCCCGGTGGAAACCTCTACCGGTGCTGTACGCCTCGAAGACAAAAAAGCCGGCGCGGTGTGGATTCAGGTGTCCAACAAATCCATGTTGATGAACCACAAGATTGGACAGCGCCTGGCCGACGATTGCATGAGCCCGGCGCAGGCCGCGGTGGCCCAGGCGTTGGCAAAAACCCCGGGGCGCAGCTTTATGGACGCGCCAGAGCCGGCCGCCAGCGCACCTGCCGCCAGCCAGGCCGCCAGCGCGCCGGTAGTCAGCCAACCAGCCGCCAGCGCACGAGTAATCAGCCAGCCAGCGGCTAGCGCGCCAGCAACGCGATAGAACGGTTGTTGAAATTTTTGTTATGGGCGCAAGCCGATTTTGATGAAGAAGAAGGAGTGAAACCATGAGCAACGAATTTTTGAGCACCTACCGAGCCCACGTCGCTGAACGCGCCGCCCTGGGCATTCCGCCGCTGCCGTTGTCGGCCAAACAAACCGGCGAAGTGATCGAGCTGTTGAAGCAGCCACCCAAAGGCGAAGAGGTGGCTTTGGTCGAGCTCATCACCCACCGGGTGCCCGCCGGTGTGGATGATGCCGCCAAAGTCAAGGCCAGTTACCTCGCGGCCGTGGCACACGGCACGGAAAACTGCACCTTGATCTCCCGCGAAAAAGCCACGCAGCTGCTGGGCACCATGCTGGGCGGCTACAACATCAGCCCGCTGGTTGATTTGCTCGGTGACAAGAGCGCCGCGGTGGCGCAGGTAGCGGCCGATGGCCTGAAGAAAACCCTGCTCATGTTTGACCAGTTCCACGACGTCAAGGAGAAGGCCGACAACGGCAATGCCTTCGCCAAAGCCGTGCTGCAAAGCTGGGCCGACGCCGAGTGGTTCACCAGCCGGCCTGAAGTGCCCCAATCGATCAAGCTCAGCGTGTTCAAGGTGCCTGGCGAAATCAACACTGACGACCTCTCGCCGGCGCCCGACGCCTTCAGCCGCCCCGACATCCCGATGCACGCGCTGGCCATGCACAAGAACCCGCGCGCAGGCCTTCACCCCGACGCAGCGCCTGAGGAAGAAGGCAAACGCGGCCCGGTCAAGTTCATCAACGACCTCAAAGCCAAAGGCCATCTGGTGGCGTACGTGGGCGACGTGGTGGGCACCGGTTCGAGCCGCAAGTCGGCCACCAATTCGGTGTTGTGGTGGACCGGCGAAGACATTCCCTATGTTCCGAACAAGCGTTTCGGCGGCGTCTGCCTGGGCGGCAAGATCGCCCCGATTTTCTACAACACCATGGAAGACTCGGGCGCGCTGCCGATCGAGCTCGACGTGGACCAGATGGCCATGGGCGACGTGATCGAGCTGCGCCCCTACGAGGGCAAAGCGCTCAAAGACGGCAAAGTGATCGCCGAGTTCAAGGTGAAAAGTGAGGTCTTGTTTGACGAAGTGCGCGCCGGTGGCCGCATTCCGCTGATCATCGGCCGTGGCCTCACGGCAAAGGCGCGCGAGGCGCTGAAGTTGCCAGTCTCTACCTTGTTCCGCTTGCCGACCAGCCCGGTGGACACCCACAAAGGCTTCACCCTGGCGCAGAAAATGGTCGGCAAGGCGATTGGCCTGCCCGTTGTCAACGGCAACCAGCAAGGCGTGCGCCCCGGCACATACTGCGAGCCGAAGATGACGTCAGTCGGCTCCCAAGACCCCACCGGCCCGATGACCCGTGACGAGCTCAAAGACCTGGCCTGCCTGGGTTTCAGCTCCGACTTGGTGATGCAATCCTTCTGCCACACGGCGGCTTACCCCAAGCCGGTGGATGTGAAGATGCACCACGAGTTGCCCGATTTCATCAGCACACGGGGCGGCATCTCGCTGCGACCGGGCGACGGCATCATCCACAGCTGGCTCAACCGAATGCTGTTGCCCGACACCGTGGGCACGGGCGGCGACAGCCACACGCGTTTCCCCATCGGCATCAGTTTCCCGGCGGGCTCCGGCCTGGTCGCCTTTGGCGCGGCCACCGGCGTGATGCCGCTGGACATGCCAGAGAGCGTGTTGGTGCGTTTCAAAGGCAAGATGCAGCCTGGTGTAACCTTGCGCGATTTGGTCAATGCTATTCCGCTGTATGCCATCAAGGCCGGTTTGCTCACTGTGGCGAAGCAAGGCAAGAAAAACATCTTCTCGGGCCGCATTCTGGAAATTGAAGGCCTGCCGGATTTGAAGGTGGAACAAGCGTTTGAGCTCTCTGACGCCACGGCAGAGCGCAGCGCCGGCGGCTGCACCGTGCACCTGAACAAAGAGCCGATCATCGAGTACATCAACAGCAACATCACGCTCTTGAAATCGATGATCGCCTCGGGTTACTCCGACGTGCGAACCATCAAGCGCCGTATCAAGTCAATGGAAGACTGGCTCGCCAATCCGCAGCTGCTCAAGGCCGACCCGGACGCCGAGTACACCGCCGTGATCGAGATCGACCTGGCCGAAATCCATGAGCCCATAGTCGCTTGCCCGAACGACCCGGACGACGTGAAAACATTGAGCGACGTGGCGGGCAGCAAGATCGACGAAGTCTTCATCGGCTCCTGCATGACCAACATTGGCCACTTCCGCGCGGCGTCCAAACTGCTGGAAAACAAACGCGACATCCCGGTGAAGCTTTGGGTTGCGCCGCCCACCAAGATGGACGCCAAACAGCTCACCGAAGAAGGCCACTATGGCGTGCTGGGTAGCGCTGGCGCGCGCATGGAAATGCCCGGCTGCAGCCTGTGCATGGGCAACCAGGCGCAGGTGAAAGAGGGCGCCACGGTGTTCTCCACCTCGACGCGCAATTTCCCGAACCGTTTGGGCAAGAACTCCAACGTCTATTTGGGCTCCGCCGAGCTGGCCGCGATCTGCTCCAAACTCGGCCGCATCCCGACCAAAGAGGAATACATGGCGGACATGGGTGTCATCAACAAGGATGGCAGCAAGATCTACCAGTATTTGAACTTTGACAAGGTGCAGGAATATACGGATTTGGCGGATTCGGTGACGGCTTGAAGTTGGCTCTGGTAAAAAAAAAGCGGCCTTTGGGCCGCTTTTTTTTACCACATTTTCAATTCATGTAGCGGCCTGTCGTTGTGTTTTCGCTCGTGCAGCCATCAGAATCGCAAGTGCAGCCTTCGCGTCGGATAACCCCCGATGAACGGGCGCGGGCGCGCCGACATGCGCTGCAAGAATTCCCAGTTTGTAGGTTCCCAAGGAAGGCCATACAGCCCATGCGATTGGCAAAGTGTCATGGACTGCATTGGAGAATCTCAAATTAGTCTGAACTCCAGCCTGCTTCAAGAAGCCCACGTCAAAAGGGGCATTATGAAAAAAAACAGGATGCAAACCGACAAACGCCAAAAAATCGGCCATCGCCTCTTTGAGCGGACGCCCTTCACGATCAATGTCTGCCTGTTTGATGCCAGTGATTTTCGTAATGATCTCCGGAAGAGGGTGTTTGACGCGTACCAATGCTGAAAACTCCGCCAAAATCAACCCAGACGGGTCAACCCGTATAGCTGCAAACTCCAAAATCTGGTCTGAAGCAGGTTGCAGACCTGTGGTTTCCAGATCTGCAACAACGAACGTTTCACGTGTTGCTGCCCAAGCCGCATCCAGTGCCGACGAGCGTTCTTCCAATTGAATTTGCCGGGCCGCGACTCGCTCTTGCCATTCTTTGTGGTAACCGATGTTTCGTTTTACCACATCGTTCAACCAGTGCTGCATGGTTTTCGGTGCGGTTCCAAGGCCCCTAAATGCTTGATTTTCCCTATGCAATTCGGCCCAGCAGTATCTGCTGATGGCATTGCGCTGAATATGCGGAAACGCCGCGTTGAACGATTGATGCTCTGATGGTTCGCCCAGAACTTCAAC
>JANNMM010000044.1:0-4451 GCA_031397915.1 Rhodoferax sp. | reverse complement strand
CCTGAGAACATCGTCCACCAGACGATCAGCAAGAGCAGCACCAGGGCGCCGAGGGCTTCAAGCAAAATCAGTCCCATGAATCGGCTCCTGGGTTGGCAACATGTTGTGGTGTGGGTCCATGTCGCAATTGTAGGAATCGCGTCTGCCTGCGCCCAGGTACCCGTGACGCAGCCGCAAGAGGCCGCCGCCAGCGCCCCGCTGCCAGCCGCCATCATGCAGCCGCGCAGCCGCTGGCAACCCGTGCCCTGGAGCGAGTTGCCCGGCCTGGCTGACGACCCGCTGCACGATGCCTGGAACGCGTGGCTCAAGAGCTGTGAAAAACCCCTGCCGCCATTCGTACCGGTGTGTGCCGAGATGCGGCGCATGAGCATTGCCGGCAACGACGAGCAGCTGGCCTGGCTGAAGTCCCGCCTGCAGGCCTACCGCGTGGAGACGCCGCAAGGTGACGACCAGGGCCTGCTGACCGCCTACTTTGAGCCCGTGCTGCAAGGCTCCCGCACGCCCACGGCCGAATTCAAGGTGCCGGTGTACCGTGCGCCGCAGTCCCTGGGTGCGCGCAAGCCCTGGTACAGCCGCAAGGAAATTGACACCCTGCCTGAGGCGCAGGCGGCCTTGCGCGGGCGCGAAATTGCCTGGCTGGCCGACCCCATCGATGCGCTGGTGCTGCACATCCAGGGCTCCGGGCGCATCCAGTTCGTGTCCAGTGCCGGTGCTGGTAGCGCCAGCGCGCAACAAGTCCGCCTGGCCTACGCTGGCACCAACGACCAGCCCTACAAGAGTGTCGGGCGCTGGCTGCTGGACCTGGGCGAAATCCGCGACGCGTCGTGGCCCGGCATCAAGGCCTGGGTCGGGCAAAACCCGGCACGTGTACAGGAGTTGCTGTGGAGCAACCCGCGCGTGGTTTTTTTCCGTGAAGAGGCACTGACGACCGGAGACACGCAAGGCGGACCGCGCGGCGCCCAGGGCGTTGCGCTCACACCGGGGCGCTCCATCGCCGTCGACCCGGGCAGCATTCCTTACGGCACGCCGGTGTGGTTGTCGTCCAGCGGGCCGCTGACCGCGCTCAACAAACTGGTAATCGCGCAAGACACCGGCAGCGCGATCGTAGGGGCCGTGCGCGCCGACTATTTCGCCGGCATCGGCGCTGAGGCCGGCGAGCTGGCGGGCCGCCTGAAACAGGGGCTCCGGTTGTGGGTGCTCTGGCCAAAACCCGCACCGTGACAGGAGCCGGCCATCGGCCTACACTGCCTTGACAGGAGACATCCACCCATGAACGCACCGCTGCCCGAACACATCCGCAAAGCGCTGGAGACTGTCACGCTCGACGACAAGTACTCACTCGACTATGGCCGCGCCTTCATGAGCGGCGTGCAGGCGCTGGTCAAGCTGCCGATGCTGCAGCAACTGCGCGACAAGCTGGCGGGCAAAAACACGGCGGGGTTCATCAGTGGTTACCGCGGTTCGCCACTGGGAGGGTACGACCAGTCTTTGTGGAAGGCCGAGAAATTCCTCAAGGCACAAAACATTGTGTTTCAGCCCGGTGTGAATGAGGAACTGGCCGCTACCGCGTTGTGGGGCACGCAGCAGCTGGGTTTTGCGCCGCCCGGAACCAACAAGTTTGATGGGGTGTTTGGCATCTGGTACGGAAAAGGGCCAGGTGTCGACCGCTGCTCGGACGTCTTCAAACACGCCAACATGGCCGGCACCACCGAATGGGGCGGCGTGATCGCGGTGGCGGGGGACGACCACATGTCCAAAAGCTCCACTGCCGCGCACCAGAGTGACCATATTTTCAAGGCCTGCGGCACGCCGGTGTTTGTCCCGGCCAGTGTGCAGGAGATCCTTGATCTGGGCGTTCACGCCTTTGCCATGAGTCGGTTCTCCGGCGTGTGGGCGGGCATGAAGACGATCCAGGAGATTGTTGAGTCGTCCGCCACGGCGATGATCGACCCGGAGCGTGTGGACATAAAGATTCCGACCGATTTTGTGATGCCGCCCGGCGGCCTGCACATCCGCTGGCCCGACGCCGCGCTGGACCAGGAGGCCCGCCTGTTTGACTACAAGTGGTACGCGGCGATAGCCTATATCCGCGCCAACCGGTTGAACTACAACGCCATCGAAGGCAAAAACGACCGCTTTGGCCTGATCGCCAGCGGCAAGGCCTATAACGACACGCGTCAGGCGCTGATGGATCTGGGGCTCGACGACGCCACCTGCCAGCGTGTTGGCATCCGCCTGCACAAGGTGGGTGTGGTGTGGCCGCTGGAGGCGCAACTCACCCGCGAGTTCGCCACGGGCCTGCGCGAAATCCTGGTGGTTGAAGAGAAGCGCCAGGTCATCGAATACCAACTGAAGGAAGAGCTGTACAACTGGCGCGCCGATGTGCGCCCTGTCGTGGTGGGCAAATTCAACGAAGTGCAAAGCGCCGGCGCCAGTGGCCTGTACGGCAGCGGCGGCGAGTGGTCGATGCCCAACCCGACCGCCAACACCCTGTTGCGCGCCAATGCCGACCTGACACCCGCCATCATCGCCCGCGCGATTGCGCTACGCCTGAAAAAACTCGGTGTTGACGCGGACATCACCGTCCGCATGGACGCCCACCTGGCCATCCTGGACGCCAAGGAGCGCTCGATGATTGAGCTGGAAACCACGGGCGTGAAGGGCGCAGACCGTCAGCCCTGGTTTTGCTCCGGTTGCCCGCACAACACGTCGACCAAGGTGCCGGAAGGCTCGCGCGCTATGGCCGGTATTGGCTGCCATTTCATGGCAGTCTGGATGGACCGCAGCACCGAAGGGTTCACCCAAATGGGTGGGGAAGGGGTGCCCTGGGTTGGCCAGCAGCCCTTCAGCCACGACCAGCATATCTTTGCCAATCTCGGTGACGGAACCTACTTCCACAGCGGGCTGCTGGCGGTGCGGCAAAGCATTGCGGCGGGCGTCAACATCACCTACAAGATTCTCTACAACGACGCCGTGGCCATGACCGGAGGGCAGCAGGTGGGCGAGCGACCCGAAGGCCATTCCGTCGTGCAGATTGCCATGTCGATGAAGGCCGAAGGTGCCGCAAAAATCGTGGTGGTCACCGATGAGCCAGAGAAATACGATGGCGTTGCGTTGGCCGAAGGTGTGACGGTGCGCCACCGCGAGGAACTCGACGCCACGCAACGCGAATTCCGTGAAATCAAAGGTTGCACGGTCATCATTTACGACCAGACCTGCGCCACCGAGAAACGCCGCCGCCGCAAACGCGGCACGATGGTCGACCCGGCTAAACGTGTGGTGATCAACGAGCTGGTGTGTGAAGGCTGTGGCGACTGCGGCGTGCAGAGCAATTGCCTGAGCGTCGAGCCGCTGGAGACGGAATTTGGCCGCAAGCGCCAGATTAACCAGAGCACCTGCAACAAGGACATGTCGTGCGTGAAAGGGTTTTGCCCCAGTTTTGTGACGGTGGAAGGCGGGACCTTCAAGAAAAAGACCGTGCCCAAGGCCGACAGTGGTGTGCCTTCGCCCTTTGAACTCGGCGCTTTGCCCGAGCCGGTGTTCGCGCCCAGTCCCGAGTCGCAAGCGGATACGGTGTGGGGCATGGTGGTCTGCGGGGTGGGCGGCACGGGCGTCATCACCATCGGGCAGTTGCTCGGCATGGCCGCGCATATTGAGGGCAAAGGCATCGTTACCCAGGACGCCGGTGGCCTGGCGCAAAAAGGCGGTGCCACCTGGAGCTACATCCTCATCGGCGATCAGCAGAACGACATCCGTACCACCCGAGTCGCGATGGCAGCGGCAGACTTGGTGATCGGCTGCGACCCGATCGTGGCGGTGGCCAAAGAAACCGTGTTGCGCATGCGCGAGGGGCGCACCCACGTGGCGCTGAATTCCAGCAGCACACCCACTGCCGCATTCGTCAAGAACGCCAACTGGCAAAACCCGTCCGAGCAGTGTGTGGCGGAAATCACCAGCCTGGTGGGTGCCCAGTCCGTCAGCAGCTTTGATGCCGATGCAGCCGCCACCCATTTGATGGGTGACAGCATTTACACCAACCCGATGATGCTCGGTTACGCCTGGCAAAAGGGCTGGATCCCGCTGGAAAAAGCCTCCATCATCCGGGCCATCGAACTCAATGCCGTGGCCGTGCAACAGAACAAGACGGCTTTTGAATGGGGTTGCCGCGCAGCGCACAATACCGCCGAGGTGCAAAAGCTGGTGAACCCGGGCCAAGTGGTCGAATTCAAAAAGCGCGAGTCGCTGGAGACCCTCGTAGCGCGTCGGGTCGAGTTCCTGACGGGGTACCAGGACGTCAGCTACGCCGGCAGTTACAAGGCCTTCGTTGAGCGGGTGAAGGCGGTTGAGGAAAAATTGACTCCGAGAACGCTGGCGCTGACCGAAGCCGTGGCCCGGTATTTGTTCAAGTTGATGGCCTACAAGGTCGCTCGACTTGATCGAAATGAAATTGG
>JANNMM010000354.1:0-2706 GCA_031397915.1 Rhodoferax sp. | reverse complement strand
CCCGCCAGAAATGCGCCGATAGCGGCTCGAGGATATACTGCAGCGCTTTTTATACCAGTCGTAAATGCGGCCGACGAAGGGCGATATCAGCTGCACATGCGCCTGGCCGCAGGCCACCGCCTGGCAAAAAGAAAACAGCAGCGTGAGGTTGGTGTGAATGCCGCGCTGTTCGAGCTTTTCAGCGGCCTTGATGCCTTCCCAGGTGGCCGCGACCTTGATCAGCACGCGGTCGATGTGAATGCCTTCGGCCTGGTACAGCTCAATGAGGCGTTCGCCGCGCGTCACGGTGGCGTGGGTGTCAAAGCTCAGACGCGCATCGACTTCGGTGGAGACCCGGCCCGGGATCAACGACAAGATTTCACAGCCAAACCGCACCAGCAGGCGGTCCATCGTCTCATCCATCGCCCGGCCCTTGAAGCGCGCCATCGTGTCCGTCAGCAGGGGCTGGTAATCGGCCTTTTGCACCGCCTTCAAGATCAGCGACGGGTTGGTGGTGGCGTCCTGCGGTTTGAACTGGGCGAGCTGCCTGAAGTCGCCCGTGTCGGCCACCACAGTCGTGAATTTTTTCAGGGATTCAAGTTGATTCATCAATAAATTATCGTTGCTGTGGCACGGCAAGCTTGTAGGCGCTCATCTATCCCGCACCGCCACGCTGCACCACTGAAACACCATGACCGGCCAGGTTCAAACCGACGTTGGCGCCCAGATCCAGCACATGCTGCAGATCAGGCGACACCACGAAAATCGAGCCGAGATCGGTCTCGAAGGTGTATTCATAGCCACCGCCGAGGTAGGCCGATTTGCTCAGCCGGGCGGCGATGCCGGTGCCGGCAGGCTCAATGCGCCAGGCTTCGGGCCGAACCGCCACTTTCACCGGCCCGGCCGGCACGGGGCGTTGCGGGAACAGCGTCAACGGCCCCAGCAGCACGCCGCCGTCTTCGCGCGACGTGCCCGGGAACAGCATCGCCTCGCCCATGAAGCCTGCAACAAATTCAGTCGCCGGCAGTTCATACAGTTCTTGCGGGGTGCCGGCCTGCGCAATCACGCCGTGGTCCATCACGATGATCTGGTCGCTCACGGCCAGTGCTTCGCTCTGGTCATGCGTGACATACGCCACCGTGAGTTGCAGGCGCTGCTGCAGCATGCGGATTTCTTCGCGCATCTCGCGCCGCAGACGGGCGTCGAGGTTGGACAGCGGCTCGTCGAACAACAGCACAGCGGGCTCCAGCACCAGTGCGCGCGCCAGCGCCACGCGCTGCTGCTGGCCGCCTGACAGCTCGCTCGGAAGGCGTTCGTCGAAGTCAGGCAGCCCGACATTCTTCAAGGCATCGCGCGCCCGGGAGCGTGCCTCGGCCTTCGCCACGCCGGACATTTTCAATCCGTAGCCGACGTTTTCCAGCACGTTCATGTGCGGGAACAGCGCGTAGCTCTGAAACATCATGCTGACGTTGCGTTCTGCCGGCCCGAGCGTGGTGACGTCGCGGCCCGCCATGATGATCCGCCCCGACGTGGGCGCCTCTAAGCCCGCGATCATGCGCAGCGTCGTCGTCTTGCCGCAGCCTGACGGGCCGAGAATCGTGGTCAGCGGGCCCGGGGGAATGGAAAAGCTGATGCCGCTCACCGCCAGCGGCGCCGAGGCGTCCACCCCGTAGCGTTTGGTGATGTTGCGAAATTCAACGCCGGTGCCAGTTGGGTTCATGGTTTTTTCAGGTGTGAATGGCGACCGGAGCAGCGACCGTCGGCAAGGTGGATTGGCGACGGCCCAGCTTGCGTTCACCCACCACGAACTGGATCAAGGCCGTGACCAGCGACATCAGCACGATCAGCACGGTGCAATAGGCCAGCGCCACGCCGTAGTCGCCATTGCCGACGCGGCCGATGATGTAGGTGGTGGCGAGTTCGTTTTCGGCCGTGACGAGAAAGATCACCGCGCTGACGGTGGTGATGGCGCGCACGAAACTGTAGACCAGTGCGGCCACCAGCGCCGGTTTGAGCAGCGGCAAGACCACATAGCGCAGCGTTTGCACACTGCTGGCGCGCAGCATCATCGACGCTTCATCGAGCGATTTGTCGAGCTGCTTGAACGCCGCCGTACCGGCCCGCACACCGACCGGCAGGTTGCGAAACAGGAAGCACAGCACGATGATGAGCGCGGTGCCGGTCAGCTCGAACGGCGGCACATTGAAGGCCAGGATGTAGCTGACGCCGAGCACGGTGCCGGGAATCGCGAACGCCAGCAGCGCTGAAAACTCAAACAAGCCCTGCCCGCGGAATGCGGTCCGCGCCAGCAGCCAGGCGATCAGCAGGCCGAGCGTGGCGGTGAGCGGCGCCGAAATGGCCGCGAGCTTGAGGGTGGTGAAAAACGAGCTCCACGCGGTGCCGGCCCAGACGATGCCGAAGGGGCCCCACTCCATTGAAAACGCGGTGCGGAAGTGATTGAACGTGAGCGTGTAGTCGCGGCCCCAAGTCTGCACAAAACCGCCCGCAAACGCAAACAGGTACACCACCAGCGTGAACGCCATCCACGGCAGCGCCACCGCATGCACCAGCTTGCGCACAGGCGCGGGCAGCGGCAACGCGATGCCCACGTCGCCCTTGCCCGACACGGTGGTGAAATTTTGCCGGCCCAGCACACTGCGCTGAATCGCAAACACCGCCAGCGCGAAGAGCGTCAGAACCCACGCCAGCGAGGCGGCGCGTCCCTGG
>JANNMM010000341.1:0-3040 GCA_031397915.1 Rhodoferax sp. | reverse complement strand
TGGCTGCGGTCAAAGGTCCAGCCCAGGCGCACGATCACGGCGTCGCGTGAGGGGACCATCGCCACCATCTGGCCCCAGTGGCCGCTCATTGCCAGCGTGTCTTCGGGGATGCCGCGGCCCTTGCAGGTGCCGGACTGCGGGTTGCCGTAGTGCCACACTTGCGCGCCGTAACCCTGGCCCGGGCCGCCTGCGGAAGGCGTTTTGGCGCGGGCCAGCCAACCGGCGGGGATGATCTGGCGCTCGCCCCATTTGCCGTCATCGAGCATCAACTGCCCGAAGCGCGCCCAGTCGCCCACACTCGCCCACAGGTACGAAGAGCCGACCCAGTTGCCGCTGGCGTCGGTCTCCAGCGTGGCGCTGTTGGCGCCGATCTGCCAGAACAGCGTGCGCTGCGGGTAGGCCCAGTATTCGCCGTCGGTGGGGAAACGCGCGCGGGTCACGGCCGCGAGCAAATTCGATGTCTGGCTCAAATAACGCCAGCGCGTGCCGGGCGGCGCCTCGGCGGGCGCCTCGGCAGCGAACGCCGCCACGTTGGTGGAGCCCCACAACATTTTGGGCACCTGGTCCCAGGGCTGGTAACTCTCCACGTTGGCCAGGCCGTCGCGCATGTAGAGCAGGTCGCTCACCTTGATGCCTTTGCGCGCGTCGTTGCGCCACGGCGCCACCCAAGCGGGCTCGCGGCCGATCGGGAAGGCGTTGACCACGGGCGTGTTAAGCGGCAGGCCGTTGTCAACACTGGCTTTGTAAAACAACATGGCCGACACGGTTTTGGCCATCGACCAGCCGTGCAGCGGCGTCTCGGGCTCAAAACCCGGCGCGGTCTTGAGGGCCAGCAGTTTGTTTTTGTGCAACACGGCCAGGCCGCGCGTGTTGGCGGCCTTGGGGTCGCCTGCGCCCACGAAGGCCTGGGCCACCACTTTTTGCAGGGCCGCTTCGTCAATGCCCGGGGTCCACTGCGCCGATGGCGTCACGCCGTTGCCATCGGGCCAGGGGCGCGGCTCGCCGGAAGGTTTGGCGAAATAGACCGAATCACCACTGGTCACTGAGCCTGCGCCGTCGAGCACGCAGCCACGGTTGGGCAGCCACTGCGCCGTGCGCGGGAAGAGGCCGGCAAACGTTCCGGTCACGCGTTTTTCCTTTTCGTCGAGGTCGACCTTGACGAGGCCCAGCACGGGAGAGGCGGGCAAGACATCTTCGGCCATTAGCTGGTCTGCCACGGTTTTTTTGTCGATCGGCCGGCTGGCTACAAACGCTGCCGAGCAAACGCCTTTGGCTGCCATGCCAGCCGCGTTTTTGGGAATGCCTAGATGCATCAGCGTGCCCCACGCCCCCGCCAGAAGCAGCACCAGCAGTGCGAGCAACACCAGAACCCAGCGCTTTGCGCCGCCGTGCATCTTCGAAGCGTGTGCCATGAGAGTTCCTGACAGAATGGAATGCAAGAGCCCACTCTAACCGACGCAGCGACAATCCCCACCATGCCCTACCTACCCGAATTCATCGCCCCGGCGCGTTTCCGCGACCCGGCGGCGGCCCTGGCCAAAGCCAACGAGATTTACGAGTCCAGCCTGGCGCACCTGCGTGAGGCCATGCACCGCTTTGTGCACGGCGAGTCTTTGCCCGGCAATGTGCGCGCCTGTTACCCCTTTGTGCGGGTACAGACTGACACCGTGTTGCGGCAAGACTCGTTTGAAAGCGCGCGCCTGAGCTTCGGTTTTGTCGCCGGTGCCGGCCGCTTCGAGACCACGCTCACGCGCCCCGACCTGTTCCACGACTACTACCTTGAGCAGTTTCGCCTGCTGCTGCAAAACCATGGCGTCGAGCTCGAGGTGGGTACCAGCAACCAGCCGATTCCGGTGCATTTTTCGTTTGCCGAGAACGACCACATCGAAGGCAACCTGAGCCCCGAGCGGCGCCAGATGATGCGCGATGTGTTTGACCTGCCCGACCTTGCCGCCATGGACGACGGCATCGCCAACGGCACCTACACCCCCAAACCCGGTGATGCCCAGCCGCTGGCGCTCTTCACCGCGCCACGGGTGGACTACTCGCTGCACCGCCTGCGCCACTACACCGGCACCGCGCCCGAGCATTTCCAGAACTTTGTGCTCTTCACCAACTACCAGTTTTACATCGACGAGTTCATCCGTCTGGGCCACGAGGCGATGAACGACGCCACCAACGAGTACACCGCTTTTGTGGAGCCGGGCAACGTCATCACCCGCCGCGTGGGCATGACGGTGCAGGACGGTGACGACCTTGGAAAAGCCCCGCCACGCCTGCCGCAAATGCCCGCCTACCACCTGATGCGCGAGGGCCACACCGGCATCACGATGGTCAACATAGGCGTGGGCCCGGCGAATGCCAAAAACATCTCGGACCACATCGCCGTGCTGCGCCCGCACGCCTGGATCATGCTCGGCCACTGTGCCGGCCTGCGCAACGCGCAGCAGCTGGGCGACTACGTGCTGGCCCACGGCTACGTGCGAGAAGACCATGTGCTCGACGAAGAGTTGCCGCTGTGGGTGCCGATCCCGGCACTCGCCGAAGTGCAAGTGGCGCTGCAGGACGCGGTGAGCGACGTGACGCAGGTCGACAAAGCCGAGCTCAAACGCATCCTGCGCACCGGCACCGTGGCCAGCACCGACAACCGCAACTGGGAGTTGCTGCCCGACAACGGCCCGCAACGTCGCTTCAGCCAGAGCCGCGCGGTGGCGCTTGACATGGAAAGCGCGACCATCGCCGCCAATGGTTTTCGTTTCCGCGTGCCCTACGGCACCTTGCTGTGCGTGAGCGACAAACCGCTGCACGGCGAGATCAAACTGCCCGGCATGGCGAATCATTTTTACCGCGAGCGCGTCGACCAGCACCTGCGCATCGGCATACGCGCGGTCGAATTGCTGCGCGCCCAAGGCATCACGCAACTGCACAGCCGCAAGCTGCGGAGTTTTTCGGAAGTGGCGTTTCAATAGGCTTGCGTGTCGTCGCATTTGCTATATTTTGAATAGCTGCTTGCGCACGTAACACATGGGCTATAGCCATT
>JANNMM010000339.1:0-5262 GCA_031397915.1 Rhodoferax sp. | reverse complement strand
AAAGTCCTCGAAAGGACGTCGTTGGAAACTCCTGATGGCGGGGCTCTGCGGCGCGCCTGCCTGAATCACTGTGACAGCAGTGATGAATATTTAAGCTGAAAATTTCAGGGACGTCATCCCCCAATTGGGGGATAAAAGATTACATCGTCGCAAAAACTCACACTTTGCCGCGCGAATATTGTTACGAGAAGTTAAATCAGCGGGCGTGTGGCGATGTGCTTTGGTGCATCGGCAAGCGCAGGGTGAAACTGGCACCGCCGCCGGGCCGGTTTTCACAGGAAACACTCCCTCCATGGCGCCCGGCGATCGACTTCACCAGGGCCAGCCCGAGGCCCACGCCGCCGTCACGCTCGGAGGCGCCCGGCAAGCGGAAGAACGCTTCAAAAATACGCGCCTGGTAGGCCTCGGGCACACCCGGCCCGTTGTCATTCACGCGGATGACGGCCAAGCCCGCCGAATCCTCAAGCGAGACCAAAGTCGTGCCCGCGCCGTGGCGCCGCGCGTTTTCAAGCAGGTTGCGCAAGGCCCGGCGCAACAGCCGCGACACGCCCTGCACCACCAGCTCGGTGGGCGCGGGTGCGCCCGCGCTACCGTTGCCCGATGGCGCAGACAGTTTCACGTCAAGGTCGGCGTCTGACCGGGCGCATTCCTCCGCCACGAGGCCGACCAGATCAACCGCCTCGACGGTACCCATGTCGGCCTCTTTGGCGTCCAGCCGGCTGGCCAGCAAAATCTCTTCGATCAACTGGTCCAGCTCGGTGATGTTGCGGTTGATTTCAGCCAGCAGCGTGGCGCGCGAGGCATCGAGGGACATCAACTCCAGCCCCATGCGGATGCGCGCCAGCGGCGAGCGCAGTTCGTGCGATGCGTTGGCCAGCAGTGACTTTTGCGAGGCCAACAGGGCTTGCTGCGACGCGACCAGGGACTTCTGCGCCTCCAGCAGGGTTTCAATCTGCTCGGCTGAATGGTTGAAACGTTTGGACAACAAGGCCACTTCGTCTTTGCCGTCTTCAGACAGCCGCGTTGACAGATCGCCTTGACCCCAGCGCTCAACGCCTTGCTGCACCGATTCCAGGCGTTTGGTGAGGCGCCGCACGATCGGGTAGGAACCCACCGCCACGGCCACCGCCAGGATCGCCAGCATCCAGGCGAAGTCAAAGGGCAGGCGCATCGGTTGTTGGGGTCGCGGGCCGGGGCCGGCGCCATCGGGCCCAACACCACCCGCACGGGGCGGTCTGGAAAACTGCACCAGCAGGACGGAGCCATCGTTCATGGCCACCTGAAACTCGGCGCCTTGTCCGGGCACGATGTTGGGCCGCGCCCGCGCCTGGCCCAGCACCTCGCCGGCCGGGTTGCGGATGGTGATCTCACGCCCCGGGCGCTGCGCGCGCTCCCGTTCAGCCTCTTGCCGCCCCAGCCAGCCGGCCACCAGCGTCAGCACAACCACTGCCAACACGACGGCCAGCCAGATGCGCAGGTAAAGGCGCTGGTGCAGCGGGGGGGTGTTCATGACCAGGCCGTTTGAGCAGCTTTAGTCTTGCTGGCGTGCGAAAACATAACCGACGCCGCGCACGGTGACGATGCGTTTCGGGTTTTTCGCGTCGACTTCAATCGCCGCGCGGATGCGGCCCATGTGAACGTCGATGGAGCGGTCAAAGGCGTCGAGCTCGCGCCCGCGCACCGCCTCCATGATCTGGTCGCGCGTGAGCACCCGACCGGCGCGTTCGGCCAGCGCGGCCAGCAGGTCAAACTGGTAGGACGTCAACTCGCACAACTGGCCGGCTACCGTGACCGTGCGGGCGTCGCGGTCGATTTCAAGCGAGCCAAAACGCAGCTGTTTGACGGCCGGTGCAGGCCCTTCAACACGCCGGCGCAACACCGCGCGGATGCGCGCCAGCAGCTCGCGTGGCTCAAACGGTTTGGGCAGGTAGTCGTCGGCGCCCATCTCGAGGCCGACGATTCGGTCCATCGGGTCGCCTTTGGCGGTGAGCATCAGGAGCGGCACTTGCGCCACCGGGCCGTCCAGCGCGCGGATGCGCCGGCAAATCTCCAGGCCGTCCATGTCGGGCAGCATCAGGTCGAGCATCACCAGGTCGACGGCGCCCTTGGCGTTGCTTTGCAGCAGGGCCAGGCCGTCTTGCCCACTGGGTGCGACGCTGACGCTGTAGCCCGACTGCGCGAGGTAGTCTGCCACCATCTGGGCCAGGCGGGCGTCGTCTTCAATCATCAACAGGTGTTGGCTCATCGTGCAGGCAGTCTAGGGTGGCATGGGGCAGAAAACATGCGGGTGGCTTGAAGCGGCGGTAAAGTTAAGTAAACAGCTGCAGGCGGGCCGAGGGGTTCTTCACGCAGATGCGGCGGCTTTGGCCTGGCGTGCGGCGAGCCAGACCAGAAGCAGCACCGGCACGCCCAACAACGCGGTGGCGTTGAAAAAATTGGCATACCCAAAAGCGTCGACATACTTGCCCGAATAGCCCGCCAGAAACTTCGGCAGCAAGAGCATCATCGAACTGAAGAGTGCGTATTGGGTGGCTGAATAATTCACATTGGTCAGGCTCGAGAGGTAGGCGATGAACGCGGCCGAGGCGATGCCGCTGCTGAGGTTGTCGGCCGAGATGACGAAGACCAGACCCGTCAGGTCGTGCCCGCGTGTACTCAGGGCCGCAAACAGCAGGTTGCTCGCGGCACTCAGGACCGCGCCGAGCATCATGATGCGCATCACGCCAAAACGCATCGACAACACGCCGCCAATGAAGGCGCCCAGCAGCGTCATGATGACGCCAAAGACCTTGGTCACGGCGGCGACCTCGTCTTTGGTGTAGCCCATGTCCACGTAAAACGGGTTGGCCATGATGCCCATCACCACGTCGCTGATGCGGTAGATGGCGATCAGCGCCAGTATCAGCGCGGCCTGCCAGCGGTAGCGGCGGATGAAGTCCGCAAACGGCTCCACCAGCGCGCCCTGGAGCCAGTCGGCCAGGTTCTTCGCGGGTGGCAGGGCGATGCGCGCGGGCTCGGGCGACAACAGAACCGTCGCCATGCCCACCAGCATCGAGGCGGCCATGACGAGGTAGGCGGTTTGCCAGGCGCTGTGCTGGTAGACGGCGGCGGCTTGGGCAACCGCCTGTGCGGCGGGGGCCACTTCCGCCCGCGCAGCGATCCACAACACACCGGCGCCGGCCCAGATCATCGCCAGGCGGTAACCGGTTTGGTAAGCGGCTGCCAGCGCGGCCTGGCGTTCGGTGTTGGCCGATTCAATGCGGTAGGCATCGAGCGCAATGTCTTGTGTGGCCGAGCCAAAAGCCACGGCCAGCGCGCCCCACACCACCGGCTGCAAGGCGACTTTCGGGTCGTTGAAGGACATCGCTACCAGCCCGGCCATTACGGCGAGTTGGGCCAGCAGCAGCCAGCTGCGCCGGCGCCCCAGCCAGCGCGTGAGCAGGGGAATCGGCAGGCGGTCCACCAGGGGCGCCCAAACCCATTTGAAGGCATAGGCCAAACCAACCCAGCTCAGGAATCCGATGGTGGTGCGGTCAATGCCCGCTTCGCGCAGCCAGAAACTCAGCGTGCCCAGCACCAGCAAGAGCGGCAGTCCGGCAGAAAACCCCAGCAGCAACATGCGCAGCGTGGCGGGCTCGAGGTAAACCTTGAAGGTTTCAGCCCATGTGGGTTTGGCCTGCGCAGCCTGCGACGCGGCAACAGGCGGGGCAAGGTCTGACAGGGCGGGGCTGGACATGCGGGAATAATACGCGGTGCGTGCAGGTGAGCCCCGCCGGCATTCGCGGACGCAACAGGAGCAGAACACCATGAAAAATCGACATCCCGACTGGTTCAACAAACTTCTGGGCAGTGCCCTGGCCGCGCTGCTGCTGGCCGCCTGCGCAGGAGACGGCGGACCATCCCGCGAAGGCGGCGTGCAGGTGGGCGGCAACTCCGCCTTTGCCAGCCTGGTCCCGGCCGAGGAAGTGGAAGCCGCGGCGACCAAGCAGTATGCGGAAATGATGGCCCAAGCCAACAAGCAAAGGGCGCTCGCGCCGGCCAACCACCCGCAAGTGGTGCGCCTGCGCGCCATTGCCGCGCGGATCATCCCGCAAGCCGTGGTCTGGAACCCGCGCGCCAAAGACTGGAAGTGGGAAGTGAATTTGGTGAACTCCGACCAGATCAACGCGTTTTGCATGCCCGGCGGCAAGATCGCGTTTTTCAGCGGCATCCTGGACCAGCTCAAGCTGACCGACGACGAAGCCGCCATGGTGATGGGCCACGAAATCGCACACGCGTTGCGCGAACACGCGCGCGAACGCATGGGCAAAGGCGCGGCCACCAGCATCGGGGCCAACATCTTCAGCCAGTTGTTTGGCCTGGGTGAACTCGGGCAGACGGTTACCAGCTACGGCGCGCAACTGCTGACCTTGCAGTTTGGCCGCGAAGACGAGTCTGAGGCCGATCTCGTGGGCATGGAGATCGCCGCCCGCGCCGGTTACAACCCGCGCGCGGGGATCACGTTGTGGCAAAAAATGGGCGCCAACAACAAAGGCGCGCCGCCGGAGTGGTTGTCCACCCACCCGTCGGGCAGCACGCGCATTGCGGAGATTGAAAGCAATCTGCCGCGGGTCATGCCGCTGTATGAAGCAGCGCGAAAGCGCTGAGGCATCTCCAAGAGAAAAAATTCGTAAATAATATACTTTATATTTAATTTAGACTAAATACTTTTCATAAATAGTCCTATTTATATAGCATATTACCGGTATTTTTTGTGACTTAACGACCTATAAATTCACCTAAAATATTTGGAATAAACATCTTGAATTTTTTTCAAGATGTTGCCGCCCGCCGTCACAGCTTCCAGTCGTATTCAATGGTGATCGGTGCGTGGTCTGAAAACTTCTGCGCCTTGTAGATCGCCTCGCGGCGCGCAAACTGCGCCACATTCGGCGTCGCCAGGTGGTAGTCCAGACGCCACCCCACGTTGTTGGCATACGCCTGCCCGCGTGCGCTCCACCAGGTGTAGGCGGTGTCCGTGGCAGTGGGTTGCAAGGTGCGGTACACGTCCACCATGCCCGCTTCGTCCAGCAGTTTGGTCATCCAGGCGCGTTCTTCGGGCAGGAAGCCGGAGTTTTTCTGGTTGCTTTTCCAGTTTTTCAAATCGATTTGTTTGTGGGCGATGTTGACGTCGCTGCACATCACGTAGTCGCGCTGCCCCTTGAGCGCCACCAGATGCGGGTAGAACTCGGCCAGAAAGCGGAACTTGGCCAGTTGCCGCTC
>JANNMM010000261.1:0-39896 GCA_031397915.1 Rhodoferax sp. | reverse complement strand
GAAGTCGAGCCTGATGCTCGGGCTCGGCGAGACGGACGAAGAACTCTTCGCCACCATGGACGACCTGCGCGCGGCGCGCTGCGACCTGCTGACGCTCGGCCAGTACCTGCGTCCGACCGTCAATCACCTTCCCGTGGAGCGCCCGGACGTTAAAATTAACTTCCATGTTAATTATTTCGTAAAAATGGCCAAAAGTTAACATGAGTGTTAACAAAATCGTGAAATGGGGTGACAATTGCCAAATTTCAAGCTTTTTGAGGCATGAAGTCACGTTAAATATACGTTTATAGCTATTAAAAACGTAGCATAACGCCAGATTTCTCTGCCTTTTGACCCCTTGACCCGTTTGCCCAAGCCCGCCCCGTCGCTGATCGCCTTGCTCTGCCTGGCTGCTGCCATGGTGCTTTGTTGGCTGCACCCCTTGTCGAGCGCGCTGGTGTTGGCAGTCTTCTGCTGCACCCTGGTGTTGTTGCTGCGCCAGCCCCATCTTTGGCTTTTTTTGCTGCCCGCTGCGTTGCCGGTGTTGAATTTCATGCCGTGGACGGGCTGGCTCATGGTCGACGAGTTCGACCTGCTGCTGCTGTGTGTCTTCGTTGCCGGTTATGGCCGCATGGCATTTGAGCGCGCAGGCGAACCACTCCAATCGGCGACGTCGAAAAAGTGGCCTTTCCATGGGGTCTGGATCACGTTATTTGCTGCGATGTCGCTGGTTTCGGCGCTGCGCGGTTTTACTGCGCCGGGCGCCATGGAGGCTTTGGCGCAGTTGCGCGAAGTGGGCCTGTGGCAAGACTACAGCGGGCCGCTGAACAGCTTGCGCCTCCTCAAGAGCCTGCTGTTTGCCTTGCTGTGCCTGCCCCTGTTGCGCCGCGCACTGGAGACGCCTGGCAGTGAAGCCCGGGTTTTCCGATCGGTCGGCGCGGGGGTGTTGGCGGGGCTGACGGTGGTGGTTCTGGTGGTGTTGTGGGAGCGCCTGGCCTACCCCGGCCTGTTCAATTTTTCGACCCGTTACCGCACCACGGCGATGTTTTGGGAGATGCACGTGGGTGGCGCCGCGATCGACGCCTATTTCGCCCTGGCCACGCCGTTTGTCGTCTGGGCGCTGGCGCGTTCGGGCGCGTGGCGGCAGTGGTTGCCGCTGGCGCTGCTGGCCGTGTTGACCTGTTATGCCGTGTTGACGACGTTTTCACGCGGCGTGTACGTCGCTGTGGCGCTGCCTCTGGTGTTGTTGGCGATAGGCCGCTGGGCGCATAAATTCGGCCTCGACTGGCGCCGGCCGCTGGGCCAGTTGTGGCGACGGCGCGCCACGTTCTGGCTGGTGGTTTTGTTGGGGCTGGAGATCACGCTGGTGGCGACGGGCGGCAGTTTCCTGGCCGACCGGGTTGCGCAATCGCAGGACGACCTCGCCGACCGCCTGGCCCATTGGCGCCGCGGCATCGGCCTGCTGCAAAGCCCTGCCGACTGGCTGCTGGGCATTGGGTTGGGCCGTTTTCCTGCGCAATACGCCCAACTCGGCGCAGATACAGAATTCTCCGGTGCGCTCAACCTCCTGCGCGAGACGCCTGACGCACCGCAGTTCCAGGCGGTGCCGCCGATCGCCATCGAGCAGAATTTTGTGCGCCTTTCCGGGCCCTTGAGTGAGCCCGAGATCGGCGGCCTGTACATGCTGAACCAGCGCGTCAACGTGCCCGTGGCCGCGTGGCTCAGACAACCGCCCGCAACGCGGGCCGGTGCCGGTTTCACGGTGGCGCTGGAGACGCGTGTCTCGGGGCGCACCCGGGTCATGATCAAGGTTTGCGAGAAACACCTGCTCTATGAAGGGGAGTGCATGGCGCGCTATGTGTCCCTGCAGGGCGGCACCGCCTTGGGGGGCGGCACTGGAACCCATGGCGACCTGGCCCCGTGGCAAACCATTTCGGTAGCGCTGCGCGGCGCCGGGCTGCAACTGGACGAAAGTTCGGTGCCGCGTGGCGCGGTCTTGTCCATCGCCGTGTTTGAACCGGGCGAACACATCGACATCCGCAAACTTCAATTGACCGACCCGGGCGGACGCCCACTGGTCGCCAATGCCAATTTTTCGCAGGGCCTGGCGCACTGGTTTGCGAGCGCGGGCAGTTATTACCTGCCTTGGCACACCGACAACCTGTACCTCGAACTGCTGATCGAACGCGGGCTGGCAGGGCTGCTGTTGTTTGTGGCTTTGGTGGGCACCACTTTGGCACGGCTGGCGGGTGTCGAGACACAGGCCCGTGCCCAGGCTGTCATTTTGGGCGCGGCCCTGCTCGGAGCACTGTTTTTGGGCATGGTCAGCAGCGTCCTGGACGCGCCCCGAGTGGCTTTCTTGCTATTTTTCCTGATTTTCCTGGGGTTTCAACTGGGTACGGCCAAAAGGCGCATTTGATCTTCACCGTGACGCCTTATCATCACTGCTTATGCCCCACCTGCTTACAATTGAACACCTTTGCCTCTTCGCAGGTCTGCGCCCGTGATCAAGATCTTCAGCCACTATTTGCCACGGCAGACCCTGCTGCAGCTTTTTTTCGATCTGGGCCTGGTGATGGCCATTGTGATGTTTTCCATCGTTTGGCAAACCCAGGACCTGGGCGCCGGTTTCCCGATGGCCCTCACGGGCGCAGTGTTGCTGGCAATTGGCATGTTGGCCATCAACTCCGGACTGGGTTTTTACCAGCGTGTACACAACCGCACCGTGGGCCAGTCGCGCGCCCGAGCGGTATTGAGCCTGACGATGACCCTGGCGTTGGCCTTTGGCATCTTCAATGTGCTGCCGTTGCCGCTGGCAGACCGCAAACTGTTTGTGCTGATCGTGGCCAGTTGCCTGATCGTCGTCTTGGCGCACCGCGTGTACGCCGCGCACTCGAGCAAACAGTCGATGGTGCGCCAGCGCATTTTGGTGTTTGGCACCGGCACCAGGGCCAAACTGGTCGGGCGTTCGCTTAAAAAAGCCGACCCCAATGTGGACTTGGTAGGGTATTTCGCCGGGCCCAACGAAGTCACCACCGAAGTGTCAGCCTGGGGTGTGCTCACGCCGGACAAGTCGTTGACGGACATTGTGGTCGAGCAAAAGGTCGATGAAATCGTCATCGCCCTGACCGAGCGGCGCGGCGGCAGCATGCCCCTGCGTGAACTGCTGGACTGCAAGCTGCACGGCGTGCGGGTGGTCGACGTGGCCACCCATTTTGAAAAAACCCTGGGGCAAATCCGGCTGGATTCGGTCAACCCGGGCTGGCTGATTTTTGGCGACGGTTTCAACCAGGGCTGGATCCGTACAGTGGTTAAACGTTTTCTGGACATCGTCTTCGCCATCGTATTACTGGTGGTTGCCCTGCCCATCATGCTGATCACCGGCATTCTGATCTTGATCGAAACCGGCGGCCCGGTGCTGTATTTGCAGGAGCGTGTCGGTTTGAACGGGCGACTCTTCAATGTCGTCAAGTTCCGCAGCATGCGAACCGACGCCGAGCAGGACGGCAAGCCGCGCTGGGCCACCGCCGAAGACGACCGTGTGACCCGCGTCGGGCGGATCATCCGCAAACTGCGCATTGACGAATTGCCGCAGCTTTTCACTGTGCTGGCCGGCGACATGAGCCTGGTGGGCCCGCGCCCCGAGCGGCCGTATTTTGTCGACACCCTCACGCAGGAGATCCCGTATTACGCGGTGCGCCTGAGCGTCAAGCCGGGCCTGACAGGTTGGGCGCAGGTGCGTTACCACTATGGCGCGAGCATGGAAGACTCGGCGGAAAAACTGCAGTACGACCTGTATTACGTCAAAAATCACACCTGGTTCCTTGATCTGGTGGTGTTGTTCGAAACTGTGGGTGTGGTGCTGACGGGCAAAGGCGCGCAATAGCGCGTGAATATTGGCGCATGGACAGTGGTGCTTCCTCACTGACGGCCTGGAGCCACGGCCTCGTCGGCGCAAGTTACCTGGCATTCGCCCTGAGGCTGCTTCAGCTCGGGTACCACCGCAAGTCCCGGGGCGCGTCTGAGCGTTGCATACTTGCGGCCGTGATTGCCAGCGCTTTGTGGGGCTGGCTCGGGCTGGCCTTTCTGGCAATGGGCAAGCCCGGCTTTCTGGTGGCAGCAGACCTTTCGGATCTGCTGCGTTATGGTTTCTGGTTTGCATTCCTGCTGTTGCTGTTTCGCGAACGCAGCGGCGGCATCTTGCCCGCCAGCATGGGGTGGCTTGCGCCCACGGCGGTTTTCCTGGTGGTGTTTGGCCTGTTTGCGCGCAGCCTGTCGTATTTCGGGTCTGCGGTGTTGGGCGACCCGGCGCGCCTGGTGTTGTTCAGTTCCATGGCGCTGCCGGTTTTTGTGCTGGTGCTGGTGGAGCAGCTGTTCCGCAACGTCACGGAAGATTCGCAATGGAACATCAAGCCCCTGTGCCTTGGGTTGGCCGGCGCTGCCCTGTTCGATGTCTATCTGTACTCCCAGGGCGTGTTGTTCAACCGGCTTGACACTGACGCCCTGAGCATCCGCGGCGCGGTGCACACCCTGATGGTGCCCCTGTTGGTATTGGCCAGCACGCGGCGCAACAACTGGATCTCGAAAATCCAGATCTCCCGCAAGGCCGCTTTCCATTCGGCCACCTTGCTGATTGCCGGGGTTTACCTGATTTTTGTCTCCGGTGTCGGGTATTACGTGCGTTTCTTTGGCGGCGAATGGGGACGCGCACTGCAGCTTGGGATGATTTTCCTGGCACTGCTGCTCTTGATCGTGCTGGCCCTTTCGGGGTCGGTGCGGGCCAAGTTGAAGGTGTTCCTGGGCAAACATTTTTTCCGTTACCGCTATGACTACCGCGAGGAGTGGCTGCGTTTCACACAAACGCTCTCCGGACAAAACTCGCCCCAGCAGATGGGCCAGCAGGTGGTGCGCGGCCTGGCGGACTTGCTGGAGAGCCCCGGTGGCGGCTTGTGGATGAAGAACCGGGGTGAAAAATCATTCAGCCAGGTGGCGCGCTGGAACCAGCCGGAGTCGCCAGCACGCGAAGACGCCGATTCGCCGCTGTGCCAGTTTCTCATCTCCAGTGGCTGGGTCATCAACCTCGAGGAGTTCCGCTCGTTTTCGCGTCGGTATGGCGCCCTGACCCTGCCCGCATGGCTTCAGGATGTGGAACAGGCCTGGCTGATCGTGCCCTTGACCGCATCGAAAGACCTGATTGGTTTTGTCATACTGGCGCGTGCCAGAACCCGGGTTGAAGTGAACTGGGAAGTTAACGACCTGCTTAAAACCGCAGGGCGGCAGGCGGCCAGTTTTCTGGCGCAAATGCAGGCCACTGAGGCCCTGCTGGAAGTGCGCAAGTTCGATGCCTTCAACCGCATGTCGGCGTTTGTCGTGCACGACCTGAAAAACATCGTCACACAGCTGGCGTTGATGATGAAAAATGCCCAGCGCCACAGCCAGAACCCGGAGTTCCAGCGCGACATGCTGCTGACCGTGGAGAACTCGCTGGACCGCATGCGCCAGCTCATGCTGCAGCTGCGTGAAGGGGCAACGCCGCCTGGCACGGCCGTGGGTGTTGATCTGTGCGAAATTGTTGACCGGATGCGGGCTTTGGCCGATGGCCGGGGGCGCGAACTGTACGTGGACATCCAGGACCGCGTGGCGACGCGCGGGCACGAGGAGCGGCTCGAGCGCATCGTCGGGCACGTCATTCAAAATGCTTTTGACGCCACGCCGACGGACGGAAAAGTCCGGCTGCAGCTGGACCGGTATGCGGGGCAGGCGCGCATTGAGGTCTCCGACAACGGCCAGGGCATGAGCCAGGAGTTCATCCGGGACCGCCTGTTCAAGCCCTTCCAGACCACCAAACAGGCCGGCATGGGCATCGGCGCCTATGAAAGTTTTCAGTACGTGCAGGAGCTCGGTGGCAAGATCGACGTTGAGAGCGCCTTGAACGCCGGAACCAGAGTCACAATACTGCTTCCCCTGTTTGAAATGCAGACCGAGTCCGACCTACATGCGCTGGAAGAGAGATGACCAACGAGAAAATGCGATCACTGCTGATTGTGGAAGACGATCTGGCGCTGCAAAAACAGATCAAGTGGTCGCTCGACAAATTTGAGGCCGTTACCGCCAACGACCGGGAAAGCGCTCTGGTGCAAATGCGCCGGCATTCGCCGGCTGTCGTCACGATGGATCTGGGATTGCCGCCAGACGCCGACTCGGTTTCCGAGGGCTTCAAGCTGCTTGAGCAGATTCTGGCGGTTGAGCCCGACACCAAGGTTATCGTGCTCACCGGGCAAAACGACCAGGCCAACGCCTTGCGGGCAGTCGCCCTGGGTGCCTACGATTTCTTTGCCAAGCCCTTTGAGCCCGAGCTTTTGAACCTGACGGTTGACCGCGCCTTCAGACTCTTTGAGTTGCAGCGCGAGAACCGGCGTCTGCGGGAATTCCAGCAACCAGACGCCATGGCCGGACTGACCACGCGTGACCCGGAAATGCTGCGGATTTGCCGCACCATTGAAAAGGTGGCCAGCAGCAACGCCACCGTATTGCTGCTCGGGGAGAGCGGTACCGGCAAAGAGGTGCTCGCGCGTGGACTGCATCAGTCCTCGCCGCGGCGAGCGGAAAAGTTTGTTGCGATCAATTGCGCGGCGATCCCCGACAACCTCCTGGAGAGTGAACTCTTTGGATATGAAAAGGGCGCTTTTACGGGCGCTGCCAAGACTACACTGGGCAAGATAGAGGTGGCCAATGGCGGAACCTTGATGCTGGACGAAATTGGCGATTTGCCTTTTGCATTGCAGGCTAAATTGCTGCGCTTTTTGCAGGAACGCACGATTGAGCGTGTGGGTGGCCGCCAGGAAATCCCGGTTGACGTGCGCATCGTCTGCGCCACCCATCAAGACTTGAACCTGCTGGGCAAAGAAGGGCGCTTTCGCGAAGATTTGTATTACCGGTTGGCTGAAATCGTGGTGAAGATCCCACCGCTGCGCGCACGTGTGGGTGACGCGGCATTGCTGGCGCACGCGTTTGTCAGGCGGTTCGCCCAGGAGCAAAATCGCGGTACTTTGACGCTCAGTGAAGATGCAGTCCGCGCCATTGAAGCCCACCCCTGGCCGGGCAATATCCGGGAACTTGAAAACTGCATCAAACGCGCGGTCATCATGGTTGACGGAAACCAGTTGAGCGCCGACGATGTAGGCTTGAACCCGCAGCTGGTGGCCGATGCCGACCACTCGCTTGACCTGCGCGTGATCCGGGACAGGGCCGAGAAAAATGCCATCATTGCCGCCATCGCGCGGGTCAATGGAAACTTGGTCCGGGCCGCTGAGCTGCTGGGCGTGAGCCGTCCGACCTTGTACGACCTGATGCACCGATTGGGACTGAAATGAAAACCGATTTCCTCACTTTGTCAAAAAGCCAGATCATGATCCACCAACCCTTCAGACGACTTCCGGGACTATTGGCCATCGGCGTATTGCTGCTCTTGGGTGCTTGCGGCGGCGGCGATGTGGACAGCATGCTGGCTTCAGGCAAGGACTATCTGGCAAAAAACGACCCCAAAGCGGCGGTCATCCAGATCAAGAATGCCTTGCAAAAGAACCCAGAGTCGCCTGAGGCCCGTTTTCTGCTGGGCAAGGCGCTGGCGGCTACTGGAGACTTCCCCAATGCCGAACTGGAGTTGCGCCGTGCGCTGGAATTGAAACATTCCACTGACGAGGTTATCCCGCAGCTGGCATCGGTGATGCTGTCGCAGGGGCAGTTCAAGAAACTCACAGATGAGTTTGCCAGCATGGCGCTGTCTGGCAAACCAGCCAAGGCGGAATTGCAGACTACCTTGGCTTCAGCCTATTTGGGAATGGGAAAGGCCGAGCTTTCCCAGGGGGCGCTTTCGGCGGCGCTCGAGGCCGACCCGACTTACGCACCGGCGCTGATAGCGCAGGCGAGACAGAAAGCGGTTCAGAAGGATTACGACGGCGCCCTCAAGTTGCTGGATGACATCATCGCCAAAAATCCCTCAAGTTTTGAGGCTTGGCGCCTCAAGGGCGATGTGTTGGCTTTTGGGGTCAAGAAGCAAAAAGAATCGCTGGAGGCTTATCGCAAGGTTGTCGAAATCAAACCCGACAACGTGGCGGGGCATGCCAGTGCCATCGCCAACATGCTGACGCAAAGTGACGTGGACGGCGCAGCAGCCCAGATTGTGCTGATGAAGAAGGTGGCGCCGAACAATCCGCAAACAAGGTTTCTTGAAACCCAGATCGCTTACCAGAAGCGTGACTACAAGGCTGCGCATGAACTTGCACAGCAAATGTTGCGGGTAACCCCCGGTAACCCCCGAGCGCTGCAACTGGCAGGCGCTATTGAGTTTCAATTGAAGTCCTATGTGCAGGCCGAAGCACTGTTGGGCAAAGCCTTGAGCACCGCACCTGAACTGGTTTTGGCGCGCCGCCTGCTGATCATGACGTACCTGCGTTCTGGACAACCCGCCAAAGCCCTGGCGACCTTGAACCAGGGTATCAGCAAGGGCGTGAAGGACCCGGAGATTGACTCCATTGCAGGCGAGGTCTATTTGCAAAATGGCGACACCAAGAAAGCCGAAGAATTTTTTGCCAAAGCGGCCAAAGCAGCGCCCAAGGATGCCAAAAAGCAAACCTCATTGGCCTTGGCGCATTTGGTAAGCGGCAAGGATGAACTCGCGTTTGGCGAGTTGCAAGAGGTGGCTGCGGCCGATTCCGGCGTTACCGCCGACCTTGCGCTCATCAGCGCCCACCTTCGGCGCGGCAGTTTTGACAAAGCCCTGAAAGCCATCGACGGGCTGGAGAAAAAGCAGCCCGATAAACCCCTTGCCCACAATCTTCGAGGCCGCACCCTGCTGGCCAAAAAAGACATGACGGGCGCCAGAAAGAGTTTTGAGCGTGCCTTGGTACTGAGCCCCAACTATTTTCCTGCCGTGGCCAGCTTGGCTGCTTTGGACTTGGCCGACAAAAAACCGGAAGACGCCAAAAAGCGGTTTAACGACGTGCTTGCGAAAGAGCCCAAGAACAGCCAGGCCTTGCTGGCGCTGGCCGAGTTGTCTGAGCGCACCGGAGCGCCAAAGGATGAGGTTGCAGCCTTGATTGGAAAAGCCATTGATGCCAATCCAACTGAGGCAACCGCGCGCTTGTTGCTGGTCGAATTCCACTTGGTCAACAAACAATTTCCCAAGGCGCTTGCGGCTGCGCAAAGTGGCGTTGCGGCCTTGCCGGAGAGTCCGGACCTGCTGGACGCCCTGGGTCGCGCGCAGCTTGCGTCCGGAGAATCCAACCAGGCCATTGCCACCTTCAACAAGGTGGTGGCCATGCAGCCGCTGGCGCCCCGGCCCTTGTTGCGGCTCGCCGACGCCCAACTGGTCAGCAAAAACCGGGAAGCAGCGATACAGAGCCTGAAGAAAGCGCTCGACGTGAAACCAGACCTCATCGAAGCCCAGCGTGCGTTGATCCAGTTGAGCGTGCAGGACAAAAAATATGCGGAAGCGCAAACTGTGGCAAAGGCAGTTCAGAAACAGAGGCCGAAAGAGCCGGTTGGATACTTGTTGGAAGGTGATGTGTTGCTGGCGCAGCAGAAATGGGACGCCGCAGGCAGTGTTTTCAAGGTGGCGCTGAAGGAGGTGCCCAATTCGACTGAAGTCGCAATCAAGCTTCATTCATCCCTTGCAGCGGCCACGAAGACAGCGGACGCCGACCGGTTCTCGGCGGCGTGGATAAAAGACCATCCCAAAGACGTTGCGTACCAGTTTTACCTGGGCGACATCGCCATCGCCCGAAATGACTATGCGAATGCCGAAAAATATTACGCCGGGGTCATCAAGCTTCAACCCGAAAACGCAATTGCATTGAACAACCTGGCTTGGGTGACTGGTCGCCTGAACAAGCCGGGCGCCCTGGCTTTTGCCGAGTCGGCGCTCAAACTCGTGCCCAACCAGCCGGCTTTCATGGACACCATGGCGAGCCTACAGTCTGACAACAACGACTACGGAAAAGCCCTTGAGTGGCAAAACAAAGCCATTGCGGCGCAGCCCCAAAACGCCTTGTTCAAACTCAATCTTGCAAAAATACACATCAAAGGCGGTAAGAAAGACATGGCACGCACCGAGCTGGATAACCTGGCCAAGCTGGGCGACAAATTCCAGGGGCAGAGTGAAGTGGCAAGTTTGCTTAAATCTCTCTGAAGGCGCGTGGCGAGAGTGTCGAAAAAATTTACAGATGCCGATTTTTCGACCTGTTTAAGTCCAGTAATTTCAAGATAAACCATTGAAAATCAAATACTTGTAGCGTATTGAATATTCTGGCTTGAAAATTGCTTTTAACCCTTGAAAGGCAAGTCGAAGGTTTCAGAGTCTTCTAATTTGCCTCGTTTGCCAAGAATGCCACATTGACGATCAGCGCTTTGCCGCTAGACTTCAATGAAGGATTGGGCAAATTTGAAAGGTCAATCTCTTTTAGTAGGCGGTGCGCTATGTCAGAAAATTCAAAAATTCAGGGTGCCGTAGTGGCGGTTCAAAACAGCGCAGAGGCAGGGCTCGCACGCAGGCGGTTGATTCGCGCCGGGCTTGCAGCAGCTCCGGTGGTGCTGGCGCTAAGCGGGCGATCGGCCATGGCGACTGGCGCGGGTTGCGGCGCAAAAGGATTGTCCCCCATGGCGTGGAATTCGATCGCGCCCGGGGCGGACGGTACTTGCACCATGCTGTCCCACCACGTGGGGCGTAACACCTTGGGTCGCTCACCCGGGTTTTGGAAACCTAACACCGGTGGAAGTGCGAACGTTTTCCAAGGCTCGTGGCCAGTACCTACGATTACGCCGTTTTCGGCTTATGTGGCCGGCGCCAGCTATTCAGGGATATCGGGAGCGGACGCCCGTTGGGCGACGGGTACCCGCTTCAATCAGGTTATTCCGGTAATTGCTGCGGGGCTGTTTTCTGGCGTAACCGGAACGACTACCAGCAGCATCAGCCGACTGTTGATTGACAACAGTGCTTCCCCAATTCCGATCAAACTGGCCTGCGCCTATCTGAATGCTTTAACCTTCCCGGGTTACGCCATGACGACCGCTGAAGTTCTTTTCTTGGCGGCCAACAAGCAACTGGTGACTGGCGGCCCCATTTTGAGCGACTCCACCATCAGGGACTTTCTGGATCAGACCTGGAGTTGATCGGGTTGACGGGTCAAATTCCATTGGCAGACCTCACTTTTGAGCGTGCGGGTGATGTCATAGGGTGCCATTTTGAGGGCGAGGAAGACTTGGCCCTTTTCGTCCCCGGCTCCGGCGATGTTCTCCTGAGCAGTTTGGCGCAATGGCGCAGCTTGACACGTGCTGGCGGCTCAGTTGCAGAGTCCTGCGTTGATGGCGTGGTTCAGGTTAACGGACTAACTACTGAATCTCCGGCTAGCGAACTCAGGGCCACTTTATTGAGCCTCGGCGCGGTAATTGATTAGACCCGTTGTCGAGCAGGCATGATTTGCCTGGACAATAGCGCCATGAATTTCTCGCGGATGGCCACGCTTGCGGAGGCGGATATTGAGCGCAAGCTTCGGGGCGACGGTCTTGGTTTGCATGTGGGGTCGTTTCGCTGCCTGATCCGATCTGACACAGGCCTGCTGGCGGCCCCTCTCAAATTTTTATACGGGGATTACTTTGTCGAAACCGCCATCAGCGGGTTTTTTGACTTTCGCATTCGCCTCAACAAGACCCGTAAAAACTTTTGGAGCGACTGGCAAGTCGAATTTGACTGGGAGGGCAACAGCCCGTTTCCACCATTGGTCCTGGCGCACACACACCCGCTTTTCGAGTGGGGTTTGAACTGGTGTGTGGCGACGGCCAGCGGAATGCAAATTGTCATACATTCTGCCGTGGTCGAACGCGACGGTGTGGCCTTGGTTTTGCCGGGTCAACCCGGTTCAGGCAAGAGCACTTTGTGCGCTGCGCTTTCGCATGCCGGCTGGCGTCTTCTCTCTGACGAGCTGACAATCATTTCCCAGGCCGACGGCCTTGTCCAATCGGTTCCCCGGCCCATCAGCCTGAAGAACAGCTCCATCGATTTGATCCGTGCGAACAATGCAGACGCGGACTTGACGCAACCGGTGATGGACACGCACAAAGGCATGATCGCGTATGCCCGCGCGCCAACTGCTGCGGTGGTCGCCAGCGCTGTGAGCGTGCCGGTCGGTTATGTCGTTTTTCCGAAGTTCGACGCAAGCGTGACCTTGGGCTATGAGCCGTTGTCGCGCGCAACCACACTGACTGAACTGATGGGACATACTTTCAACGTAGAGTTGATGGGGCAAGAAGGATTTGAAGCCTTGGCGCGGTCGATTTCAGCAGCCCGCTGCTATGCGGTGGAATACCCAGACCTGCCCTCCATTCTTCATTGGGTCGACACCATATGCCGCCCGGGCAATTGATTGATCTACTGCGTTCACCTGAAACGGTTTCGACCGTTTCGGCGTTTGATTGGAATGAGATCCTTCTACAGGCTCGCGAGAACCAATTGACCGGCCAGCTTGTGGCGCGCCTGCGGCGGGCCAATCAATTGGCATCCGTTCCGGTTGAGGTGCGGCGGCACCTTGACCTTGAGGCGCTGACGTCGAAACGCCGGGGAGAGTCGGCGCTGTGGGAAATCGCCACCATGCGCCGTGCGGTCGATTCACGGTTCAAGCTGGTTCTTTTGAAAGGCTGTGCCTACCTGGCCGGCGGTGACGACAACTCCGAGGGACGTGTTTTCTCCGACATTGACGTCCTGGTCAGGCGCGATGAACTGCACGGGGTCGAATCGGACCTTGTTTCAGTGGGCTGGAAACCCAGCAGCGTGAGTGCCTATGACACGGCTTATTACCGTGACTGGATGCATGAAGTTCCACCCATGTCGCATGTGCGGCGGCACACGGTTGTCGATCTTCACCACGCCATCAACCCGCCTGTTTCCCGCTATTACGTCAATCCCGGGAAACTCTTTGAAAACCTAGTGGCAATCGGTCCCGGACTGTTCGTGCTGGCCCCTTCGGACCGCGTCATTCATTGTGCCTTGCACCTGCTGCAGGAAGGCGAATCAAAAAAACTCCTGCGCGATTTGTTTGACTTGTTCATACTAATTGAACAGCACAATCCCGGCCCGCCCGGGATTGCGCAACTGATGAAACGCGCCGCTGAGCTTCATGTAGAAAAGCCGGTTGGCACCGCTGTCGATGCCGCCCGGGCCGTTTTCTCTCCAGAAATTTCGGAGATAAACAAAAAACCTGGCTGGTTGGGGCGTGCAGTCGTGCGCGCCGCCAAAACCGCAAACGGCTTACCGGGCTTGGCGGGCGGGTTTGCAGCAACTGCAGTTCTGGCCCATTCCCATTGGATGAAAATGCCCATGCAAATACTCATACCACACCTGCTTAGAAAAAGCGCATTGAGAATTGCGCCAGGTAAGGACCCCGTTTTTTAACGGCTTATGCCGTGTTATAAGAATTTATAATTCATGCATGAGCAAAGTTATTAAATAAATAGTTATTTTTTAATAGCATAAAATTTAATAAATTCGTGACTTAAATAGAGAAAAACTAATGTGGTATTTCCACGCATAATATTTTTACAATACTGAAATGAAGCCGACGAGCAATTTGTTTTTACTGCGCGTTGCTACCTTGTCGGTGTGCTTTATTGCGGCTGTTGCTCGAGCAGACTTGCCCAGTTCCATCAGCAAAGTCAAACCATCGGTCGTGATTGTGGGGACCTACAAGGAAACCAACAACCCGCGTTTTACCCTGCGCGGCACCGGGTTCGTGGCGGCAGATGGCAATCTGGCCGTGACCAACGCCCACGTGATCCCCGAGCCATCCACTTTCGATCAAGAAACACGAATTGCCGTACAGGTGCGAACCGGGCAGAACGATTTGCAGGTGCGTCTGGCGAGAGTGCTTGAAATTGACAAAGCGCATGACCTCGCCTTGCTTCAATTCGACGGAGCAGCCGTCCCTAAACTGACGGTGCGGACCTCCGACTCCGTACAGGAAGGGCAGGCGATCGCATTCATGGGTTTTCCCATTGGCGGTGCTTTGGGATACTCAGCCGTCACGCACCGGGGCGTGATTTCATCCAGAACCGCCATTGCCCTGCCGCCTGCAAACTCGCGCCAACTTGATGCCCGTACTTTGCGCAGCCTGCGTGAGGGCAGTTTTGACATTTTTCAGCTTGACGCCACGGCCTACCCTGGCAACAGTGGCGGCCCCATGTTTGACGCGGACACTGGTGAAGTGCTTGGCGTCATCAACATGGTGTTTATCAAGGGTACCAAGGAGTCGGCGCTCACGAACCCCTCGGGCATCACCTATGCCATTCCATCCAAATACGTGCTGGAACTGCTGCAGCGGCGCTGATTAGCGCTGCGATAATTTTCGCCAAGTAGCGGTGAAAAAAAAAAGCACTGGGTACCAGTGCTTTTTTAATTTGGGAATGCGCTTTGAACGGCGTTAGCGGGCCTTGCGATTAAGCAACGGCTGCCAAGCTGCGCCGCCGCGCCGCCACTACACCGACCAAACCAAGACCCAGCAAGGCCAGAGAACCGGGTTCAGGTGTTTTATAGGTTTGCGTGCCCGCCACTGAAACCAGCTTGAAGGCGTCATTTGCAGAGGTCAATCCATTGCCGCCGCCAAACGCTGTGTCGTAGGCGCTTACCAGCCAATAGCTGGACGAAATCGCCGTTGTTATCGATTGAGTATTGTTGGTCAAGGTTCCCACGTTGGCGTAGTCACCTACCAAGGTCCAGCCTGCTCCGACCAAGCCAGCCGCAGTGCTACCTGTAACTGCGTTGGATGGAGGTGCACCGGCACCAGTCCAGGCCAGCACGGAAATATCAGAATCGTTGTAGACACCGGTTGCGTTGTCGCTGCCGTTCCAGCCGACCGTCAAGGCCGACAATGTGGTTGCCGTGTCGAATTTGATCAACATGGCATCTGTGCCATAGACGTTGTCAGTGGCGTGTGGCCCGGTAGCGCTTGACGCCTCAAAGTTCGCGACGACACCCAACCCCGCAGAACCCCAGTCGTAAATGGCCGCAGCAGCAAAAGTAGTGCCTGCGGAGGTCGTGCCATTGTTGGTTGAAAAACCGCTCAATGTCAGGGGGCCGCAATCTTTGGTGCCGGTTGCTGGCGTCGAGATGGGCTGGCCATCTGTGCCGCCACAAACCGAGGTCAAATCCCAAGTGGTCGCGGCGAACGCCGAATTGCCAATGGTGACCAAAGCCAAAGTCGCCAGCAGTTGCGTAACAATTTTCAGGTCAAAATTTTTCATGGTGTCATCCTTACAACCCAGCTCGCTGTGAAACGAAAAACACAACAAACCGGGCGAATACGTCTCTATAAGCGAGTTTCGTGCCAAAACAATTAATCTTTATGATTCAATAGCTTAGCTGATGACAACTGCCTGTTCAATGACTTAATGTAAAAAAAATCGACATCAATTCAGGGCAAGTTCGCTAGTTCAGTGACTTGCGCAACTCCATGGCGTCGGAGGACCCGTCAAACGGCCGGCCCTGTTTTAAAGCCAAATCCAGCTCTTCGCGAGCTTCCTTGCGCAGCCCACCGCGCGCCAATGCAGCACCCAGGTGATAACGAATTTCAGAGCTGGCCGGATCGCGGAGTCTGGCGTCTTTGAGTACTTTCAAAGCCCTGTCGTTTTGCCCGTTTTGCAACAAAGCCCATCCCAGCGTGTCGATTGCGTTGGCGTTTGATGGGTCTTTCTCCACAGCTTGTTCGGCAACTTTGACAGCCTCAGGGTCTTTCAACCTGAGCAGGACGTTAGCCAGGTTGTTCAATGCCTGGCTGTTCTCGGGTGCAATTTTAAGCAAAGCCACATAGGCGATTCGTGCTTCAGCATACCTGCCGCTGCGCGCCAGGTTGTTTGCCACTTCGTTGTGGGCGCGGCTGTCTTTGGGGTTGTTTTTGAGCCATTGAGCGGCAAGGACGTTGGCGGGTTTGCCTCCTTCCTGGTTGCCCAGCGTTCGGTAAAGGCGCAAAAACGTGTCGGTAGACGGTTGGAGGTTGTGGGCGCGACGGTAAGAATCAACCGCCACCGTTGGTTGATTGTTTTTTTGAGCGATGTCACCCAGCAGACTGTGGCCAACCGCGAGTTTGGGGTATTTGGCCAGGATGTCGCGGGCACGTTTCTCGGCCTTGGATGTCTCGCCCTGACGCAAATCAATGTCAGTCTGCAACACCAGCGCAGGAAGAAAGTCCGGCTCTTTGGACTGTGCTTTTTCGAGGCTGTATGCAGCGCCGGGAATGTTGTTGGCAGTGATCTGCATCAAGGCGATTTCAACTTGCACTTTTGGATTGAAATCACCGACGCGGGTGGCGAGGTTCAACGTGCTTTTCGCACTGGTGATGTCATTCGTCGCCAGCTGTGCCCTGGCTAACGCCAGCAACCCCTGCAAGTCTTCGGGCTCTTTGGCCGCTACACCTTTGGCAGTTGCCAGTGCAGCGGTTGCGTTGCCCTGGCGCAAATGGTAGTCAGAAAGGGCAAGGCCCCAACGCAGCTCCCTCGGACCAGACAGGTTGTAGGCCTTGTCCAGCCATCCAATGGCCTCAGCACGATTGCCCCGCCGATCCGCGATCGTCGCCATCTCATACATGGCCTCTGCGTTCTTGGGCTCTGCCTTGAGGATCGACGCAATGCGGTTGGCGGCCGCGTCGAATGACTTGGTCGCAATGTCCATGCGGGCCAAATTCAGATTTGGCTGGGAGAAGTCCGGTTTTATTTTGACGGCTTGCTCAAAGGCCAATCGGGCAGCAGGAATATTTCCCGTATTGGCCTTGACCATTCCCATCAGGTTCTGAAATCCTGCATTGGCTGGCTGAAGCTTGACCAATTTTTCAGCCAAAGCAATCGCCTTGACAGATTGCCCATTCCTAAAGTACAGCGGGATGAGCGTCGTCGCAGCCAGGACCTGACGGGGGTCGTTCTTGACGGCCGTTTCCAGCTCTTTGATCGCGTTTGCGGTTTGGCCGCTTTGCATCAAGCTGAGCCCCAGTACCTTGCGAAACTCGGGTGACTCTTTGGTTTGCAGTGCTTGCTGCATGAGCGATGCAGCACGTGCCGTTTGGCCCTTGGCCATCAGTGCCGAACCCAACAAGCCCATGGCCTGCCCGTCTGCAGGCTGCGCCTTGAGGTACTTTTCCAGTACGTCCACGGCACGTTCATAGTCAGTTCCGCGAAGGTAGATCTGCGCCAGCATTTTGGCGGTTGGCGCGTCTGGTTGCACTTTCTGGAAGGCCTCGAAATAGACTTTTGCTTTTTCTGGTTCGTTCAATCCGAAGTGGGCCAGGCCGTTGAGCATCAGAACCTGAGGGCGAAAACGGATGTAGTCCAGAGGAATCTGGTCAAGCATTTCAGTGATCTCAACCAACGCCACACGCACGTCCTCAAGTCTCCTGTCCCGTTCAGCCAGCAACGCGCGCAGGTAAGCGGCGCGTGGGTCGGTGGGGCTGATTCGCCTGAGTTCGTCCAGGTCTTTTACCGCGTCAACGTGCCTTTTCTGGTCGATATAAATGCCAGCACGCGCCAACAGGGCGCCAATGTGGTCTGGATCGGCCTTGATGGCTTTGTCGTAGGCCGCAAGTGCAGCGGCAGAATTGCCTTCAACGTGGGAAACCGAGCCTCGTTGATACAGGGCATCCGCCGAGTTGGGTGCCATGGCGGTTGCCCGTTCTACTGCTATGCTGGCTTCCCTGAACTGGCGCATCCGGATTCGCACCGGCACTTCGGCCACCCAACTGTCGGGCGAATGCGGATCCAGAACCCGAGCAGCGTCGATGAATTTCATGGCGTCGCGAAGCTCTCCGACGTCTGCACTGGCGCCTGCACGCAACAACAGGAGTTGCGCACGGGTTGCGCCTGGAAGATCAGTGGCCGCAAACTGCCCCTGTTCAAAAACCTGCTTCTGCTTGCCTTGGGCAATCAAGGACTGCGCAATGAGTGGTAACAGCTCAGCCCGGTCGGCCCCACGCAACAAGGCTTCGTTTAAGGTTACCTCGGCGCCTGCGGGATCGTTGGCTCTCAACAGGGATTTACCCAACAAAACCAGTGCAGGCAATGTTTTTGGGTCGATCTGCAGGACGTTTTTGAGCTGGATGATTGCGCCTGGGTAGTCTCTTTTGTCGAACCGCACCTGAGCGTCAGCGAGAAATGCTGTGGCTTTGGCATCAGCTGCGTGAGCCGGGCTAAGACCATATATGCCGATTGCCATCACGAAGGCGAGCAGACGGCTGATCGGTGGCAAATTCATAAGCGTTTGAGTCAGCGAAAAACAAATAAGTTAGACGGGAATGGTAGCGCAACTCCACTGCCAAAAGCGTTTAAAGCCGTTCACTTGCCAGCCATTTGCGCAATGCAAAAAAGCCCGCTACAACCAGCAAAATCAGCACAATGCCAATTGCTGCAGTGGCAATGCCAGGCCGTTTCAATCCTTCTACGATCTGATCCACAAAAAACATCATCACCAGAGCGCCGGGCGTCATGCCAACAGCGGTTCCCAAGAGCATGTCGCGTAAACGCAAGTGCGATGCGCCTGCAATCATGTTGACAATGGCAAACGGAGCAACGGGTACCATCCTGATCGCAATTACCGCAACGATGCCACGCTTGGAGAGACGTTCACTCACCAAGTTCACTTTGGGGCCACCGATACGGCGAACAATTTCATGGCCCAGGACTTTTCCCATCAAAAAAGTGACCGCGGCCCCCAGTGTTGCTGCCGCGAGTGAGATAAAAAACCCCTTCACTGGGCCAAAGGCTACGATTGTTACCAGTGTCAAGAAGGTCAATGGCACAGCGACAACCAAAGCTGCTGAGAAACCAATCACGGCAACCAAGGGGCCAAATGCCCTCCCGTAGTGTTCCAACTTGCCTACAACGAGTGAGATGTCCAGCCATTCACGCAAGGGTGACCAGCTCCAGGCGAATGCGAGTCCGACCAGGGCAACCAGCACCGAGCCGGCAATCAATAGGCGAATCTGCAACGCAGCGGGGACGGAGCCTGGTCGACGCTGGTCAGCCATGGCCTAAATTGAAGTTATGACTGCCGGGACGCCAACCGCCACCCTGACGACCTTTCCAAGTTCGTCGACGTTGTTGGTATCGAACATTGAGCCGTGCAGTCCCGGCACCTGGTATTCATGAAGTTTTTCCCCCAACAACCTGCGCCATCCCCGAAACAGCAATCCGTCGAGCTTGGTTGCCAGGCCCGCCGACTTGATGAGATGGGTAGGGCCGTCAAACTTTGAAGGCCGGTATCCGCTGACTGCCATCACCTGGCTGAACAGCCCGGGGTCATTCAACATAACGCCAAGGCGACGCCCGTTCATGCTCAAGTCCTGAATGTGGAACAGCGCAACCAAACGTCGAAGCAGGCGCCAGAAGAACGTACCGCCCCACAGGCGGCTTGGGTAAATTGTGTCGACCAGAAAGAGTGCCTTGACATCGACACCGGAACCAGACAACAGGCGCGACGTTTCCAGCGCAGCAAGCCCACCCACAGAAAAGCCGGCCAAGTAACACGGCCCACCACCCTGACCGCTCACAACCTTGGCATACAAAGCGGCTAGATCGACAGTCTTGGCAATGGTGCTGGCACTTGGCGGCTGTAACATTCTCAATTCGCAAACGTCTTGCAGGGCGCGCGCCAATGCCTGAAAACGCATGAGGTCGCCATGACCCGACGCTGCCAGGTAAATGACAAACTTGCCAATCTGTGCGGCGCCCCGTTCTGTGCCTTCATTTCCGAGGTTGACCATCAAGCCCGTTGACGCCGTTCCTTCTCCCAAAGCAGCCGCCAGACCTTCGACAGTCGGCCGTTCAGTGATCAGGTACATCGGTACACGTCGGCCAATGATTTTTTCGACGCCCGCCAAAATACTGACGGCTGCCAGACTGTCGCCGCCCACATCGAAAAAATTGTCGGCTACGGTCAGCTCGGGGTGTTGCAGCACATTTCTCCAAAGGCTTAGCAACTCTGTTTCAAGGTGGTTTTCGGGCTCTCGCGTGGCAATGGGCCGCGGCTGAGCCTGCGCGGACGGCAAAGAGAAATAGTCTATTTTTCCCACATCGCTTTGCGGCAACGCCTGCAATATGTCGATGCCACCGGGAATCATGTAGCTAGGCAAACGCAGGCGCAACGTTCTTTGCAGATGTTCGGCAGTTTGCGCGCCGTTTGTTGCGACCCAAGCATGAATTTGCGGCTTGCCGTCGCGTTCAATCAATTTTGCCGCCGCTTGTACGACTCCTTCAACACTTGCCAGAGCTGCCTCTATTTCGCCCAATTCAATCCGGTAGCCCCGCAATTTGATCTGCCGATCGTTTCGCCCCACAAAATTCAGATTGCCGTCAGTAGATAGCCACCCCCGGTCGCCGCTCTTGTACATTCTGGCGCCGGGCAGGAACGGGTCGGCCAGAAACACACTCGCGCTCAAATCCGGCCGGTTCAAATACCCGCGAGCAATGGCGTCACCGCCGATGTAAATTTCACCAACTACGCCAAATGGCAACAGGTTTTGCTCGGTATCGAGGATGTAAATTCGCGAGTCAGCGATTGGTCTGCCGATTGGCAGGGTGCTTTCTGGCGGCCGCCGTTCACACTCCCAGGCGGTGGCAAATATTGCTGCTTCGGTCGGTCCGTACACATTGAAGAGGCGTGCTTTTGTTATGGATAGATAGCGGTTGGCAAGATCCGGGGGCAGTACCTCACCCCCGCAGCATGCGACGCGCAATTTAAGCCCGCTTTGACCGGCTGCAGAATCAAGAAAACGGCTCATGGTCGACGGTACAAAAGCCATGATGGTCACGCCGTGGGATACGGCGAATTCCGCAAGGGACTCAGGCAATACGCGCCCCGCGGGGGGCAGAGCCACGCTGGCACCGTGAATGAGCGGCAGGCACAGTTCAATCAGAGAAGGGTCAAAGGTGATTTGTGTTGCCTGCGCCGATCGGTCGTGGCTGGTGACGGCATACGCGTCCGATAACCAGGCCAGGCGACGAGACAATGTGCCATGTTCAATCATGACGCCTTTGGGACGACCCGTAGAACCAGAGGTAAAGAGCACGTAAGCGAGGTCAGTTGACGCAAATTGACGAAGCTCCTTTGCCCCCGAGTCGATGTCACCCGGGATGTCCCAGTCAACAATCAAGGTACGGCTGTGCAAGTGGGCCAGCCGTTCCTGGTCGTGATCCTTGATCAGAAAAACGCTGGAATTGCTTTCCACCAGGATTTCAGACAAACGCGCAACGGGTGTATCCGGGTCAAGCGGCAAAAACGCAGCCCCTGCCTTAGAAATAGCGAGCATGCTCACGACCATGTCGACTGAGCGCTCTATGGCGAAAGCGACTATGGCATGGCGCAGGGACCCAAATTGTGTCAACCGCCGGGCCAAACGGGTGGCGCGATCATTGAGGCCTGCATAGTCCAGGCTTTCTTGTCCCCACACCAATGCAACTGCATGAGGGCGAAATGATGCCTGACGCTCAAATTGGACAATATAGGGTGCGGGCGAATCACCTGTTGCAAGCTTGGTGTGAAGGCCGTCAACAAGCTGGAGCCGCTCGGCTTTCGGCACAAGTGGAAAATTTTGAACGGGTGCATCTGGCGCGGCCACCATAGCGCTCATCAACTCCCAGAGGCGGTCGGCCATCAATCTGGTTTCGCCTGCCGCAAAACAGAGCTTGCTTCCTTCCAGTATCAGCTCGACATCCTCGTCGTCGTGAAATTCGCACACTGTGATCCCCAGCGGGTAACGGGCTTTTCCCGAGAAGAGCTGGCGCGATTCCTGCAATTGCGCGTTACCAAACCTCACGTCGAAGTCTTGGCGTTCGAACGACAACAGGAGGTCAAAAATACCGTCCCGCCCCGCTTTGATGGCGCCCAGTTGACGTCCAAGTTCGCTCAGCGGGTAACGCGGATGCCGCAATGCCCGACGCATGGTGGCCGCAATATGGGCCAGCAGGCTCCTGGTGGAGACGCCGACTGCCACGTTGACGTCGATGACCATGACGCCGACAAACATGCCCATGGTATTTCTGTAGCGGCGTCCCCCGCGGTTCAAGGACGGCACCCCGACGAGGATGTCTTGGCGCCCGCAAATTCGGGAAAAATAGACGGCCAGTGCCGCCAGAACCAGGTTAAAAGTAGTTGCCCCGTTCTCCCGAGCGAACGCTCCCAGGGCGTCATAATTGGTGCGTGAGACTGGCTTGATCACCAAATCGCAATCGGCAAGTCCTTCTCTGCGTGATTCTGGATATCGCCTTTCTATCAAGGGTGCTGGAAGTGAAGGAAGTTGATCCAGCCAGAAGGCCGAATCCCGCGTAAATGCCGGAGATTCAATATAGGATTTTGAATCTTCAATATAGGCCAAATAGTCTGCCGAAATTGCCTGGTGAGCGTTCCTTTCCGGATCTGCCCGGCCCGCCATCTCGTTGTAAATTTCGCCCCAACGTTGCATGACCAGCGATGTCCCCCATCCGTCCATCACCATGTGATGGAACTGAATGGTCAGGCCGTGCAATTCGCTGCTCGCACGTAAGAGCGCAAATCGCCAAGGAGGTGTTTGACCAAGCAAAAATGGCTGGCGCATCCGCTCATCCCACCAGGCGCGCATCGAGCCCTTTGGATCAATCGGGCTGTCAATCTCAACGATTTCCAGAACGGGCTTGAAACGGCTCAAAAGTACCTGGTCACCACTCATGGCAGGCACAAGGCGAAGGGCCTGATTTTCGGCAACGAGTCGGTTCAGTGCGGCTTTAAATATTTCAAGGTCGAAGCCACCCTGCAGGAACGCACCGCCTCCAATATTCAAATGGGCGCTGACAGGCCAGGCGTTTTGATCCAGCCAGACCTCACGCTGGCTGGTAGACAAACCAACAGGCCGGTCCATAGTTGCCCTCAGCCTCTGGCCGAGCTCCTACCAACGGTCAGCGCGGCCCTCATCATTCAGGCCTTCAGCTTCCATTGCTTGAAACTCTTCATCGCGTAACGGTACCCGACGTCAGCAATTTCGTCAGCCTTGCGGTAACTCATCATTGAAAAATCAGTCACCGGAGGCTCCAGGTAATAGTCGGCTTGGGCAATGGTACGGCTGCGTTGGTTCAGACCGCCAATGTGGCCAGCACGGTACAGAATGTCGGCTATGGTTGGTGACCGGTGGGTTTGGGGTGAAAAATAGGCTTTGAGCGTGCTCCACGCAGACAGCCGCGTAAGGGTTGGATCCACCGCCATGTCATCCTGAACATCGACATCAATTGCGATGATAGTCCCATTGCCGCGTCGCCTCTCCAATGGTGTGCCCAATCGCATTCTCATGGCGTCGACTGGGACATTCTCGAGTATCGCGCCATCCACCAGCATGTCTCCCTCGTGCAGCACCGGCGGGAACAGGCCGGCAGGAGAATTGCTGGCCAAGACGGCCCGCCAAATTGGCCCGGTATCCTGCACCGTTGTGCGTCCTTTTGTAAGGTTGCAGGCGGCCGCAAAAAACGGGATCCACTGTGCATCACAGGCATGGTCTCCAAACATCTTTTGCAGATCCCGCGACACCCGCTTGCCGGAGACAATGGAAATCAGCGGAATCGCAAGGCGCTCGCCACCTCTGGCAAATTTGCGGGTGCGGGAAATAATGTCAGGAAGGGACACGCCGCAGGCAAACTGTGCGGCAATCAGCGCTCCCATGCTGTTTCCGCCTATCAAATCCACTGCGATACCGATTTCATCCAGTGCGCGCAACACGCCGACATGGGCGAACCCTTTGGCGCCACCACCACCCAAGACCACGCCAACCGCCTTGCCTGTGAGAAATCGGGCAAGGCGCGCATAGTCAGCCGGGCGTTTGCTCCGCAATGGGTAAATGCGTTCAAAGGTTCTGCCCTCACGCCAGGCCGACAAGTCGCCCGGAACATCCGCTTCGGCGGGGTGCAGGACGGCTAAATGCATGCGCTTCATTGAGAAGTCGGGTTGCGCCTTCAACCGGCGTTCAAGTTCCCCAGTGATACCGGGAGCACCGGCCTTCGCGACAAAAATCACCTGGTCGGACTGGCGAAACGCGCGCATTGACCACTCGGTAGGTGCAACTTGTGCCTCGTACACCAGAAAATCTGAACCTTCCTCAAGCGCATCCTGATAGGTTGCGATGTCTTGGGCGGTTTGACTTGGAGGGACCATGACGCTGCGGGTCGCCAGGTGAGCATCGGGTGCGTCAAGTAGGTGGGTTCGACCCATTTTCGAGAACGCTTCGACCAGGCTTGCTGCCACTTCGCCGGCGCCGGAATTTTCATGCAATGGGATGACGACAAACGACTGTGCGTGTCTGCGCTCAGCAAATTCCTCAGCGTGGCGAAGGTAGTTGTAAACCGCACGGACCACGACCTGATTGATGGGCAAGGGAAACCGGTTAAGCAGAGCTTCGAAATCAATACGGCTCAACACTGCCAAAACGGAGTCTCGGACGGCCGTCACATCTGCTGCCCTGGGCTGTCGCAAAATCAGCCCGGATTCGCCGAAACTCATGCCGGGGCGAATCTCGTTGTAAAGCATCAGGGCGCCCTGAGCGTCGCGCCTGGAAACCCGCAGGCCGCCGCTGATGAGAAACAGCATCTCATTGGACGGCTCGCGCTCCCGCACGACCGCGTGGCCTCCTGGAACGTCCCTTAATTTGAGAACGTCCGCCAGTGCGTCGATGACGACGCGATCCAGTTTGCCGAACACCGGGCTTGCAAGCAATACATCAACGATTTTCGATCTGGATACCGATTCGCTGGCCATTGGTCGGTTCAATATTCATCAATCGACGAGGAAGCGCGTGGCGTTGTCCATATCGTCATGGGTGGTTCCGGCTCCAAGCGCGGCAACAAATTTGCGCCAAACGAGGTCTGGCTCGGCAAGCTTGAAGCCGTAAAAGCCAACGTCCTTTTTTGCTCCGACTGCCAGTGCGCGAACCCTCGAATGCTCGTTGGGGCCAAGGCGAATCACTGCAGTGCCCCAGACTTGCGTGGGAAGCGGATTTCTGGAATGCGCCAGGAACCCATGAAGCGAGCAGTCCACGACATTGATCTGTATGGATTCGCGCTCTGCACCCAATTCAAGATCAAAAATACCCGAACATTTGAACGAGTATCTGGCATGCTGGCGCGCCCCCTTTGCCGGATCGGAGTCGGCAATTCCCGCGGGAAGGTACTGTGCGTACTCCGGCAGGTTGTAAATTGAATAGAGCAGGGCTTTTTCGTTGCTCTCCAGCTTGTTGAAAACTTTGGTGCGCTGGTTGAAGAAGTAGTCCAGTAGTTCAGGGGTCATGACCGGGTCATTGGTCGTGTAATAACGCCGACCCGGAATCACTATATTCGGCAGCTTCAGTTTCGTGAAGTAGGCATACAGGTTCTTGCGCGGTTTCTTTTTCCCGTAAGCGCGTTTGAGCTTTCCACGCGCCTCACGCAAGTCAAGCGTTGCGCCAACGGCTGGAGCACCGTTCGCGAAGTCATAGTTTTCGACGTCGCTTTCGGTGAGCCGCTCAAAAAACAGCAGAGATTCATACATTTCAATCCGGTTGGGATTGACTGCGATCACCAGATGCCGGGTGTCAAAGAAAGTGGTGCAGTATTCATACATGAACTTCATCAGGGGGAAAAGGATGGCGCCGCCGGTCTTTCTGAACCTGGGATGAACAGCCAAAGCGGATACTTCGGCAATCTTTCCCTTTTGCGCCCTGACTTTGCTCAGGTCAAAAATGGCCTGCAGTGGAAATCCGAACACGCTTTCCCTGATCAGCGACAACGTACCAACAACCTCATCATCAAACTTTGCGCACAGGGTTGTTGTGGTAGGCAAGGCGTGGTAGATCGTGACGCGCATCCCCGACGGGTCGGGCTTCATGAAGCCGCTATCCACGTAGGCGTCGTGCAGCAGCTTGAAACAGGCTTCCAGTTCTTCCTTTGTCTCAGCGATCTTCAGCACAAGGCGCGGGTCCGGATTGGGATCGCAGTCTGCGAACGAGCGGAAAATCGCGAACCGGAGCGATCTTGGGAAAAATGAAAAAACCTTACGCAAACCTTGGTGAAAAGTCTTTCTTGCGGTTGAGGCGAACGATTTTTTCATTTGACCGGCGGGGTAGGCGCTATCGCCCGTACTTGTCCTCAAAGCGAACGATGTCGTCTTCTCCGAGGTAGGACCCTGATTGAACTTCAATCATTTCCAATGGAACATGGCCAGGGTTTTCCAGCCGATGTTTGGTTCCCAGCGGAATGAAAGTGGACTGATTTTCCGAAACCAGGTACGTTTCTTCCCCGCATGTGACGCGCGCCGTGCCGCTGACAACGATCCAGTGTTCAGCTCGGTGGTGGTGCATTTGCAAGGACAAAATCCCCTTGGGTTTGACGACAATGCGCTTGACCTGGAACCGCTCGCCAGCGTCCACGCCATCGTACCAGCCCCAGGGGCGGAAAACCTTGCGGTGAATCTGGCCCTCAGGCCGGTTGTTCTTTTTGAGCTGGTCGACGATGTGTTTGACGTCTTGGGTCCGGGACTTGTGGGTTACCAGTACAGCGTCTGCGGTTTCAACCACGATCAAGTCACTCACGCCAACGCAGGCCACCAGGCGGCTGCCGGAAAACACCAAAGTGTTTGCACAGTCCCGCAGGATTGCGTCGCCCTGCGCTACATTTCCGCTTCCATCTTTGGGCAGAACCTGCCAGAGTGCGTCCCAGGACCCCACATCGGACCAGCCGGCGGAAAGCGGAATCACCACGCCTTGGGGTAGTGCAACTGCCGGAGCAGGTTTTGACGCGAGCTTCTCCATCACAGCGTAGTCAATCGAGTCACTGGGGCACTCTGAAAAACGCGCCTTGTGGACCCTGACAAATTCACCGTCCCGGCTGCCTTCGTTCAACGCGATTTCGCAGGCCGCCAGGATGTCCGGGCGGCAGCTGCCCATGGCCCGTTTCCAGGTCGATGCAAGCACCATGAAAATGCCGCCATTCCAGTAAAACGAGCCGTCATCCAGGTAGGACTGCGCCGTCTTCAAGTCCGGTTTTTCGACAAAACGCGCAATTGTTCGTGCCGAAGTGAGCACTGGCGTTGCGGAGTCGCCCAAATCAATCGGGGCGCCGGCCTGGATGTAGCCATACCCGGTTTCCGGTGCATCCGGTGTGATGCCAAAAGTGACAATCGCACCATTTGCCGCGTGCTTGGCGCCAATCGCTACTGCCTCGCGGAAGGCGTGTGCGTCAGTGATGACATGGTCTGAAGGCATGACCAGCAGCACCAGGTCTTCGCCAGTTGAAGCTGCGGACAGTGCGGCAAGCGTCAAAGCCGGTGCCGTGTTTCGACCCACGGGCTCCAACACAATGCTCCCTGCCTGCTTCATCAGTCGAAGCTGCTCGGCAACAACAAAACGGTACTCTTCGCCGCAGACCACCATGGGTGGCGACACCTGCGCCTGTTTAATGCCCTGAACACGACTGACGGTGGCCTGAAGCAGCGACTCGTTGCCGATCAGCGCCAACAACTGTTTGGGGTATTTTTCGCGTGACAAGGGCCACAGGCGCGTGCCCGAACCGCCTGAGAGGATGACCGGTTGAATCAACATGGGTGCATTGAAGTATGGATTTGGGGAAACTGGTCAGGCACGTGCGTCGCCCCAGCGCAGCTGCGCTGAATCGTCGCCTCGATACAGCGTTTCACCGTACCGGTCAACGCAGTACTGCGGTGAAACGATCATTTCGCTGAAATGCATGTCCGCCGCAATGCGGGTGTACTCAAACAAAATGCTGCGCGTCACCTTTGCACCGGAGCGGACCACACAGCCATGGCCAATCCAGGCTGGACCGGTGATGGTGGCACCCGGTTCAATGCGCGAGCCGGAACCAATGTAAACCGGGCCGGTAATCTTCACCTTGTCCCAGGGAATGGACGTGTTTAAACCGACCCAGATTCCCGGCTTGGCCTCACGTCCCGGCATGGGCATGTCGGCGACCTCGCCGCGCAACACGCGTTGCAGAACTGACCAGTAATCGCTTACGCGGCCAATGTCAATCCAGTTGAAGGGCCTGCTTTGTGCAAAAAAAGGCAGCTTCTGTGCCACCAGCAAGGGAAACAGCTGGGAGCCAATGTCGTAGACCTGATTTTGCGGAATCTTGTTGATGATCTCGGGTTCAAAAATATAGATGCCGGTACTTGCCAGTGTTGATTTGGCCTCCTGCGGACTTGGCTTCTCCTGGAACGACTGGATGCGCCCTTCGGTGTCCGCCACCACGATTCCATAACTGCTGACATCCTCGCGCGGCACGTCCAGAGTGACGACACTGGCCAGGGCCCCTTTTGATTTGTGCTCCTGAAGCGCAGCCGTGATGTCCAGGTCGACAATCGCGTCGCCACAAATCACCAGAGTGGTTTCGTCAAAAAAGCCACTGAAATCCTGGATTTTGCGCATACCGCCGGCGGAGCCCAGCGGTTTCGGAACGATATCGCCATGGTCGCGGACACCTTCGTAGGAGTACCCAATTTGCACCCCCCAACGATGGCCATCGCCAAAATACTGCTCAATCTTGTGGTGGTGGAAGGCCACGTTCACCATGATTTCAGTCACCCCGTGACGCGCCAGGTGTTCGATCAGGTACTCCATTACCGGTTTGCCGAGAATGGGAACCATCGGTTTGGGCAAGTCCCGGGTGAGGGGCCTCACACGCGTACCTTGCCCTGCCGCGAGGATCATTCCTTTAGCCATGGCGTTCTGTGCCTTTCATGAATGCTGAAATGGGGTTGCCGGCTGCCTTCGAGGGTGCGGCCAGATGGAGGTCAAGCCGTATAGCCATGGGGATTGCCGCTCTGCCAGCGCCAGGCATCCTGGCACATCGCGTCCAGATCACGTTCGGCACGCCAGCCCAGCAACACCAGGGCCTGGCCCGGGTCGGCGTAGCTCGAAGCCACGTCGCCTGCGCGGCGCGGCGCCACCTTGAAAGGGATCGACTTTCCACTTGCCTTCTCAAAGGCAAAAACCATGTCCAGCACGCTGTAACCGGTACCGGTGCCCAGATTGATGGCGGCGCATTCAGTGTGGTTTTTCAGGCGCTCGAGCGCCCTCACATGGCCGATCGCCAAATCGACCACATGGATGTAATCGCGCACGCCTGTGCCATCGGGGGTGTTGTAATCATTGCCCCAGATGTTCAAAAACTCCCGTCGGCCTACCGCAACCTGTGCCACATAGGGGAGCAGGTTGTTGGGGGTGCCTTTGGGGTCTTCTCCAATCAGGCCACTCACGTGTGCGCCAACCGGGTTGAAATAGCGCAGTATGGCAATGCGCCAGGCCGGATTGGCGAGATGATGCGCGCGCAACATGTCCTCTATCACCAGTTTGGTCTGGCCATAGGGATTGGTGGCAGAAAGCGGATGGTCTTCGGCCAAGGGCAGTTGCTGGGGCGTGCCGTACACAGTGGCGGAAGAGCTGAAAACCAGTTGCTTGACGTTGCACTCGCTCATGGCTTCGAGCAGGCGCACGGTGCCCACCACGTTGTTGTCGTAATACGCGATCGGGTTTTCGACCGATTCCCCAACCGCCTTGAGCCCGGCAAAGTGAACTACAGCGCTGGCGCCGCTTTGCCGCAGCGCCATCACCAGGGACGGACGGCTGCGGATATCGCCCTGCATCATGCGCACCCGTTTGCCGGTGATTTTCTCGACCCGTGCAATCGCCTCGGGCTGGCTGTTACAGAAGTTGTCAACCACAGTGACTTCATGACCGGCGTTCAAAAGCTCCACACATGTGTGTGAACCGACATAACCAGCGCCGCCAGTAACAAGAATTTTGGACATCAAGGTGGATTTGTATCCCGGCCAAGTTTAGCCGCCGAACTGCTCACCGATTGCGCCGTTGTACCACCCTGAATGTGACGGAATGCGCAGTGCCTGTGTTTTAACGCAGTCCTTTAGGCTAACGCTCGTCAAAACTGACGGCCAGTTGCCCGCTTGTGGGCCGGGCCTGGCAGGTCAACACAAACCCTTTGTCGACCTCCCACTTCTCGAGCGTGAAGTTTTTGTCCATTGCCGCGCTGCCCTGTGTCACTTTGGCTCGGCAAGTGCAGCACACGCCGGCCTTGCAGGAGTAAGGAAGGTCAAGTCCGGCGGCGACGGCGACATCCAGCACATGGTCATTGGCACCCATGCGCAGGTTGTGCAGCTTGCCGTCGAGCGTCAGCGCCAGTGAGACGTCACCGCACACGGCTGGCGCCTGGTTGGCCGAGGCAGCGCGGCGCTCACCGGGCGAGAGCGCCTCCAGCAGAGGTGAGGTAAAACGCTCGGTATGGATGTTGCGCGCAGGTACACCACAGCTGAGCAGGGCAGCCTCAGTGGCTTCAATCATCGCCTCGGGCCCGCAAATGAACACTTCGTCCATGCTGGCAACCGGAAGCAGGGCGTCGACCACTGCCCGGACTTTGGCGCTGTCAATGCGGCCCTGCAACAAATCCACTTCTTGCGCCTGGCGCGAGAGAATGTGGATCAGCGTAAGGCGGTCGGGGTAACGGTCCTTGAGGTCCTGCAGCGCCTCGTTGAACATCACACTGGCCATGCTGCGGTTGCCATACACCAGGGTGAATTTGGACGTGGGCTGTTCTTCCAGCGACGTGGCAATGATCGCCAAAACCGGCGTTATGCCTGAACCGGCGGCGAAACCGACGCGGTGCAGGGCGCGCGGCCGGGTCGAGACAAACCGCCCATCCGGCGACATCACCTGCAGCACATCACCGGCCTTGAGGTCCCGAGCCGCCCAGTTGGAAAACAGGCCACCTTGCATGGGCCGAATGCCGACTTCCAGCTCGCCACTGGCCTGAAAACGCCCGCGCGGGCTGCAAATGGAGTAACTGCGGCGTACATCCTGGCCGTTGATCCGGGCCCGCAGTGTCAAAAACTGCCCCGGTTCAAATGAAAATGTGTCGCGCAGTGCAGGTGGAACAGCGAAACTGACCGCTACCGCGCCCGCCGCTTCGGGGCTGACGCGGCAGATGGGTAGCTCGTGAAAACGGGGCAGGGCCATGGCAATAGGGGTGCTTTCTGCGGAAATTGGGTCAGTACGGTTTGAAATAGTCAAACGGTTCCAGACAGTCCAGACATTTGTAAAGCGCCTTGCAGGCAGTCGAGGCGAAATGCGAGGTTTCGGTGGTGTTGCGGCTGCCACATTGCGGGCAGGGAACTCCCGATAACTGAAAATCGCCACGCAGTCCCTGGCTGTTTGCCCGAGGCGCTGCGTTTTTTGAAGCAAATTGAATGACATGGCTGGCACCGCTCACGTGTTGGGGTGGCGCTATGCCGTAACCGGCAAGTTTGTCCCGCGTGGCCTGGTCAATCCAGTCCGTCGTCCAGGCGGGCGCCAGCTGAGTGATGATTTTTGCTGTCCAACCCGCCCCTGCAACGGCGGCGCGAATATCGTCCTCAATCTGGCCAATCGCCGGGCACCCGCTGTAGGTCGGGGTGATCACGACCTCCACCACGCCATCGTCAAGCACCTGAACATGGCGCAAGATGCCCAATTCGCGGATGCTGACGACGGGGATTTCCGGGTCCGGCACACCTTCGAGCAAGGCCCATACCGCGTCTGCAGCCGTGCTTTGCGCATGCGTCAAGGCGCTCACCATACCGCTTGGGGATGGGCTCGCGCCAGACCCTGCATCTCAGTCAGCAAATAACTCAAATGCTCGAAGTGCATGCCTTCCTTGCCCCGGGTGACATGGCCTTTGGCACCGGGTGGCGTGAGCGTGGCCTCGGTCAAAACCTGTTCAACAGCAGCTTGCCAGCGCTCTTTCCACGCGCCCAGGTCGGCGCCCACACCGGCCTGGCGTGTATCTGTTTCCATAGCGGTTGTGCTCCAGAACTCCTGGGTGTAGGGCATCAGGTAGTCCAACGCAGCTTGCATGCGCGCATGGGACTGCGGCGTGCCGTCGCCCAGGCGCAGGACCCAGGACGTCGCGTGACGCAGGTGGTAACGCACTTCCTTGGCGCTCTTGGCCGCAATGGCCGCCAGTTGAGTGTCTGTGGATTCCTGCAGTGCCTCCCACACCAAAATCATCAGAGACGAGTAGAGAAAATTGCGCGCGATCGTGACGGCGTAATCACGCTCGACGGCCGCCGTGGGCGCAAACGCCGTGCGGTGCGGCAACTCCAGCAACACGTAGTTGCGGAATTCTTCCGGGTTGCGGAAATAGGCCAATTGGTCCTCGGTGCAGCCGTCGCCCATCAATTCAGCGCCATGCTGGTAGAGGAGCCGCGCCTGACCAATGTGGTCCAGGCCGATGTTGGCCATGGCGATGTCTTCTTCCAGAATCGGCCCGTGACCGCACCACTCGGCGTTGCGCTGGCCCAGGATGAGTGCGTTGTCCGCCAGATGCAGGATGTAATTGACGTGACTGGTCTTCACATGTGCCCCACAGCGTCCGGAATCTCATAAAAGGTCGGGTGCCGGTAAATCTTGTCGCTCGCCGGGTCAAACAGCTCCCCTTTGTCCTGCGGCTGGCTGGCGGTGATGGCGCTGGACGGCACCACCCAGATGCTCACGCCCTCCTGGCGGCGGGTATACACATCACGCGCCATTTGCAGCGCTTGCGTGGCGTCTGCCGCGTGCAGGCTGCCGCAGTGTTTGTGCTCCAGGCCCTGTTTCGAGCGAACAAATACCTCCCACAGAGGCCATTCCTTCAGCGTCGGCTTGTCGTTCGTCATGCCGCCTCCTTCAACTGCCGGGCTTGATGTTTGGCTGAATACGCCAGGGCCGCCTCGCGCACCCAGGCGCCGCTTTCATGCGCCTTCACACGCGTGGCCAGGCGCTCATGGTTGCAGGGACCGTCGCCATTGACCACGGCCCAAAAGTCGTCCCAGTCGATCTGGCCGTAGTCGTGGCAGCCTTTTGCCTCGTTCCATTTCAAATCCGGGTCGGGCAGCGTCACGCCCAGCACCTTGCACTGCGGCACGGTTGCGTCTACAAATTTTTGCCGCAGATCGTCGTTGCTGATGCGTTTGATGCCCCACTTCATGCCTTGCGCGCTGTTGGGCGAATCGGCGTCGGGCGGGCCAAACATCGCCAGCACCGGCCAGTACCAGCGGTTCACCGCGTCTTGGACCATCTGGCGCTGCTCGGGCGTGCCGCGCATCTGTGCCATCAAGCTCTCAAAACCCTGGCGCTGGTGAAAAGACTCTTCCTTGCAAATGCGCACCATCGCCCGCGCATACGGGCCATACGAGCAGCGGCAAATCGGCACCTGGTTCATGATCGCGGCGCCGTCGACCAGCCAGCCGATCACGCCCACATCGGCCCAGGTGAGCGTGGGGTAGTTGAAGATTGAGCTGTATTTGGCTTTGCCGGCATGCAGTGCGTCGAGCATCTGCTCGCGCGAGGTGCCGAGCGTTTCGCCCGCGCTGTAAAGGTACAGGCCATGACCGCCTTCATCCTGCACTTTGGCCAGCAAAATCGCCTTGCGTTTGAGCGAGGGCGCGCGGCTGATCCAGTTGCCCTCAGGTTGCATGCCGATGATCTCGCTGTGCGCGTGCTGGCTGATCTGGCGCACCAGGGTTTTGCGGTAAGCCTCGGGCATCCAGTCTTGCGGCTCGATCTTGCCGTCGGCGTCCATCACCGAGTCAAAACGGTGCTGCAGCGCGGCCAGCCTGCCTTGGTCCGCCAAACTCGCCACGGCCGCCGGGCCATGCGCTTTGGGGGTTTCCGCCCTGTCCTGAATATCCATTGCCTGGGTGTACATCGGGTGTCTCCTGCAAACGTCAAACCGGCCGCGACGGGCGGCAATTTTGCCCATTATAGCAATTAACCAACCGATTGGTCGGGTAATTATCGGCAAATTTGAAATCGAGCGCCAAAGTGGGTTTTACGGCGGCCGTGCGCCTTCCTCCCCTGGCCCGGTCCATACACCGCAAACTGCGCCCCGCCCATAAAATATTTGCGCAACTTCAAGGGTGACACCATGAAAAGGTCGGACTCGAGCCCAAGTGAGCCTGCATCGGCGCTCATCTCAAAAAGGATCGCCGATCTGGGTGACTGGCGCGGAGAAACGCTTGCCACCATGCGCAAGCTTATCCTGCAAGCAGACCCAGACGTTGTCGAGCAGTGGAAGTGGATGGGCACGCCGGTTTGGGCCCTCGACGGCATCCTTTGCACAGGCGAAACCTACAAGGACAAAGTGAAGCTGACCTTCGCGAAAGGCGCGCAACTTGCGGATCCGGCCGGTCTTTTCAACGCGAGTCTCGACGGAAACGCTCGCCGTGCGATCGACCTCTGCGCGGGTGAAGCCGTTGACGCGACCGCCTTCAAGGCGCTTATTCGCCAGGCGGTCGCCCTCAACCGTGCTGGCAAGGCGAAGCCTTCAAACAAGGTGAAAGCCTGAGGGATCGCACCCTTCCCGTCGCCTGAGAAGGGGTCGATCAGGTCGCACATTCCCAAGCAAATGAAACTCCTGCTATGCTATTAATTTAATGGCAAATAAACGCCATTTCACGTGACTTGGAAGTCAAAAAACCTCAGATTATACAAATTAATGGGAAATAATTAACATGGGTGTTAATTATTCGCAAATTCCAGTCTCAATGGTTCTCCCGGGCTACATCCGTCATGAAATCCCCGTGGGCCAATGCACCGGTAGTTGCGCTGTCGGCGTCGGCCTTCACCCAGTTCGGGTAGATCTCGCGGAAGGTTTCGAGCATCTGCGCCAGCGGCATTTCGACGTAGGCGCCGCGCTGGCGGATGTATTCCATGTGGCGGTTGCCGGCTTTGTCAAACGGGTGGTAGATGGAATCGGCCGTGCCGTCAAACGCCAGTGGCACGAGGCCGAAACGCTCGCACAGCTCGATGTTGAAAGCCGGCGTAGCCTTGCGCCAAGCGCCGTCAAGCCAGATGTCGGTGTAACCGTGCCAGGCGAACACGTCGGTGCTCAAAGTTTGGCGCAGGCGCTCGGTGGAGAGGTGGTTGCGCACGTCGGCGTAGCCCAGCCGCGCCGGAATACCGATGGCGCGGCAGGTTGCCGCCAACAGCGCCGCCTTGGGTGTGCACCAGCCGTAGCCCTTGGCAATCACCTGGCTGGCCCGCATGCCGCCCGGGTGCATGTCCGTGCGGTACGGGTCATAACGGAAACCGTCGCGCACGGCGTTGTACAGGGCGACGGCACGTTCGCGCGGTGTTGCGCCTTGGGCGTGTTGGGCCGCGAAGGCTTGAACCGCCGGGTGGCCGCTGTCGACCAGGTCGGTGGCGGCGAGGCAGTCTTCAGGCGGTGGGTTGGGCAGTTCAGGGGTCATCGGTGGCAGGGCGGTTGGCGAGGAATTCATTGATCATGCCACTGCAGGGCGCAGGCCGTACAAACGCCGTGCATTGCCCCCCAGGATTGCGACTTGCACCTCGGGTGTCTGCGTTTGCAGCAGGTCGTGCGTGATGTCGCGCCAGGAAGCGTAACTGCCGCGCAGCTCAAGCACCGGCCAGTCGCTGCCCCACAACAGGCGTTCGGAGCCAAAACAGGCCAGGAGGTGATCCACCCACGGTTTCAGGTCAAGGGCACCTGCGCCCGCTAGCGCCTCGGTGAGCAAGCCCGAGATTTTGCAGTCGACGCTGGTTTCACGGGCGATGCGCGCCATACCATCGGCCCACGGTTGCCATTCGCCCGCAGCGATGTCGGGTTTGGCGGCATGGTCGATGACAATCTTCAAGGCCGGGTAGCGTTTGGCCAGCGCCAAGATATGCGACAGGTGGGCCGATTTCACCAGTGCATCCAACACCAGGCCGCAGTCGGCCAGGGCTTGCAGCGCGGGGTGTACGGCGGGCTGCAGGATCCAGGCGGGGTCGGCGAGGTCTTGCAACATCGGGCGCAGGCCTTTGAGTTTGGGCTGCCGCGCCAGCACCCGCACGCGTTGCGCCGCGTCAGGCGCGAGCCAATCGACCCAGCCGACCACACCGAGCACAGCTTCATGCTGCAGCGCCTGTTGCAGCAAAAAATGCGTTTCTGCTTCGGTGGGCGCGGCCTGCACCAGCACGCCGCCGTCAATGCCGTGTGGCGCCGCCTGTGCCTGCCAGTCGGACACGTTCACGTCACGGTAAATGGCGCCCATTTCAGGCGTGAGCCAAGCGTAGTCGGCGCGCGAGAGTTGCCAGCAGTGGAAGTGGGCGTCAACCGGCATCGAAACCCTTCAGGGAGTGGGCGCGTTGGCGGGAATCAGGCCGCGCTCGCGCAGGGTGGCCCAAAATTCCGCCGGAATGGCGCGCTGCATCATGGCCACCGCGTCTTGCCAATGCGCAAGGGTTTGCGCGCCCGCCAGCACCACGTCCACAGCCGGGTGTGCCAGCGGGAACTGCAAGGCGGCTGCGCGCAGCGGCACTTGGTAAGTTTCACACACGGCTTCAACGGCGGCCACCCGGGTGACCCAGGTAGGTGGCGCCTGCGCATAGTCAAAGAGCGGTCCGTGCGCGTGGTTTGCCACACCGGTCGCCAAAATGCCGGAATTGAAGGCACCGCCAATCGCGATCCGCACCCCGCGCTGTTCACACAGCGGCAACAATTCGGCCAAGCCACTGTGGTCAATCAGCGTGTAACGCCCGGCCAGCAAAATGCAATCCAGATCAGCCTGTTGCAAGACATCAAGACAAACCTGCACCACGTTCACGCCGATGCCGATGTGCCGCAGCCAGCCTTCTGATTTCATGCGTTGCAGCTCGGGCAGCGCTTCGTTCACGACTTGGCGCAACACGCTCGGGTAGTCGCTGCCGTGGCAGACCGGGCAACAGTCGTGCACAAACACGGTGTCAAGCCCCGCCAGGCCCATGCGCTGCAGGGTCTCCATCACGCTTTGGCGAACCCCGCTGGCGGAATAGTCCCAGTGCTGGTTAAACGGCAGGATGCTGCAAAAATTCATTTGGTCGCGCGGCGCGTTGGCTGCAGGCGTGAGCAGGCGGCCCACTTTGCTGGAAACGGCAAGCCGGTCGCGTGGCAAAGCCGCGGTGTTGGCGCGAAAGGCGTGGCCAAAACGGTGCTCCGAGAGGCCATGGCCATAGTGCGGAGCGGTGTCAAAAGTCTGGCAGCCATCGGCCAACGCGGTTTGCAGAACCATCTGCGCTTCCTGCTCGCTGATGGCCTTGAACAAATTGCCAAGCGGCGCGCCACCCAGGCCAAGGTGAAGGCCGTTGGTCATGGGGGCAAAAATCATGGGCATGCTCCGTTAAAAATCACAGGGAATCACCGTAGCCAACCGGGGGAAAACAGTCGTTAACATTGACGATACCGGATTAATTTAACACTGGAGACCTGCCATGACCCTGTTTTCACCGTCGAGCCGCCGCGCCCTTCTGGCAGTTTCGGCCGCCACGGCCGTTGCGTCCCTGCTCGGGTTCACCACGCTACCCGCGATGGCACAGACCAAACACCTGCTGCGCATTTCGACACCCGCCGTGCCCGACGACTGGCACGCCAAAATGTGGACGGTATTGAAAGACGAGCTGGAGAAAACCGCACCGGGCCAGTTCGACACCCAAATCAACCTCAACGCCTCGCTCTTCAAGCAGGGGACCGAGCCTGCGGCGATGGCGCGCGGCAATCTGGAGATGTCGTCGATTTCCGCGTTTGACATTGCCAAGCTGGTACCCGAGTTTTCCATCTTCACGGCGGGTTACATCATCCGCGACCCGGACCATTTGATGAAAGTCTTCAATGGCCCGATCGGCAACGACCTCTACAAAATGGTCAGTGAGAAGATGGACATCACCGTGCTCGCGCCCATTTACCTCGGCACGCGCCAGCTCAACCTGCGCGAAGCCAAAAACGTGCGCACGCCGGCTGACCTCAAAGGTGTGAAACTGCGCATGCCCGGCTCCAAAGAGTGGCTGTTCCTCGGTGAAGCGCTCGGCGCCACACCCACGCCTCTGGCGTTCGGCGAGGTGTACCTGGGTCTCAAAACTGGCACCATCGACGGGCAAGACAACCCGCTGCCCACGGTGCGCAGTGCCAAGTTCTACGAAGTGACCAAACAGCTCACCCTCACCAGCCATTTGGTGGACGGCATCTTCATCAGTGTCTCCAACAAGACCTGGAACGCGCTGAACGCCGACCAGAAAACCAAACTAAAGGCGGCAGCCATGGCAGCCAGCAAATACAACAACGACAACCGCATCGCCGACGAGAAACAAATGGTCGATTTCTTCAAGACGCAGGGTTTGACGGTGACCACCCCGGATCTGGACGCCTTCCGCAAAACGGTGCAGACGGCCTACCAGAATTCGGAATACGCCAAGCTCTGGCCGGTCGGCATGCTGGACCGCATCAACAACACGAGGTAATCATTGCGCGGGTTTAAGCGCGCCGCCAACGCCCTTGGCGGCGTTCTGTTTCTGACGATGTTCTGCGTGTTCATCGTGCAGATCACGGCGCGTTTCGGTTTCAACAAACCGCTGGCCTGGACGGATGAGCTGGTGGTCATCCTCTACGTCTGGGTGATCCTCTGGTCGGCGGCCTTCATCGTGCCTGAGCGGGAGCACGTGGCGTTTGACCTGGTGTGGAACAGCGTCAGCCAACCCGTGCGCAAGGTCATGAAAATTGCCGGCAACCTGATGCTCGGAGGTTTGGCGCTGTGGGCGATTCCCGCCACTTGGGATTACGTGAATTTCATGGCGCGTGAAGGCACACCGGTGCTGGGCATCTCCTTCCGCTGGGTGTTCATGCCCTTCGTGTTCCTTTTTGTGGCCCTGGCGTTTCGGGCGGTGCTCAACATCCGTGCCGCCTGGCGCGATGAGGGCCTGGATGTGGAGCTGAACCTGCAATGAGCGCCGCATTGGCGGTGTTGGTTCTGGTGATGCTGGCGGGCATGTTGCTGCGCATGCCCATTGGCTTTTCCATGCTGGCCTCGGGTATTGGCTATTTGATTGTCAAGCGGCAAGACGTCGGCCTGGTGGCCGAGCAGGTGGGCAATGGCCTGTATAACAGTTACGTCCTGCTGGCGGTGCCGCTCTTCGTGTTCGCCGCCAACATCATGAACGCGGGCACCGTGAGCGAGCGCATCTTTGATTTTTGCCGCATTCTGGTCGGGCGCATGCGCGGCGGGCTGGCACAGGTGGACATTCTGGTCAGTGTGATTTTTTCCGGCATGAGCGGCAGCGCCATTGCCGACGCGGCGGGGCCGGGCCTGGTAACCATCAAGCAGATGCTGAAAAAGCCCGAGTATTCACGTGGCTTCGCTGGTGCCGTGGTGGTGGCCAGCGCCACGCTGGGGCCGATCATTCCGCCCTCCATTCCCATGGTGATCTACGCGCTGGTCTCAGGTGCTTCGGTCGGCGCCTTGTTTCTGGGCGGCGTCGTGCCCGGGTTTTTGATGGCGATTTTGATGATGGTCGTGGTGCATTTCATCGCCGTCAAACGCAATATGCCGCGTGAAGCACCGGTGCCGCGCGGCGAGTGGCCGGGCATCATCTTCCGGGGCGCCTTGCCGCTGTCGATGCCCATCGTGCTGCTGGGCGGCATTTATTCAGGCGCCTTCACGCCAACGGAAGCAGCCGCAGTGGCAGCGCTGCATGCGCTGATTCTTGCTGCATTCGTGTTCCGGGCGCTTAGCTGGCGCAGCTTCTGGGGCGTGGTGCTGGAGTCGACCCGCGGCAGTGCGGTGATCACCATCATCCTGGCGGGCTCCTTCATGCTGAATTACGCCTTCACCGCTGAAGGGGTGCCGCAGGCGATGGCGACCTGGGTCGACAGCATGCAGCTTTCGCAAACCAAATTCCTGCTGCTGGTCAACGTGATGTTTCTGGTGCTGGGCTGCTTTCTGGATGTGTCGGTGCTGCTGCTGGTCTTCGTGCCGATGCTGCTGCCGGCAGCGAAGCTGCTGGGTGTAGACCTGGTGCACTTCGGCGTGCTGGTGGTGCTCAACATGATGATCG
>JANNMM010000254.1:0-1796 GCA_031397915.1 Rhodoferax sp. | reverse complement strand
CGCGCGCCGTGGAACGAATCGGGCGAACTGCGCAAGGCCATCACGACCCTGCGCGCCCATGGCGAGACGGTAGTGTGTGTTTTGCCGGGCCATGAAAGTGAAGTGGACGAATTCGAGTGTGACCGTGAACTCGTCGAGGCGGCTGGTCAGTGGGTCGTGAAACCAGTTTGATATTTCCAGGAAAATTCATGAATCAAGTGTGTGGGATCCAGGTATGAGCAAGGGCAGAAACGTTGTCGTGGTCGGCACACAGTGGGGCGATGAAGGAAAAGGCAAGCTGGTTGACTGGTTGACCGAAAGCGCGCAAGGCGTGGTGCGTTTCCAGGGCGGCCACAACGCGGGGCACACGCTGGTGATCAACGGCGTCAAGACGGCCCTGCACCTGATCCCCAGCGGCATCATGCGCGCGGGCGTGAAGTGTTATATCGGCAATGGTGTGGTGCTCTCGGCGGCCAAGCTGTTTGAGGAAATTGCCGGGCTGGAGAAAGTCGGCGTCGAGGTGCGTTCGCGCCTGCGCGTCTCGGAAGCCTGTCCACTCATTTTGCCGTTTCACGTGGCGCTGGATGTGGCCCGTGAAGCCGCGCGTGAAAAAGGTGGCAGCGAGAAGATTGGCACCACCGGGCGCGGCATTGGTCCGGCCTACGAAGACAAAATAGCCCGGCGCGCGTTGCGTGTGCAAGACCTCAAATACCCCCAGCGTTTTGAAGCCAAGCTACGTGAGTTGCTCGACCTGCACAACCACGTGTTGTCCACCTACCTGCATTCGGAAAAGTTTGAATTCGGCGAACTGCTCGCGCCTTATCTCAAAGACGGCCAGGTGCAGTTTCAGCCGGTGTTTGACGAAGCCATGCGCCACGCCGAATTGCTCAAGCCGATGATGGCCGACGTTTCACGCGAGCTCAATGAGGCGCACCTGCACGGCGACAACCTGTTGTTTGAAGGCGCGCAGGGCACCTTGCTCGATGTGGACCACGGCACCTACCCGTATGTCACGTCGAGCAACTGCGTGGCCGGCAACGCCGCGGCAGGGGCCGGTGTGGGCCCTGGCATGCTGCATTACATACTGGGGATCACCAAGGCCTATTGCACCCGGGTGGGCGGTGGCCCTTTCCCGACCGAGCTGGACTGGGAAACACCGGGTACACCCGGGTACCACATGAGCACCGTGGGTGCCGAAAAGGGTGTTACCACCGGCCGTTCGCGTCGCTGCGGCTGGTTCGACGCGGCCCTGCTGAAGCGAAGCGCGCAGGTGAATGGCCTCACCGGTCTGTGCATCACCAAGCTGGACGTGCTGGACGGCCTGAAAGAACTCCTGCTGTGCACCGGCTACGAGATGGACGGTGAAACCATCGACATCCTGCCCATGGGCGCCGATGACATCGAGCGCTGCAAGCCGATTTACGAGGTGATGGAAGGCTGGAGCCAGAGCACCGTGGGCGTGACCGACTACGCCAAGTTGCCGGTTGCCGCTCGCCTGTATTTGCAGCGCATCGAGCAGGTGACGGGTGTTCCGGTGGACATCATCTCCACCAGCCCCGACCGCGACCACACTATCAAGATGCGGCATCCCTACCTGGTTCGGGTCTGAATTTCAAAAGCTTGATAGCTATAATATAAGGAGCATCTGGATGTTGACGGAAGACGGCAAACACCTGTACGTTAGTTTCGACTTGTACAACAACCGGATCGAAAAACTCGCCATCAAGGTGCACCAGTGTGGGTGGCAGTTCGACACCCTCCTGTGCCTGGCGCGTGGCGGCATGCGCCCCGGCGACATCCTCTCCCGGGTGTTTGAC
>JANNMM010000113.1:0-49371 GCA_031397915.1 Rhodoferax sp. | reverse complement strand
GGCCGCTGGGACAAGATGGGCCCGGAGCTCATGCGCGTCAAAGACCGGCACGACCGCGACTACGTGATCCAGCCCACCAGCGAAGACGTGGTGACCGACATCGCGCGCCAGGAGATCAAGAGTTACAAGCAGCTGCCGCGTAATTTCTACCACATCCAGACCAAATTCCGCGACGAACGCCGCCCGCGGTTTGGTGTGATGCGCTCACGCGAGTTCATCATGAAAGACGCCTACAGCTTCGACCGTGACCTGGAGGCTGCCAAAAAGAGTTATCAGACCATGGCGAAAGCCTACCGCGCAATTTTTGACCGGTTTGGCTTGACCTATCGCGCGGTCGCCGCCGACAGCGGCACCATCGGGGGTGATTTGTCGGAGGAGTTCCAGGTGATCGCCGCCACGGGTGAAGACGCCATCGTCTATTGCCCGCAGAGCAACTACGCGGCCAACATGGAAAAAGCCCAGGCACTGGCACCGGCCGGTCCGCGCGCACCAGCCTCGAGCCCGTTGAGCAAGACGCCGACGCCTGGCAAAAGTACCTGCCAAGACGTGGCCGAGCTTCTGGGTGTGGCGCTCAAAACCACGGTGAAGTCCCTGGTTTTGGCAACCGACCAGAAAAACCAGACCGGTGAAATTGTCAAGACGACGGTCTGGCTCCTGCTGCTGCGCGGTGACCATGACATGAATGAAATCAAGGTGAGCAAGGTCACCGGTCTGGCCGATTTCCGGTTCGCCACCGTGGCTGAGATCGAAGACCATTTTGGCTGCAAGCCGGGCTACCTGGGCCCCTTGGGTTTGCTCAAGCCGGTCAAACTGGCGGTAGACCGCGAAGTCGCCGTGATGGCCGACTGGATTTGCGGTGCCAACGTGCCGGACTTTCACATGACCGGTGTGAACTGGGCACGCGACCTGCCAGAGCCCGATCTGGTGGCCGACCTGCGCAACGCGGTTGAGGGAGACCTCTCACCCGATGGACAGGGCGTGCTGGCCATCGAGCGCGGCATCGAAGTCGGCCACATTTTTGTGCTGGGTTCCGTCTACAGCAAACCGATGAACGCCACGTTTCTCGACGAAAACGGCAAGCCCCAGCTGATGGAGATGGGCTGTTACGGCATTGGCATCACGCGCCTGCCGGCCGCCGCGATTGAACAGAACCACGACGACAAAGGCATCATCTGGCCGGATGCGATTGCACCTTTCACCGTGGTGTTGTGCCCGATTTCGCCGGACCGTTTCCCCGAGGTCAAGGCCGCTTCAGACAAACTCTACGCAGCGTTGATGGCCGCCGGTGTAGACGTAATCCTGGACGACCGCGGCGAGCGCCCGGGCGCCATGTTTGCCGACTGGGAACTGATCGGCGTGCCGCACCGGGTCACGATTGGCGACCGGGCCTTGAAGGAAGGCCAGGTCGAGTACCAGCACCGGCGCGATGCCGCGGCGACCAAGGTGGCGGTCAACGAAATCGCCGCCCTGATCCAATCAAGACTCACGGTTTGAGGCGGGCATGAGGGCTGCAATAGCCGCCTCCTGCAGCGCGACCAGCGCTGACGTGTCCCGCCGGCAAGCGGTTTTAACTGCCGCTGCCGGGCTGGGGTTGTTGTCGTTTGCGCAATTCGCAGAGGCTGGCGGCCAGCTCGAAGAACCCCTGGTTGATTCGGTGCGAACCGCCCTGAGCTCGGCCGTCAACAACCAGGCGCCGCCGGTTCCCGAGTTCAACAACACCGAGTCGCGCCTGGTTTACCTGCGCTGGTTGGGCGCCATGAGCGAACGGCTGGCAAAGAAAAAGGCCAACTGGACCGAACGCAAGGAGTTTTTGCAAACCCTCTGGTACGAAAGCAAACGCGCGGGGCTGGATGTAGCTTTGGTGCTCGGCTTGGTGCAGGTGGAAAGCAATTTCCGCAAATTTGCCGTGAGCCCGGTCGGGGCGCGCGGCTACATGCAGGTGATGCCGTTCTGGACGCGGGTGCTGGCCAACAGTGACGGCAAGGGCGGCGACGCCTCCGGCCTCTTTCACATGCAGACCAACCTGCGCTTCGGCTGCGTCATCCTGCGCCACTACCTGGACCGCGAAAAGGGAGATCTCTTCATGGCGCTGGGCCGATACAACGGCTCACGCGGCAAGCCGCAGTACCCGACGGCCGTCTTGGGCGCCAAAAAAGCCTGGGAGCACACCCCGGCCTGATACCGGCTCCGGGGCGGATCCTGGCTGGTTTAAACCACCTTGGCCAGCAGTTGCTGCATCTCGCCGGACTCGTACATCTCCATCATGATGTCCGAACCACCGACGAATTCACCCTTGACGTACAGCTGGGGGATGGTCGGCCAGTTGCTGTAATCCTTGATGCCCGCGCGGATTTCGGGGTCTTCCAGCACGTTCACGGTTTTGAGGGTGCGGGTGTCAACGCCCGAGGCCTTGAGAATCTGGATCGCGCGGCCTGAAAAGCCGCATTGCGGGAAGCTGGCGTTGCCCTTCATGAAGAGTAGAACTTCATTGCCCTTGACCAGCTCATCGATGCGTTTCTGTGCGTCGCTCATAAAAACTCCAAAATTTCCAAACTCCAAAATTTCTGCCTGTTCCCCGATATTTGGGGACTCCTGCGATTATTTCACCTTCTCAAGGGTGCTGTGCAAACCGCTCCAGAGACCTTGCTTTGGCCCGTTCAGCCTCGACTTCGCGGTTGCGGGCTTGCGCCGAGGTTTTGAGCGACTGCATCAACACACGCGTGGTGGCCGCGATGTCGGCCACGGCCTGGTCAAAGGCCACTTCGTTGGCCTTGGATGGCACGTTGAGGCCGCTCAACTTGCGTACGAACTGCAAGGACGCGTCGCGTATTTCCAGCTCGGTGGCCGGTGGCTCGAAGTTAAAGAGGGTTCTGATGTTGCGGCACATGGTGTTTCAGATGATGAGTGATTCGAGCACCCGCATGAGCGCGCCTGGGCAAGTGATGTGTGGGTTGTGGCTGGCGTCGATTTCGACGTATCGCCAGTTGGGTTCAGTTTGGGCGCGTTGGGAAAATTGGCGAAACACATCTCCCGGCCCGGACCGCGTGCAGTAGATATAACTGCGCGGCAAATGGTCGGCAGCGCCGCTCAGGGTGATCGGCTGGGTAAACGTTTTCAACGGTTGCATCACGCGTTTTGGCAAGGCCCACGCGACGTCGTCGGCTGCCGTGTCGGGCGGCAGCGGGTTGGCCGGCACGCGCCAGCCGTCGCCCTGCGCCAGCACGGCGCCTTGCATCCGTTCCTGCACCGCTGGCGGCTGCAGGCTCATGGCCGACTGCCCATGGCGTGGCACAAACGCGTCAAGGTAGATCAACTGGCGAATGCGGCTGGCAGCGCGGTCTGCCACGCCGGAGGCCACCATGCCGCCGTAACTGTGGCCGATCAAGACCACGTCGTGCAAGTCTTCGTATTCCAGCACCTGCAACACGTCTTGAATGTGCAGGTTCAGGTCGATGCCCACGTGTGCCAGGTGTGAGCGTTCGCCAATGCCGGTGTAACTCGGCGTCACGAGTTCATGGCCCGCTGCCCGCATGAGTGGCCGCATTTTTTTCCAGGTCCAGCCTGCCGACCAGGCACCGTGCGCTACAACAAAAGTTGCCATGGGCGTTCCTTTTTGGGTTCCGCTTCCGTCAAGGTGGTTTGGTCTAAAAATTAACTTCCATGTTAACAAATAACGAAAACCTCCGTCGGGAGCAAATTTTCAAGGATTCTAAGGCACCAAGTCACGTGAAATGGCATTTTATTGCTATGAATAATATAGCAATCAACTGTTGCCAACGGGCGGGATCGCGGGCGCAGGGGCGAAGGCATCGTCGTCCCATTCAGTGATGTAGGGGTTGGCTGGAATCAGCGCGGTGTGGCCATTGACCTGCATCGGCTTGGTGCGCAACTGCGGGTGGGTGATGAGGTCTTGCACCGAGTTGATGGCGCCGTACGCCGTCTGCGCGCTACCCAGTCGCTCGACGGCTTGCGCGTAATTGAGTCCGCCAAACACCGCCTGCACTTGGGCTTCCAGTGCGCTGCGGTTGCGCACCCGCAGATCGTTGGTGACGTAACGCGCATCCGTCGCCACGGATTCGTCTTGCATGAAGAAGCGGCAAAAATTCAACCACTCGCGTTCGTTTTGAATTGACAACACGAGTTCACGTCCGCCCTGGCAGGTGAACGTGCCATAGGGCGCGATGCTGGGGTGTTTCAAACCAACCCGCGCCGGCGCGCCTTTGCCGTATTTGGCATGCAGAAACGGCACCGCCATGAGGTCCGCCGCCGAGCCAAACAGCGACACCTGGATGCCGCTGCCCACCCCTGTTTTGCAGCGCTGCAACAGCGCCTGCTGGATGCCAATGATGGCGTTCATGCCCGAGGTGATGTCGCAAATCGACACGCCAATACGCCCCCAGGGCCCTGGCGCGCCACTCACGGCCACGAGGCCGCTTTCGGCCTGCACCAGCATGTCGTAGGCCTTGAGTTTGTGCAGCTCGCCGGATTCGCCATACCCCGAGATGTCGCAGGTGATGAGTTGCGGGAAGGCCTTGCGCAATTCGGTCGATCCCAACCCCAGGCGCGCGCAGGCCCCGGGTGCGAGGTTTTGAATGAAGACGTCTGCGGTTGCTATCAAGCCGCGCAGCGTCGCCTTGGCTTCGGGCTGCGTCAAATCCAGCTGCACCGATTCCTTGCCGCGATTGAGCCAGACGAAGTAAGACGATTCGCCAAACACGGCGGTGTCATAACCCCGCGCAAAGTCGCCTTCAGGCCGTTCGATCTTGATGACGCGTGCGCCGGCATCGGCCAGGCGGCTGGAGCAAAAGGGCGCGGCAACGGCTTGTTCGAGGGCGACGACGGTGATGCCTGCCAGGGGCTTGGATTGAGGTTGGTTGCTCATGGAGGAATCTTAGGGCGAAAACTGCCCGCCGCTGCACCGCTCGGTGCCGCTCAAGTCACGTCGGGACTGTACCTGCAGGAACCCATGGGCGACAAGCAGCGTGCGGACCCGTGCCGCCTGGTCATAACCGTGCTCAAGCAGCAGCCAGCCGCCGGGCCGAAGGTGCCGGGGCGAGCTGGCGACGATCTGCCGGATATCGTCCAGGCCGTCGGCGCCACTGGTCAGGGCTTGCCGGGGCTCGTGCCGCAGCGCCGGCAAGTGGGCGTCTTGTTCGGCCACATAGGGCGGGTTGCTCACGATCAGATCGACGCTCAAGGGCAGCGCGTTGAACCAGCTGCCCTGAACGAAGGCCACGTCGAGCCCGAGCCTTGACGCATTGGCTCTCGCGACCGCCAGTGCGTCAGCGCTCGCCTCCAGGGCATGCACGCGCCACTGCGGGCGGCTGTGTTTGAGGGCGAGGGCGACGGCGCCGGAACCTGTGCCAAGGTCCAAGACATCGCCGCTGCCAGCGCCGTTGTCGTGGATGTCGATCACTTCAATGGCCCAGTCCACCAGTGTTTCGGTGTCCGGGCGTGGAATCAATACGCGGGCATCGACCTTTAGTTCCAGCCCGTAGAAAGCCTGCCACCCAGTGAGATAGGCCAGGGGTTCGCCGGAGGCGCGGCGCTCGGCCATGGCCAGAAAATGGTCTGCCAAGGAGGGCGTCAAGGGTTCGTCGGCATTCGCCACCAGCCAGGCGCGCTCAGCCGGCATTTTGCCCAACACGTGCAGCAGCAGAAGCTGCGCGTCGAGGCGATCGATGCCCCGTGAGGCAGCCGCTTGAAGGGCGTGGGTGATGGTCACAAAGGTCTGAAAAATAAATTAATTTAATAATGCTAACTTGAGTAAAATTGATATCAAGTCACGAAATATTTTAATTTATTGCTATTAATAATATATCAAAAAAGACTAAAATATAATCAAACTATTGGTTTTAATTTAGTATAAACTAATATTAAACCAATAATTAACATGGGTGTTAACAGTGTTGCGAACTTCCGTCATCACGCCATGGAAGCCAGTTCCAGTGCCGCCAGTTGGTCTGCAGCCTCGTAGGCCTGCAGCGCGTGTACCACGTCGTCCAGGTCGCCCTCCATCACCGTCAAAAGCTTGTACAGCGTGAGGTTGATGCGGTGGTCGGTGAGGCGCCCTTGCGGGAAGTTGTAGGTGCGGATGCGGTCGCTGCGGTCGCCGGTGCCGATCAGGCCTTTGCGTTTGGCGGCGTCTTTGGCGGCGCGTTCGCTGCGGTCTTTTTCATGGATACGTGCGGTGAGCACTTTGAGGGCTTGCGCTTTGTTGCTGTGCTGGCTGCGGCCGTCCTGGCACTCGGCCACGATGCCCGTGGGCAGGTGGGTGATGCGCACGGCCGAGTCGGTCTTGTTGATGTGTTGGCCGCCAGCGCCACTGGCGCGGTAGGTGTCGATGCGCAAATCAGCCGGGTTGATCTTGATGGCTTCCTGCTCGTCCGGTTCTGCCAACACGGCCACGGTGCAGGCGCTGGTGTGGATGCGCCCTTGCGTTTCGGTGATGGGCACACGCTGCACGCGGTGGCCGCCGGATTCAAATTTCAGCGCGCCGTAAACCCCGTTTCCAGCGCCGTCGCCCGAGATTTGCAGCACAATTTCCTTGTAGCCACCCAACTCGCTGGGCGATTCACTCATCACCTCCACGCGCCACCCCTTGCGCTCGCAATAACGGGTGTACATGCGGGTGAGGTCGGCGGCAAACAGGGCCGACTCATCGCCACCCGTGCCCGCGCGCACTTCCAGAAAGGCGTTGCGTGCGTCGTCCGGGTCTTTGGGCAGCAACATGCGTTGCAACTCGGATTCGAGCTGGGCCGTCTCCAGCATCGCGGCATCGATTTCTTCCTGCGCCATTTCGGCCATTTCAGGATCAGACAGCATCTCACGGGCCGCCCGCGCGTTGGCTTCACACTGCTGGTAACGCGCCCAGCGGCCGGCAACTGCAGCCACTTCGGTGTGCTCACGCGAGAGCGCCAGAAACTGCTTCATGTCCTTCATGATGTCCTCGCGGCTCAAGAGAAACTCCAGTTCACCCAGGCGGTCCTGGAAGCGGGCGAGGCGGTTGCGAAGGAAAGGTTTCATAAAGAATGGGGGTCAGATTCCAATTTTTCCATGGAGGATATTTGCAGGGAAATCAGCTCACAAAAAATTGGGGTCTGACCCCCATTCTTTTTGCGAACGCGAAGCGGGCGCGATAAACGCCGCTAATGGTTCAAATATCCGCTCACGCCAGCAAGGTTTTGCCGCCGGGCCGCCCCAAGGCAAAATGCGCCCCACTCCAAGCGAAGCGCAGGTTGGCTGCGCGGGGCAGCGACCCGTGAAACGGTGGAGCGTGGGGGCAACATCATTTCTCTTTTCGGAGGAAGAAATGCTGCGCGGCTTGGGTTGCGCGCTCGCGGGCTTCCTTGTCGCCCGCGCGCAGCTCGGCGAAGGTCCCGTGGAGCATTTTCTGCGTGAGACCCTTTGAAAGCGCCTCGAGCACCTGGTCGATGTTGTCGCCGCGTGCCAGCAATTTGCGCGCGCGCTCGATTTCCGTGACCCGCCAGACGTCGGCCTGCGCATTCAATTGCTGGATCAGCGGCACAACACCCGATTCGGGGTGGCGCTGGTCCAGCCAGCGCATGAAACTCTGCACGCCAGCGTCGATGATCACCTCAGCCTGCGCCACCGCGGCCTGGCGGTTGGCTTGACCCGTCTGAACCACCTTGGCCAGATCGTCCACCGTGTACAGGTAAACGTCACCCAGCGCTTTGACTTCCGGTTCGATGTCGCGCGGCACCGCCAGGTCCACCATGAAAATGGGGCGATGTTTGCGCCGCTTCACGGCGCGCTCTACCGCGCCCAGGCCGATGATCGGCAGCGTGCTTGCGGTGCAGCTCACCACGGCGTCAAATTCGTGCAGGCGATCGGGTAAATCGGCCAGGCGCATCACCTCGGCGCCAAAACGGCTGGCGAGTTGTTCACCGCGCTCCAGCGTGCGGTTGGCAATGGCGATGGACGCCGGGTTTTTGGCCGCAAAGTGTGTGGCTGCCAGCTCAATCATCTCGCCTGCGCCGACGAACAACACGCGAATCTTGGAAAGGTCTTCAAACAGTTGCCCCGCCAGCCGCACAGATGCCGCGGCCATGCTGATCGAATGCGCGCCAATTTCAGTGGCAGTGCGCACTTCCTTGGCAACCGAAAACGAGCGCTGGAACAGCTGGTTCAGCGTGCTGCCCAAAGCGCCGGCTTCATCGGCCACGCGCACCGCGTCTTTCATCTGCCCGAGGATTTGCGGCTCGCCCAACACCATGGAATCGAGCCCGCTGGCAACCCGAAAGGCATGCCGCGCGGCCGGGCCATCTTGCAGGGTGTAGGCATGGGCGCGCAACATCTCGGGCGATACGCCGCCCGAATGGGCCAGCCAGTCTACGGTGTTGTTGACAGCCTGCTGCATCGACTGGCCGGGTGTTGCGGCGTCTGCTGCACAATAAATCTCGGTGCGGTTGCAGGTGGAGATGATCGCCGCTTCAGGGCTTGCGAGCGCGTGGCGCAGGCTCTTCAATGTTGGCTCGATCTGGTCAATGGCGAACGCGAACCGTCCACGCAGATCGAGGGGCGCGGTGGTGTGGTTGATGCCTAAAGCCCAGACTGCCATGCCGCGATTATAAAATTTGTGCGTATGGACACTTTAAACCGCCTGATGCACTTGCTGAATTTCGCCGCGCCAGCCTTCGGCATGGCGGCGTTGATGCTGGGATTCACACTTGTACTTAACAGAAATCGACCAGCAGTTATCAGTGGTTGGGTACAACTGGGGCTCAATTTTGGCGTCGGTCTGGCGACGCTCGCCCTGGGTCTGTGGTTTTTCGGGCGCGACGGCATGGTGGCCACCTATGGCGCCCTGGTGGTGGGGGTGGCGACCAGCCAGTGGGTGATCAACAAATCCTGGCGGGGTTAACCGGTGTGCGGATTGCTGTCAAACGATGGCCAGTTGGTCGGACATCAACTTCAAGCCGCCGCTGGCGCGAAATAATCCACCCGGTCGGTGATGATGCCATCGGTGCCCAAATCAAGCAGGCGCTGGGCGGCCCAGTCGTCATTCACGGTGTAGCTTAAGGCACGAAATCCCGCGCTTTTGGCTTCACGCACGGTGCGCTCGTCCCACAGGGCGTAGTTGCAGACGATCGCAACACAATCGAGCTGCAAGGCAACTTCGAGCCAATCGTCGCGCATGGTTTCCAGCAAAAGGCCGCGCGGCAGGTGGGGGGCGGAACCCCGTGCGCCAAGAAGGGCCTCGGTCTTGAACGAGGTCAACAAAGGCGCAACGGAGGCGTCGCGCCACAAACGGGCCGCTTCCTGCGCCACCACTTCACCGGTTTCGTGCTCGGTGCCGGGTGTGGGTTTGATTTCAATGTTCAGGCAATACCCATTGCGAAGGATGAAAGCAGCGATGTTGTCCAGCGTGGCCAGCGGCTCGCCCGCATAGGCACGTGAATGCCAGCTGCCGGCGTCGAGCTGGCTCAAGGCCGACCACAGGTGGTCACCACCTATTGGTGCAGCGTCTTGGCCAAAGCGCACGGCCGCGTTGGTTGTGCGGGCCAAATCGGTGTCGTGCATCAGGAAGGGGACGTGGTCCTGGCTCAGTTTGACGTCGCATTCAAACATGCGGTAGCCTTTTTGAGCGCCCAGCCGGAACGCGGCCAAAGTGTTTTCAGGGGCAAGTTTGCCGCCACCCCGGTGGGCAATCCACCGCGGATACGGCCAAGCCAATTCAGGCATGGTCAGATCCGTTTACCGGTTGCCGCATCAAACCAATGCAGGCGATCGGCGCGCGGCGTGACGTGGAAGCTGCGGCCAATGGCAGGTGGTTTGTGCTGCTCGTCGATGCGCACAATCACCTGTTCGCCGTTGAAGCGGCCATACACCAACCGCTCGGCGCCAAGGGTTTCGATGGCCTCGGCTTCGATGGACCAGCCGGTGTCAGCCACGTCCAGGTGTTCGGGCCGGATACCGAGAATCGCTGCCGCCGTGCCGCCGTTTTGCACATTGGGAGCATTTTTCAGCAGGTTCATGGGGGGCGAGCCAATAAAGCTGGCCACAAAGGTGGTGGCAGGCCGCGCATACACCTCTTCGGGTGTGCCGAATTGCTCCATGCGTCCAGCGTTCATCACCATCATGCGTTCAGCCAGTGTCATGGCCTCCACCTGGTCATGGGTGACGAAGAGCGATGTGATGCCCAACTCGCGGTGCAGCTTTTGAATCTCCAGCCGGGTTTGCGCGCGCAGCTTGGCGTCGAGGTTGGAGAGTGGCTCGTCAAACAAAAACACCTGCGGCTGGCGCACGATGGCGCGGCCCATCGCCACGCGCTGGCGCTGCCCGCCGGACAACTCGCGCGGCTTGCGCGTGAGCAGGGCGCCGAGTTCGAGAATTTTGGCGGCTTTGTCAACCCGGGTTTTGATCTCAGCCACCGGCACTTTGGCGATTTTGAGGCCATAGGCCATGTTGTCGAACACACTCATGTGCGGATACAGCGCGTAGTTCTGGAACACCATGGCGATGTCGCGCTCGGAAGGCTCCAGTTTGTTCACCACGCGGTTGCCAATGGAGATGTCGCCCTCGGTGATTTCTTCTAACCCGGCGACCATGCGCAAAAGCGTTGACTTGCCACACCCGGAAGGGCCGACGATGACGACGAACTCACCGTCCTTGATGTCGGCGCTGACGCCGTGGATCACCTGGTTGGCTGAGGCGCCTTTGCCGTAACGCTTGACGATGTTTTTGAGTGTTATTGCAGCCATTATTTTTCTGTGTCCACCAAGCCCTTGACAAACCATTTTTGCATCAGGATCACCACGAGCGCGGGCGGCGCCATCGCCAATATTGCGGTGGCCATCACGACGTTCCATTCGGTGTAGGCCTCACCGGCGATCAGGCGTTTGATGCCCAAAACCACCGGGTACATGGTCTCCTGGGTGGTGACCAGCAGTGGCCACAGGTACTGGTTCCAGCCGTAGATGAACTGGATCACAAACAACGCGGCGATGCTGGTTTTGGACAGTGGCAAGAGCACGTCCCAGAAAAAACGCATGGGCCCGGCGCCGTCGATGCGGGCGGCTTCGACCAACTCGTCGGGCACGGTGAGGAAGAACTGGCGGAACAGGAAGGTGGCGGTAGCGGAGGCGATCAACGGGATCGTCAAACCGGCGTAGGTATTGAGCATGCCGAGGTTGGAGACCACCTCGTAGGTTGGAATGATCCGCACCTCGACCGGCAGCATCAGCGTGACAAAGATCATCCAGAACACGACGTTGCGAAAGGGGAAGCGGAAATAGACGATGGCGAAGGCCGACAGCAGTGAAATGGCGATCTTGCCAATGGCGATCGCCAGCGCGCTGATCAGGCTTATGCCCATCATCGGCAATGCGGGGGGGAACGTGCTGCCGCGCGTGTTGGTGCCGCCAAACAATGCCAGCCGATAGGTTTCCAGAAAATTTGTGCCTGGAATCAGCGACAGCGGGTTGGACTGCGCGATCTGGTCGGCCGACTGCGTCGACGCAACGATGGCCAGGTAAAGCGGAAATGCCACCACCAGCACGCCGACGATGAGCACGGCATGGGCAATGAAATCAGCAACGGGGCGGCGTTCAATCATGCTGGTGCCACATCAGTAATTGACCTTCTTCTCCACGAATTTGAACTGGAACACCGTGAGCGAAATCACGATCAGCATCAACACGACAGACTGCGCGCCTGAGCCGCCGATATCCATCGCCTTGAAGCCGTCGTAATACATTTTGTAGACGAGGATGGCGGTGTCTTTGCCGGGGCCGCCCTGGGTGGCGGCGTCCACAATCGCAAACGTCTCGAAAAACGCGTAGATGATGTTGATCACGAGGAGAAAAAACGTGGTGGGTGAGAGCAGCGGAAAGACAATCGTCCAGAAGCGCCGCGCGGGGGAGGCGCCGTCAATCGCCGCGGCCTCGATGAGTGATTTGGGGATCGACTGCAAGCCGGCCAGAAAGAACAGGAAATTGTAGGAAATTTGCTTCCACACCGCCGCGATGACGATCAGGGTCATCGCATGGTTGGCGTTGAGCAGGTGGTTCCATTCAAACCCAAGGCTCTGCAGCGCAAAGGCGATGACACCCAGGGGCGAGACGAACATGAACACCCACAACACCCCGGCGACCACGGGCGCGACCGCGTAGGGCCAGATAAGGAGCGTGCGGTAGACGCCCGAGCCTTTGATGACGCGGTCTGCCATGACCGCCAGTACCAGCGCGATGGTCAAGCCAGAGCCGGCCACGAGGATGGAAAACACCGCCGTGGTTGTAAACGACGCCAAATAGGATTCGTCATTGAACAGGTTGCGGAAGTTGTCCAGCCCGACAAATTCACTTGCTGTGGTGCCAAATGCATCCTGGCTGATGACGCTTTGGTAAACCGCATTGCCAGCCGGCCAGAAAAAGAAAATCAACACCACCGCCATTTGTGGTGCGATCAACACCCAAGGCAGCCAGGTCGAGCGGAAAAGAACGCGTTTTTCGACTGCCATCAGGATTTTTAGTATACTTTGAGTCTTAAATTATGCAAATATACTACGTTTTAAATAGCAAACTATTGCCATTGTTCGTGACTTAATGCCGACCGACTGATCAGCACCAAGTCAAGAAATAGATATTCACAAATTACATCGACATTTGCGTCAGCCTTTGGAGTTCGCTTTCTGGAAGCGTACCAAATGCTCATTGCCGCGTTTCACCGCTGTGTCCAGCGCCTCTTTGGCGGATTTCTTGCCGGCCCAGACCTGCTCCAGCTCTTCGTCATTAATCGTGCGGATCTGCACAAAGTTGCCCAGGCGGATGCCGCGTGATTTTTCAGTGGTCTTGCGGATCATCTGCGTGACCGAGACATCGGTGCCGGGGTTTTCCTTGTAGAAGTTCGACTTGTTGGTCAACTCGTAGGAAGCTTTGGTCAGGGGCAGATACCCGGTGCGCTGGTGGCTCTTGGCGGCCTCTTCAGCCACGGAGAGGCGCGCCAGGAACTGCGCCACGCCCTTGTATTCGGCGTCCTTCTTGCCCGACATTACCCACAGGCTGGCGCCGCCGATCACGGTGTTTTGCGGCGCGCCGGCAACGTCTGGGTAATAGGGCAAGGCACCGATACCACCGGTGAATTTGGCGTTGCGTTTGATGTTGCCATAAAGCGCGCTGGAGCCGGTCACCATGGCGCATTCACCGGAGACAAACGTGGCGTCGGCCAAATTGCCCCGGCCCTTGTAGACAAACAGCCCCTGCTTGGCCATGTTCGAGAGGTTTTCGATGTGGCGCACATGCAGCGGCGTGTTGAAGGTCAAACGCGTGTCCATGCCGCGCATGCCGTTGCCCTTGCTGGCGAACTCGGTGTTGTGCCAGGCTGAAAAACTCTCCAGTTGCGTCCAGCTGACCCAGGCCGTGGTAAATGGGCACTTGTGTCCGCTGGCCTTGAGTTTGGCGGCAGCCAGCGCCACTTCGGGCCAAGTGGTGGGAGGCTTTTCTGCATCCAGGCCGGCGGCCTTGAAGGCGTCTTTGTTGTAGTGGAACACGGTGGTGGAGCTGTTGAACGGAAAGCTCAGCATCTGGCCATTGGGTGCCGTGTAATAGCCGGCGACGGCGGGCACATAGGCATTGGTGTCAAACGCAACGCCAGCCTTCTTCATTACCTCGCCCACCGGCACAATGGCGGCCTTGCTGGCCATCATGGTCGCGGTGCCAACTTCAAATACCTGCAGGATGTGCGGGGCATTGCCAGCGCGAAATGCGGCAATGGCGGCTGTCATGGATTCGTCATAACTGCCTTTGAAGGTCGGCACCACCTTGTAGTCTTTTTGGCTGCCATTGAAATCTTTGGCCAAGTCATTCACCCATTCCCCCAGGGCGCCGCCCATGGAGTGCCACCACTGGATTTCGGTTTGGGCTTGGGCGCCCATTGACAGTGCTGCGGCAAGGGCAGTGACGACGATCTTGATTTTCATGAAAACTCCTAGAGAAAAAGCTGAACGTAACCGTTGATGGTGACGGCTGCGTGACGAATTTATTAAACCCTTCACCGTCACCATTGCGCAATGGGGTTTACCTGATGGTTGCCGCTTTATCAAGCACGCAAGGGAAAATGTTGCACTGCAGTAAAATTACTGACCCGGCACAATCCCAAAACAATGAATGCTCCGTTAAACCATGATGTGATTGCCGCTATGGACGCCGCTGTGCCGGCAGCTGCGGCAACTGGCGCCGAGCGCATCCGCGAAATCCCCTACAACTACACCTCGTTTTCAGACCGCGAAATCGTCATCCGTCTGCTGGGCGAACGGGTGTGGGACTTGGTGCTGCAACTGCGTGGCGAGCGCCGAACCGGCCGCAGCGCCCGCATGTTGTACGAAGTGCTGGGCGACATCTGGGTGGTGCAGCGCAACCCCTATTTGCAGGATGACCTGCTGGACAACCCCAAGCGCCGCCGTCAGCTGGTTGACGCGCTGAAACACCGGCTGGGGGAGGTGCAAAAACGCCGCACGCCGCAGTCCGATGCCACACGAGACGCATTGGTGTCCGAGTTGCTCGCGGCCGCCGACGCCGCTGTGCTGCGTTTTGACGAAGCCTTTGACAAAGTGGCCGCATTGCGCCGCAAAACAAAGTCGCTCCTGCACAAATACACGGCCAAAGACAACATCAAATTTGACGGCCTCTCACGCGTCTCGCATGTGACCGACGCCACCGATTGGCGCGTGGAATACCCCTTTGTGGTATTGACGCCCGACACCGAAGCGGAAATGGCAGGGCTGGTCAAAGCCTGCATCGAACTGGGTTTGACCATCATCCCGCGGGGCGGCGGCACCGGTTACACCGGCGGTGCTGTGCCATTGACGTGGAAATCCGCCGTCATCAACACCGAAAAACTCGAGGCGATGGGTGAAGTGGAGATGATGACATTGCCGGGGCACGACACGCCGGTGCCAACGGTTTGGTCTGAAGCCGGCGTGGTTACCCAGCGCGTGGCTGACGCTGCCGAGCGCGGCGGATTTGTCTTCGCCGTTGACCCGACCTCCGCAGAAGCCAGCTGCGTGGGCGGCAACGTAGCCATGAATGCGGGTGGGAAAAAAGCCGTGCTGTGGGGCACGGCACTGGACAACCTGGCCTCCTGGCGCATGGTCACGCCCGAGGCCAAGTGGCTCGAAGTCACGCGCCTGAACCACAACATGGGCAAGATCCATGATGCGGAAATCGCCAGTTTCGAACTGAAATATTACGGCGCGGACGGCAAAAGCCTAGAGCGTACCGAACGCCTCGACATCCCCGGCAAAACCTTCCGCAAGGAAGGGCTCGGCAAAGACGTGACCGACAAGTTTTTAAGCGGCTTGCCGGGTATCCAGAAGGAAGGCTGCGACGGTCTCATCACCAGTTGCCGCTGGGTGGTGCACCGCATGCCCACCCACGTGCGTACGGTATGTCTCGAATTTTTTGGTGAAGCAAAAAATGCAGTGCCGAGTATTGTGGAGATCAAGGACTTCATGTTCGCGGAGCAAAAACGTTCGGGTGTTTTGCTCGCCGGTCTAGAGCATCTGGACGACCGCTATTTGAAAGCGGTGGGATACGCGACCAAATCCAAACGGGCTGGCTTGAATGCATCGGGCTCCGACTTGCCCAAGATGGTCCTTTTTGGCGACATCGCCGGCGACGACGCCGACGCCGTGGCGCGGGCCACCTCGGAAGTGGTGCGCATTGCCAATTCCCGCAGCGGAGAGGGTTTCATTGCCATCAGCCCCGAAGCGCGCAAAAAATTCTGGCTGGACCGCAAACGCACAGCTGCCATCAGCAAACACACCAACGCCTTTAAGATCAATGAAGACGTGGTGATCCCGCTGCCGCGCATGGCCGAATACACCGACGGCATTGAGCGCATCAACATTGAGCTGAGCCTGCAAAACAAGCTCAAACTGTGCGACGCGCTGCAGCAATTTTTGGCGCGCGGCAACTTGCCGCTGGGCAAACACGAGGACGTGAACGAAATCGCGTCGCCTGATCTTCTGGCCGATCGTGTCGCGCAGGCGCTGGCGCTGATTGACGAGGTGAAAACGCAATGGGCGGGCTGGCTTGAAAACGTTGACGCGTTGTTTCCGCAACTGCAAGACCACACGCTGCGCGCCAGCTGGAAAATGCAGATCAAGGCCAAACTGGCGGGCATATTCAGCGGTGCCGCCTTCGCACCCATCCTGGCGGAATGCGTGGCTGTGCACAAACGCGTGCTCAAGGGCCGCGTGTGGATCGCCCTGCACATGCACGCGGGTGACGGCAATGTACACACCAACATCCCCGTCAACAGCGACGACTACGCCATGCTGCAATCGGCGCATGGCGCGGTGAAACGCATCATGGCACTGGCGCGTTCGCTCGATGGCGTGATCTCCGGCGAGCATGGCATTGGCATCACCAAGCTCGAGTATTTGAGCGACGCGGAACTGAAACCGTTTGCCGATTACAAGGCGCGCATCGATCCTGAAGGGCGCTTCAACAAAGGAAAGTTGCTGCGGGCGGACACCTCGTTGTCGCGCAAACGTTACGCTGACCTGACCAACGCGTACACACCCTCGTTCGGGCTGATGGGCCACGAGTCCCTGATCATGCAGCAAAGCGATATCGGCGCAATTGCCGATTCGGTCAAAGACTGCCTGCGCTGCGGAAAGTGCAAACCCGTATGTGCCACTCACGTGCCGCGTGCGAACCTGCTCTACAGCCCGCGCAACAAGATTCTCGCCACGTCCCTGCTGGTGGAAGCGTTTTTGTACGAAGAGCAGACGCGCCGCGGCATTTCGATCAAACACTGGGAAGAGTTTGAAGACGTGGCTGACCATTGCACGGTGTGCCACAAGTGCCTCTCGCCTTGCCCGGTGGACATCGATTTCGGCGACGTCTCCATGAACATGCGCAATCTCCTTCGCAAGATGGGAAAAAAGAGCTTCCGTCCCGGCAACGCCGCTGCGATGCTGATGTTGAACGCAACGAACCCGCAAACCATCAAATTCATGCGCACCGCGATGGTCGACGTGGGTTTCAAAGTGCAGCGCTTTGCCAACCAGATCCTGCGTGTAGCGGCGAAGAAGCAGACGGCGGCGCCTCCGGCTACCTTGGGCGCGGCCCCGATCAAAGAGCAGATCATCCACTTCATCAACAAGAAGATGCCGGGCGGCTTGCCGAAAAAAACCGCGCGTGCGCTCCTGGACATTGAAGATGCCAACTACGTGCCGATCATCCGCGACCCGGTCAAAACCTCTTCTGAAACCGAGGCGGTTTTCTACTTCCCCGGTTGTGGCTCCGAGCGGCTATTCTCCCAAGTGGGTTTGGCGACACAGGCGATGTTGTGGCACGCCGGTGTGCAAACCGTTTTGCCGCCAGGCTACCTCTGCTGCGGCTACCCGCAACGCGGCAGCGGCCAGTATGACAAGGCCGAGAAGATCATCACGGACAACCGCGTGCTGTTCCACCGGGTGGCCAACACGCTCAACTACCTGGACATCAAAACCGTGGTGGTGAGTTGCGGCACCTGTTATGACCAGTTGCAGGGTTACGAGTTTGACAAGATTTTTCCGGGCAGCCGCATCATCGACATCCATGAGTACCTGCTCGAGAAGGGCATCACGCTTGCCTCTTCGGGTGTGGCGCAAGGCGCCTACCTGTACCACGACCCCTGCCACAGCCCGCTCAAATTGCAGGAGCCGATGAAAACGGTGAAGGCGCTGGTTGGCGACAGCGTGCTCAAGAACGAGCGCTGCTGCGGCGAGAGCGGCACACTGGGTGTCACGCGGCCCGACATCGCCACGCAGGTCCGCTTTCGCAAGGAAGAAGAGTTGCGCCAAGGTGAGGCCGACCTGCGGGCGCTGTCCGCCTCAGCGCCGGGCGGCGCATCGGACAAGGCCAACGTGAAGATCCTCACGAGTTGCCCCAGTTGCCTGCAAGGGCTCTCGCGGTACGGCAACGACCTGAGCAATGGCCTGCTGGAGGCCGACTACATCGTGGTTGAAATGGCCCGCCTGATTCTGGGCGAAGAGTGGTTGCCTGACTACGTCAAGTCGGCCAATGCCGGTGGCATTGAGCGGGTTCTGGTCTGATGACCCTGCAAACCAGGCGTGCTTTGCGCCGGGCCGGATAATTCGCGCTCGACGTCCCTAAACATTCAAGCGAGGATTCACGATGGCCGGATTGCAAGCAGGTGCGCCAACCCCCACAGCGCTCACGGTGCACAGCCAGTCGCGTGTGCTGGAAGTGGGCTTTTCAGATGGCAGCAATTTCCGGATTCCGTTTGAGCTGATGCGCGTGTATTCACCCTCGGCCGAGGTGCAGGGCCACGGGCCAGGCCAGGAAATTTTGCAGACGGGCAAACGCGAAGTGGAATTGAACGCCCTGGAGCCAGTGGGCAACTACGCCGTGCAGCCGACGTTTTCTGACGGTCATTCCAGCGGCATCTTCTCCTGGGATTACCTGTATTTTCTGGGCTCCGAACAGGACAAACTCTGGGCCGACTACTCAACGCGCCTCAAGGCAGCCGGTGTGGAACGCGACGCACCGATGATCGCTGCAGGCGGTCATGCCTGCGCCAGCCATTGATTTCCTTGTATTATATATTTTATTTGTAATTTGTATTGTTATTTGTACAAATAATGCTATATTATATATATCTATAAAGTCAATAAATTTGTGACTTAAATAGCATAATTGTTTACGCAATTTGTGCATGAATAAGTTATTTTTCAATTCATCCGTTTGATATCCCATGGCAACCACCCATTTTGGTTTTGAAAAGGTCGACGACAGCGCCAAGGCGGCCAAGGTTCGCGGCGTTTTCGACTCGGTGGCGCCGAAATACGACCTCATGAACGATGTGTTGTCGATGGGCCTGCACCGCGCCTGGAAGGCCTACACCGTGTTGGTGGCCAACCTGCATGAAGGCTCCCGCGCACTGGACATCGCGGGCGGCACGGGCGACCTAGCGCTGGCATTTGCCAGGCAGGTCGGCAAGAGTGGCCAGGTGGTGCACACCGACATCAACGAAGCCATGTTGAGGAATGGCCGTGACCGCCTGATCGACACCGGCCACAACCTGCCTACGCTTGTGTGCGACGCCGAGAAGCTGCCTTTTCCCGACAACCATTTTGACGTGGTGAGCGTCGCCTTTGGCCTGCGCAACATGACCCACAAAGATGTCGCGCTGGCCGAGATGAACCGCGTGCTCAAACCGGGCGGCAAACTGCTGGTGCTCGAATTCTCCAAAATCGCCAAGCCGCTGGAAAAGGCCTACGACTGGTATTCGTTCAAGGTGCTGCCGCGTTTGGGCCAACTGGTTGCCGGCGATGGCGAGAGTTACCGCTACCTGGCCGAGTCGATTCGCATGCACCCGAATCAGGCCGAACTCAAGGCCTTGATGCAGGGCGCCGGATTTGGCCATGTCGATTGCCACAACCTCACCGGGGGCGTTGTGGCTTTGCACGTTGGCATCAAGTGCTGAGCCGCCCCTGTGGCGAATTCATCCGAATAGTGTTTGCCCTTATAGGGGCATTGCTTTTTTTTCAGCGCAGCGCGTGATAATCAACGGCACAAATGCACACGAAGCGCCTGCTTGTAATTCCGGTCTTCGCAGGCATATGGATTGAAGCGAAGTGGGTTTGAACACAATTTCGATTTTTGGAGGCACTATGAATATTTGGAGTCTGATTCTTGCGGTGGCAGTGGGGCTTGGCGGTTTCAATGCCGAGGCCAAACGCCTGGGCGGCGGCAAATCCGTCGGCAAGCAGTCCAGCAACGTGACGCAGCGTGATGCATCGCCCGGTGCGCCAGGCGGCACGGCGCAGAATGCCGTCAAACCGGCAGCGCCGGCAGCCGCGCCCGCCGTGGCTCCGAAAAAACCGTGGGGCGCCATGCTCGGTGGCCTGGCCGCCGGCCTGGGCCTGGCCTGGTTGGCGAGTTCACTCGGACTGGGCGAGGCCTTTGGCAACATCCTGATGTTTGGCTTGCTGGCCTTGGGCGTGATGATGGCGATTGGCTGGTTCATGCGCAGACGCGCGGCAGCACAGGGCCAGGGCGCGGTTCAAAACCGTTCACCCTTTGCCTTTGAGGGCGCAAACGCGGGATCAGGCGCCGGAACGGGCGCCAGCGGTGTGCCCATTTCCTCGCCCGCGCAATACAGCCCGGCCAATGTTGGCAATGACGCCTCCGCGCGCCCGTGGGAGCGCTCCAGCGGCATGCCGCTCGAAGGTTCCCGTGCCGGTGGTTCGATGATCGGCGCCGGGCTCACGCCCGCTCAGGGCTGGAGCGTGCCGGATGACTTTGATTCGGCCAGCTTCCTGCAGGCGGCCAAAGGCAATTTCGTCAGCCTTCAGGCGGCCTGGGACAAGTCAGACATCTCGTCCTTGCGCGCCATGATGACCGACAGCATGCTGCAGGAAATCAAGAGCCAGCTGGCCGATCGGGAAACCCATACGGGCGGCCCCACCAACCATACCGAAGTCGTGATGATCGAGGCCAAGCTGCTCGGCATTGAAGACCTGGGGCAGGACTACATGGCCAGCGTTGAGTTCTCCGGCATGATCAAGGAAGACCCGGCCAGCGGCCCGAACCCGTTCCGCGAAGTCTGGAACCTCACCAAACCCAAGAGCGGCAACATGGGCTGGCTGGTGGCGGGTGTGCAAGCCCTGCAATAAACCGCCTTTGCACGCGGGCGCAGGAAGTGCGCCCCTAGAATGGGGACATGGCAACATCGTCCCCATTTCCTTTTGCGTTTCCCTTGCCAAGCGCGTTGACGCCGCCCGCCTGGGCCACCGACGAAATCCAGCGCCGGCTGGTTCTGCTGCTCAACCATGTGTTGCAGCAGGAGCCAGAAGCGATGAGCCGGCTTGCAAGAAAAAAAGGGCAGATCGCCTTCGTAAAGTGGCGTGAATTTGCCATTAAATTTGTAGTCACGCCGGCCGGACTGGTCGATTTGGCAGAACCACAAGGCAGCGCGACCCTGACACTCGAAGTCACCCAGCAGTCACCACTCGAGATTGTTCAGGCGCTCATCAAAGGCGACAAACCCGACATCCGCATCGAAGGCGACGTGCAACTGGCCGCCGAAGTGAACTGGCTGGTTGACCACGTGCGCTGGGACGTCGAGGAAGACCTGGCGCGCCTGGTGGGCGATGTTCCGGCACGGGCCATCGGCCAGGTTGCCCGGCGTATTGGCGACGCCCTGCGCGATTTCGCAGGGCCCCGCGTCCGCCCATCGGCGCCTGGCAGCACGTCCGCATGAGCCGGATTTTCCGCAGCGCCTTTATCGTCTGGGTTGTGCTGCGGTACGGCCTGGACGAGCTGGTACTGACGAGCTTCCAGAAGCCGTGGTTGCGCTTGGTGGCGCGCATCGTTTCGGTGGGGCGCAACCTCAATGCGCCGCGCGGCCAGCGCCTGCGCGAGGCGCTGGAGCGCCTGGGGCCGATCTTCGTCAAGTTTGGCCAGGTGCTCTCGACCCGGCGCGACCTGATGCCGCTGGACATCGCCGACGAACTCGCACGCCTGCAGGACCAGGTGCCACCGTTCAGCTCCGATGTCGCCGTGGCCATCATTGAAAAGGCCCTTGGAAAACCCGTCGCGCAGGTGTTTTCAATGTTCGAGCGTGAGCCGTTCGCCAGCGCGTCAATTGCCCAGGTGCACTTTGCCAAACTGGTCGACAAGCACGGCCGGGAAAAAGATGTCGCCGTGAAAGTGCTGCGCCCGGGCATGTTGGAGGCGATTGACAAAGACCTCAGCCTGATGCGCATGATGGCCGGATGGGTCGAGGGTCTGTCCGACGACGGCAAACGCCTCAAGCCGAAAGAAGTCGTCGCCGAATTTGACAAATACCTGCATGACGAGCTGGACCTGGTGCGTGAAGCCTCCAGCGCGGCGCAACTTCGGCGCAACATGGCCGGGCTCGACCTGGTCATGATTCCCGAGATGTATTGGGACTACTGTACCAACGACGTGCTGGTGATGGAGCGCATGTTTGGCGTGCCGATCAGCCAGGTGGCGCGCCTGCGGGAAGCCGGCGTCGACATCCCGAAGCTGGCCAGCGACGGTGTGACCCTGTTTTTCACCCAGGTGTTTCGCGACGGGTTTTTCCACGCGGACATGCACCCGGGCAACATCCAGGTCAGCATTGAGCCAGAGACCTTTGGGCGCTACATTTCGCTGGATTTCGGCATCGTCGGCACCTTGACGGAAGTGGACAAGGAATACCTGGCGCAGAACTTCACCGCGTTTTTCCGGCGTGACTACAAGCGTGTGGCGGAGTTGCACATTGAATCGGGCTGGGTGCCCGCCGGAACCCGGGTCGACGAGCTCGAGAGCGCCATCCGCGCCGTGTGTGAGCCGTATTTTGACCGGCCCTTGAAGGAAATATCGCTCGGAATGGTGTTGATGCGGCTGTTTCAGACCTCGCGCCGCTTTCACGTGGAAATCCAGCCGCAACTGGTCTTGTTGCAAAAAACCCTGTTGAACGTCGAAGGGCTCGGGCGCCAGCTCGACCCGGACCTGGACCTGTGGCACAGCGCCAAGCCATTTCTCGAAAAATGGATGCTGGAGCAGGTTGGACCGCAAAAACTCCTGAACCAGCTCAAAGACCAGGCGCCGCGTTACGCCACGTTGCTGCCGGAGTTGCCCCGTTTGTTACACGATTTCCTCAAAACCAGGCCCGGCAGCCAGCAGCGCCAGCTCGAGGAGCTGTTGACAGAACAAAAGCGAACCAACAAGTTGCTGCAGGGTGTGATTTACGGCGGAATAGGTTTTGCGCTGGGCCTCCTGGCGATGCAGTTGCTGGTGCGGGTACGCGTTTTTTAGACCCGGCCAGAGGGCGGCGCAGCCTTATAATGGAGGGCTTTGCAGGTCGCTTGGCCCGGCGATGCTGCCGCGTCTGAAATCCAGGCTTGAAAACCCCGCCTTAAAACCCATGTCTGTTGTCCATGCCCATTTACGCCTACAAATGTGAAAGCTGCGCGCACGCCAAAGACGTGTTGCAGAAAATCTCCGATCCGCTGCTGACGGTGTGTCCGGCCTGTGGCCAAGCCACATTCAAGAAGCAGCTGACCGCCGCCGGATTCCAGCTCAAAGGGTCCGGCTGGTATGTCACTGATTTCAAAGGCGGTGGCAAAGAAGGAGAAGGCGCCAAGTCCGCCTCAAAATCAGACGGCGGCACGGGTACGACGGCAACGCCGGCTGCTGCCTCCAGTGCTGGCGCATCGGCCAATACATCGGCTTCATCGGGGTCATCGGGGTCATCGGGGTCATCGGTTACACCGGCGGCCACATCGGCTGCCACGTCGCCCGCTGCGGCGCCTGCCGCCAAATCCAGCGCGCCGCCCGCCTCGGGAACCTGAAGGCAATGATGGCGTCCGTGCGCAAATGGCTGTTGGCCGGGCTTCTGGTGATCGTTCCTGTGGCGATCACCATCTGGGTATTGGAGTGGATCGTCAGCACGCTGGACAAAACCCTGCTGATCCTGCCCACCAGCTGGCACCCCGACAAACTGCTCGGCATGCACATTCCCGGCTTCGGTGTGTTGCTGGCTTTCGCCATCTTGCTGGCGCTCGGTGCCATGGCGAGCAATTTTGTCGGCAACAAACTGCTGAACTGGTGGAGTGCGCTCCTGAACCGGATTCCGGTGGTGCGTTCAATTTACTCGGGTGTCAAGCAGGTGTCGGACACCCTGTTTTCCGACACCGGCAACGCATTTCGCAAGGCGGTGTTGATCCAATGGCCCCGTGACGGGGTCTGGACCATCGCATTTGTCACCGGCACACCCGGCGGTGATGTGGCCAACTACCTCCAAGGCGGCTACCTGAGCGTCTATGTGCCGACCACGCCCAACCCGACTGGCGGTTATTTCGTGATGCTCAAAAGCAGCGATTGCATAGAACTCAAAATGAGCGTGGACGACGCGCTTAAATACATTGTTTCCATGGGCGTCGTGGCGCCCAATCCGCTGCCCCGAGTGATGGGCAAATAACAAATCCAACGGAAGAGCAAATTATGGCGATGCGTTCCCACTATTGCGGTCTCGTGACCGAAGCCCTGTTGGGCCAAACGGTTTCCCTGTGCGGCTGGGTGAATCGCCGGCGTGACCATGGTGGCGTGATTTTTGTCGACCTGCGTGACCGCGAAGGTTATGTACAGGTGGTGTGTGATCCCGACCGCGCCGACATGTTCGCCGCCGCCGAGGGCTTGCGCAACGAGTTTTGCATCCAGGTCAAAGGCCTCGTGCGCGCGCGCCCCGAAGGCACCGTGAACGACAACCTCAAGAGCGGCAAGATTGAAGTGCTTTGCCAGGAACTGAACGTGCTCAACCCGTCGGTCACACCGCCGTTCCAGCTGGACGACGAAAACCTGAGTGAGACCACACGCCTCACCCACCGGGTGCTGGACCTGCGCCGGCCGTACATGCAAAACAACCTGATGCTGCGTTACCGCGTGTCGATGGAAGTGCGCAAGTTTCTCGATGCCAACGGTTTTGTCGACATCGAAACACCGATGCTCACCAAGTCCACGCCCGAAGGCGCACGTGACTACCTGGTGCCCAGTCGCGTGCATGCCGGCATGTTTTTCGCCTTGCCGCAGTCGCCGCAGCTGTTCAAGCAGTTGTTGATGGTTTCGGGCTTCGACCGCTATTACCAGATCACCAAGTGTTTCCGGGACGAAGACCTGCGCGCCGACCGGCAACCCGAGTTCACGCAGATCGATATTGAAACCTCGTTCCTGGACGAAGAGGAAATCCGCGCCATCTTCCAGGGCATGATCAAAACGGTATTCCAGAACACCATCAATGTTGACCTGGGCGATTTTCCGGTGATGAGTTATGCCGATGCCATGCACCGTTATGGCTCCGACAAGCCCGACCTGCGCGTGAAGCTTGAATTCACCGAAGTCACCGAGCTGATGAAAGACGTTGACTTCAAGGTTTTTTCGGGTGCCGCCAACATGAAAGGCGGGCGCGTGGTGGCTTTGCGGATTCCGGGCGGCGCCCGCGAAACCGGCGGACTGAGCCGTGGCGAGATCGACGCCTACACCGAGTTTGTCAAAATTTATGGCGCCAAAGGCCTGGCGTATATCAAGGTCAATGACCTGAAGGCCGGCCGCGATGGCCTGCAAAGCCCCATCGTCAAAAACATTCACGACAATGCCGTCAACGAGGTACTGGCCCGCACTGGTGCGCAAGATGGCGATTTGATTTTTTTCGGTGCCGACAAGGAAAAAATTGTCAACGACGCCATTGGCGCGCTGCGCAACAAGATCGGTTACAGCGAATTCGGCAAGAGCAATGGCCTGTTTGAAAAGGGTTGGCGCCCATTGTGGGTGGTCGATTTCCCGATGTTTGAATACGACGACGAAGCCCGCCGCTTCACCGCTACGCACCACCCGTTTACCGCGCCCAAAGACGGCCATGAGGACTGGATGGTCACCGACCCTGGCAAATGCATCTCCAAGGGATATGACATGGTGCTCAATGGTTGGGAAATGGGTGGCGGCTCGGTGCGTATCCACCGCGCCGATGTCCAGCAAAAGGTGTTCGACGCACTTAAGATCACCCCCGAAGAAGCCCAGCTCAAGTTCGGCTTCCTGCTGGACGCCTTGCAGTACGGCGCGCCGCCACACGGCGGGCTGGCCTTTGGCCTGGACCGCATCGTCACGCTGATGACCGGCGCCGAGTCGATCCGCGACGTGATCGCGTTCCCCAAGACGCAACGTGCCCAGTGTCTGCTGACGCAGGCGCCGTCGCCGGTAGACGAGAAGCAGTTGCGCGAATTGCACATCCGCTTGCGCACCCCGGATCTGGCCAAAGCCGCCTGAGCCACTAGCGCCCAGTGCCGGCGCATTGGCTTGCGTGGGCGATGGTGCAGAATCAAAGAGTGCCGCTCACGGGCACCTTTTTTTCATGCCCAAAGTCTTCAAAATCCCTCAATCCGTGCTGGTCGTGATCCACACGCCGGCGCTGGAGGTGTTGTTGATCAAGCGGGCGGACTATGCTGAAGACGAGGGCGAGTTCTGGCAATCCGTCACAGGAAGCAAGGATCGTGTGGACGAACCTTTTGTGCAAACTGCACAGCGGGAAGTGATGGAAGAAACCGGCATTGATTGTTCGGCTGGGCATACTTTGGGCTACCAGCTGCGAGACTGGCGACTCGAAAACGTTTATGACATTTACCCGCGCTGGTCTTTCCGCTATGCACCTGGCGTGAGCCGCAATACCGAGCACCTGTTTGGCCTGCAGGTACCGGCCGCAACCCGCGTGCACCTGAACCCGCGCGAGCACAGCGCCTACCGCTGGTTGCCATGGCGCGAGGCGGCAGAGCTCTGTTACTCGCCATCCAACAGCGAGGCGATACTGATGCTGCCGAAATTCCTGCCATGAGCCCTCATTCAACGCCCAGTCCGGGCGAACCTCCCAAACTCCTTCGTGTGGCGACCTACAACATCCACAAGGGTGTGCAGGGCATTGGCCTGCGCAAGCGGCTGGAGATACACAACCTCGGGCACGCAATGGAGCAGCTGGACGCCGACATCATCTGCCTGCAGGAGGTGCGCAAGCTGCACCGCCGCCATGCCTTGACGTTCAAACACTGGCCGGAACTGGCGCAGGCCGATTTTCTTGCGCCCGAGGGCTACGAAGCGGTCTACCGCACCAATGCCATCACGCGCCACGGGGAGCACGGCAACGCCATGCTGTCGCGCTGGCCCGTGCACTCCCACCAGCATGAAGACATGTCAGACCACCGCTTCGAGCAGCGCGGCCTGCTGCACTCCGAAGTCACGTTTGAAGGCTTGAGCCTGCACGTGGTGGTGGTGCATCTGGGCCTGATCCGGGCCAGCCGCGTGCGCCAGCTCGAGCAGTTGCTGCGGTTTATCGAAAGGGAAGTTCCTGCCGGCTCGCCGCTGGTGGTGGCGGGTGACTTCAACGACTGGGGCAGCCTGGCAACCCGGGCGCTGGCCGAGCTGGGCATGCTGGCGTTTGCCGGCCAGAGGTCGCCGACCTACCCGTCGCGCCTGCCACTGGTGCAACTCGATTACGTCTATGCGCGGGGCTTGACGCCACTCTCGGTGCATGTGCCGCGTGGCCGCATCTGGGGCCAGATGTCAGACCATTTGCCGCTGGTGGCCGATTTTTCAGTGGCAGACCTGCCTCTCAAGCGGCGCGCAAAAGCCTGAGCATGTCGGCGTTCCACAATGGCCACTCGGTCCAGCTTTTGCAAGGGGGTGAGGCGTTTTTTGCGGCGTTGATCAAGGCGGTGGATGAAAGCCGCCTCGAAGTGCGGCTGGAAACCTATATCTTCAATCTCGACGCCTCAGGCCAGGCGGTGGCGCAGGCGCTTTTGCGTGCTGCAGCCCGCGGGGTGACGGTGTACCTCGTGATCGACGGCGCCGGCACGTCGCAATTGCCCATTGAGTGGGCCCGCCGGTTTGACGCGGCCGGGCTGAACTGGCGGATTTTCTCGCCGCTTGCTGGCCTGGGCTGGCTGGTGCCCAGCAACTGGCGGCGCATGCACCGCAAACTGTGTGTGGTCGACGGCCACATCGCATTTTGTGGTGGCATCAATGTGCTTGACGATTTTTTCGATCCCAACCACGGCCAGCTCGACGCCCCCCGGTTTGACTTTGCGGTTCGCGTCAGCGGACCGCTGGTGCGCGACGCGCAGGAGGCTGTCACCCGGTTCTGGCTGCGCCTCAAAGCCACACGCAATGCGCGAGAGCTTGATTTTTCCAGTGCCTGGGCGGCGCTTCAGTCGGCCAGGCAGGCGCACCGGACAGCGGACGCGCCGGCCGGTGACAGCGTCCATTCTGGCGCACGGGCCGCCCTCGTGCTGCGGGACAACCTGCGCAACCGCACACGCATCGAACGCGCCTACCGCAAGGCCATCGGCGAGGCGCGCCGTGAAATCATCATTGCCAATGCCTACTTTGTGCCGGGGTTGCGCCTGCGCCGCGCGCTGGTGCACGCAGCCAAACGCGGCGTGCGCGTGCGCCTGTTGTTGCAGGGCCGATACGAATACTTCATGCAATACCACGCGGCGCGTCCGGTTTTTGGCGCGCTGCTGGACGCCGGTGTCGAGATCCACGAATACGCGGCGAGTTTTCTGCACGCCAAAGTGGCGGTGGTGGACAGCCGCTGGGCCACCGTTGGCTCGTCCAACCTCGACCCCTTGAGCCTGCTGCTGGCGCGCGAGGCCAACGTGGTGGTCGATGACGCCCCGTTCGCCCAGGACCTGCGCCAGCGCCTGGACCAGGCCATGCAAACCGAAGGCCGCGTGATCGACCCGCTGGTGTATGCCAACCGCCCCGTGGTGCAGCGCATGCTGGACAGTGTGGCCTACTGGCTCATGCGCGGCATGTTGTTCCTGAATGGAAGTCGCTACTGAAACGATAGCTGTTGGGGCCTTGATTTTGCGGCATCGATGCTAAAAACCCCACTGAACCAAAATTTCAAAGACTGGTAAACTGGTACCATGCTCATGAAGTCTGACAACAACCCGCCACCCGCCCCGCTGGACGAAGGCGTGCCCGTTTCCGTAAAAATCCGCGAGCGCCTGCAAGCCGCCAAGAAGCGCTTCAACGCCAACGACAACATCGCTGCGTTTGTGCACCCCGGCGAGCTGGAGAAATTGCTCGACGAAGTCGAAATCAAAATGCAGGGCGTGCTCGACAGCCTGGTGATTGACACCGCTGGCGACCACAACACCCGCAACACCGCGCGCCGGGTTGCCAAGATGTACATCAACGAGGTGTTCAACGGGCGCCTGGTCCCCGCGCCCACCATCACCGAGTTTCCCAACGCCGAACACCTCAACGAGCTGATGATCGTCGGCCCCATCACCGTGCGCAGCGCGTGCAGCCACCACTTCTGCCCGGTGATCGGCAAGATCTGGATCGGCGTCATGCCCAACGAACACACCAACGTGATTGGCCTGTCCAAATACGCGCGCCTGGCCGAGTGGGTGATGGGCCGCCCACAGATCCAGGAAGAAGCAGTGGTGCAGCTGGCCGACCTCATCATGGAAAAAACCCAGCCCGATGGCCTGGCCATCGTGATGGAGGCCAGCCACTACTGCATGGCGTGGCGCGGCGTGAAAGACATGGACAGCAAGATGATCAACTCGGTGATGCGCGGCTCGTTCCTCAAAGACCCGAACCTGCGCCGCGAATTCCTCTCGCTGCTTTCCAAGAAAGACTGACCATGCTCGTTCGCCTTTTATATGCCAGCCGGGCCGTTGACCCGAGCGCGGGCGCCATCGACGCCATTCTGTCGCAGTCACGCCTCTCCAACCCGGCCTCAGGCATCACCGGCATCCTGTGTTACAGCGGCGCCATCTTCCTGCAGGCGATTGAAGGCGGCCGCATGGCGGTGAGTGAGCTCTACGGCCACATCCAGAAAGACCCGCGCCATAAAGACGTGGTGCTGCTGCACTACGAAGAAATCACCGAGCGGCGCTTCGGCGGCTGGACCATGGGCCAGGTCAACATGTCCAAACTCAACCATTCGATCCTGCTGAAATACGCCGAGAAGGCAGAGCTTGACCCCTACGCCGTGTCCGGCAAGGTGTCGCTGGCGCTGCTGGAAGAACTGATGGCCACGGCCTCCATCATCGGCCGGGCCTGACCGGCCTTGAGTTTCACGCTGCTCGGCTGCGACTTCAGCAGCCGCCCAAGCCGCCGAAAGCCCATTGTGATGGCGCTGGGAAGCTTGTCAAGAAGCCGAGTCGTGCTCTCAAAATTGGAGCGGATCGAAACCCTTGAGGCGTTTGCGGCCTGGTTGGCGCAGCCGCAAGCGTGGGTAGGTGGTTTTGATTTGCCGTTCGGCCTGCCACGCGAACTCGTCACAACGCTGGGCTGGCCAACGCGCTGGCTGGCCTGCATGCAGCATTACGCCAGCCTGGACCGCGCCGAGGTTCGCGACACCTTCGCCGCCTTTTGTGATGCGCGTGCGGTGGGCCAGAAATTCGCCCACCGCGCCACTGACGGCCCGGCCGGTTCCAGCCCGTCGATGAAATGGGTCAACCCGCCGGTGGCCTACATGCTGCACGCGGGTGTGCCGGCGCTGATCGCATCGGGCGCCTCTTTGCCGGGATTGCACGTGGGCGACGCGAATCCGGCGTGCCTGCGTGTGGCACTGGAGGCCTACCCCGGTTTGCTCGCGCGCGAAGTCTTGGGCAGCCGCAGTTACAAAAGCGACGACAAGTCCAAACAGACGCCCGAGCGCCTGATCGCCCGCAAAGACCTCGTTCACGCGCTTGAAAACGGTCAGACCCGGCTGGGCCTGCGCCTCAAACTCAGCCACGCCCAGAGCGATGCGCTGGTGAATGACCCCAGTGGCGATTCACTCGACGCCACCCTGTGCCTGATGCAGGCGGCGTGGGCGAAGGTGCAACATGACGCGGGTGTGCCGCTGTATGGCCTGCCGCTGGACATGGACCCGCTCGAGGGCTGGATCATCACCGCGTGAGGAGTGAAGCTGTCGTACCCATTTTGGGTTTGATTGGCCTCGATTATCGCCAAACCCGCAGGTTTTGAAAGAAAATCGGCCTCCAGGTCACGTATTATCTTGTTTTATAGCTATATAAAACATAGCTTAAGACTGCAAACCCGCGCCCAACAGGGCGCTCAGGCCTGCAACACGGTCTCTTCGATTTTCGCGGCGATTTGCGCCAGCGCGAGGCTGGCCGGGCAGCCGGGCATGGTTTGCATCAGCAACTGGCGGCGCATGACGGCCTGGCGCACTGCGATGTCGCCCGGAATGTCGCCCATGTGGATGAGTTTCATCGCTGTGCCAGCGGCGGCCGGTTTGCCCGCGGCGGCGGGTTGCGGGTTCACGACAAAACGGTTGAGCACCTGCTGCAACTGCGTGGTGATGGCGCGGCCGTCGCCCACGCGCGAAGTCTGGTTGACGACCAGGCGCACTTCCTTGCGGCCCTGCTGGGTGGCGAGCACCTTGATGGTGGCATAGGCGTCGGTGAGGGAGGTCGGCTCGGGTGTGGCCACCACCAGCACCTGGTTAGCCAGCGAAATGGTGAACAACACGCCGTCGGAGATGCCGGCGCCAGTGTCCAGCAGCACCACGTCGAAGTGCTGCGACAGGGCGGCCACGACGCGTTTGAATTCTTCCCGCGTGTCGGCGTTCAGGCGCGAGTATTCGACCATGCCGGAACCCGCCAAGATGGCCGAAAAGCCGCCTGGCGCCGGGGTCAGGGCTTGCTGCAGGCCGGCCTTGCCGGAGAACACGTCGTGCAGCGTGACCTTGGGGTGCAGGTTCAGCACCACGTCCAGATTGGCCAGGCCCAGGTCGGCGTCCAGCACCACCACGGTACGTCCGCGTTTGGCCAGGGCCGCTGCCAGATTGGCCGAGAAAAATGTCTTGCCCACGCCACCTTTGCCACTGGTGACGGCCAGCACTTTGCCCAGACGGGCGACACTGCGGCCCAAGGCGCCGGGGCCCGTGTGCTGCTGGGCCAGGGGAGCTGGCGCGGAGATGACGAGGTCACTCATCCCACGTTCTCCTGCGTTTTGGCGGTGGGGTCTTTCAGCGGGACGTCTGGCTCGGCCCCGATTTCAGGAAATGGCTCGCTTACGCCGAAGGCGCTTTCCGTTTCTTCCCGCAGTTCGCCGTAAAAGCTGCCGCCCCAGCGTGAGTCGTTTTGCGAGAAATCGACGAACAGCTGGCTTTTCTCTTCGGAGCTCACCTCCACCAGGAGGGGCTGGTCGATGCAGACGCGGTTGCGGCCGCCGGATTTCGCGCGGTACAGCTCTTTGTCGGCCAGCTCGATCCAGTCCGCGGCCTTGCTGCCGATCAGCTGCGAGGCAAAGGCGCCGCCAATGCTCATGGTGATGGCGATGTTCACACCCGGCGAGACTGAAACCGTCATGGCCTGGATCATCTCGCGCATGCGTTCGGCGACCACCATGCCGAAGGTGACGTGGCAGTCTGGCAGCACCACAGCGAACTCTTCGCCGCCATACCGCACCACTGTGTCTTTGGGCCGCAGGCAGGACTTCAGGCACGCGGCCACCGCCTGCAAAACCTTGTCGCCCACCGGGTGGCCATGGGTGTCGTTGACGCGTTTGAAATGGTCGATGTCCAGCATCAACAAAAGCGTGGACTCGCCGGAGCGCGCCACGATGGACAACTCGCGCTCCAGCACCGCCAGAAAATGCCGCCGGTTGGCAAGGCCCGTGAGGGGGTCTTTGAGCGAGAGGTCACACAGCAGGTCGATCACGCGCTGCAGATACGCGGTGTCGCTTTCTCCGGCTTGCGGACTGGCGGCGGCGCCGCCGTGACTCAACAGGGCACATGCATCACCCAGCTGCAGGGCGTGCAAGTCAACTTGGGCGGAGTGCTGGATCAGCGTCACGGATTTCAATTCAGGTTTTTCGCGCCCTTGCGGGTAAGTATTTTGAAACAAGTCTAACAGGCTGATACGCATTGAAGGGTTAAAAAATGGGTTGCAAAACAGGTCAATTGCGAATTTTGAATTGATCACTTGGATGGATTTTGTCGCCTGGGCTGGCCCGCTCAAAGCCGGGCCAGCGCCGCCAGCGCCTCGGGGTCGGTGCGGTACATCCTGAGCAGCGGGCCGTCGTCCAGCGCCCGGGCGCGCCGCAGGATTTGCTCCACCGGCAACTTGATGCCGCTGATGTGCAGGGTAACGCCCTTGTCGGCCAGACTTGTGCGCATTTGTGAGAAGGCTTCGACGCCGGTGACATCCACCCGGTTGATCGGCTGCGCAAACAGGCATACGTGGCGCGTATCGGGGTGCGCGCCCAGGTGCTGCGAGATCGCCAGGCCAAAACCGCTGCTGGAAGCGAAGTCGAGCTCGGCGTCCATGCGAAGGGCGTAGAGGTGTTTGGCAAGGGGCGGCAAGTGCCACAAGTGGCGGTCACGCAGGCTGCCGTCGGGGTGCAGGCCGACTTCAATGATGCGCGGGTGCAGCCGGTGGTGCAGAAAATGGCTCAGGCTCATCAGCAAGCCGGCCAGCACACCCCAGTGCAGGCGCGGCGCGGTCGCCAGCGTCAATAAAAACGTGACGCCGCAAGTCACCGCCTCCACTTTCGAGACGCTCCACAGTACATGCAGTGAACGCGGCTTGACCAGCGCGCCCACGGCGGCCATCACCACCGCCGCCAGCACCGACTTGGGCACGTCTTGCAGCAAAGGCATCAGCCACAACAGCGCCAACACGATCAGCACGCAGGTGGTCACGGTGGTCCAGCCGCTTTTGGCGCCGGCGTGCAACATGATGGCCGCGCGCGAAAACGAGGTGCTGGTGGGGAAAGTGCCAGACAGGGCGGCGGTGAACTTGGCCAGCCCTTGCGCGATCAGGTCCTGGTTTTCATTCCAGCGCGTGCCGGCATTCTGGTGTTCGGCCTTGGCGCTGGAGGCGGTTTCCAGATAACTCACCAGTGTGATCACCAGCGCCGGCAGAATCAGGGCACTCAGGGTATCCCACGGCAATAAACCGGGCCAATAAAAGCTCGGCAATCCCGCGGGCAGATGGCCCACCACCGGTGTGCCGGCTTGGGCCAGCCCGAGCCAGGCGCTCAGGCCCGCGCTGATCACCACCACCACGATGATGATGGGGAAATCCGGCAACACCCGCGCCAGCAGGCGTTTGCCCAGCAACATCGCGGCAAGGCTGCCCACGCCAAACAGCGCGGCCGGCAGGTTAATGCGCGGTTGCTGCAGGAGTGTGGCCAAGCCGCCTTCCAGGCCGATCAGGGCCGGCAGCTGCGAGAGCAAAATCAAAATCGCCGCCGCCTGGGTGAAGCCGGTCAGCACCGGCGAGCTGACCAGGTTGAGCAGCCAACCAAACTTGCCCAGGCCCAGCACCAACTGCAGGGCGCCCGACAAAATCGCCAGCCAGACCGCCAACTGCACCCATTCGGCGCTGCCGATGGCAGCCTGCCCGGCCAGGGAAGAACCCACCAGCAGGCAGGTCAGCGCCGTCGGGCCGACCGACAGCCGCACCGAGGAGCCCCACAGCGCCGCCACCAGCGCCGGCAAAAAAGCGGCGTAAATACCCGTGACGAGCGGCATGCCGGCCAGCGCCGCGTAGGCGACACCTTGCGGAATCACCATCAGCGTGATCGTGAGGCCGGCGAGGATGTCGCTTTTGAGCAGCGCAGCTGTGGGCCGGGGCCAACCGAGAAAGGGGAAGAGGCGTTGTAGATCCATTGAGGTCGACATCAAACGGGATCGGGCTGTGTGTGTTCGACCCACCAGGGAGGCATGAAAATCGATGGTAAATTTTAATTTAGCTATATTTATTATAGCTGTGGCTTGCGGGTGGAGTGGCTCTGTCTGGGGTAAACCCGCGCAACATGGCAACGCCGGGTGGCAAGGCACGGTCACGCACGTTTCAGACGGCGACACGCTCTGGGTGCGCCCGGCGACCGGCGGCAAAGCCATCAACATCCGCATCGCTGGCATCGACGCGCCGGAAATCTGCCAGCGCCACGGCCCCGAGGCCAAAGCCGCCTTGACGGCCCGCGTGTTGGACCAGGGCGTGCGGGTACAGGGCAAAAGCCGCGACAGTTATGGTCGCCTGCTCGCACGGGTCACCTGGCAACAAACCGACCTGGGCCAATGGATGGTCTCGGGCGGCCAGGCCTGGGCGCACGCCTACAGGTGTTACCCAAGCGCCTACAGCGGGCAGCAGGCACAAGCCCGCGCCGCGCGACGCGGTCTGTTTGCCGACGCCCAGGCCGAGCACCCGCGTGAATTCCGCAAGCGGCATGGCCCTTGCGCGACCTTTGCGAAATGACAAATGCTATATTAAATATAGCAAACAAATGAATAAAATCGTGACTTCAATGCCGATTTTTCTCATAATCCGGGCTTGACGCGCAATTTACCGAGAGAAAAACCCCAATTTGGGTATGAATATGGATCGGGGTCATAGATCAAAGGCTATTGACCGCTCCCGGCTCTAATGGGGTGCCCGCCTCATGCAAGATGAGGCGGGCCGGTTTCTTCAACCCGAAATTACTGCACCAGAGTCTTGAATTCGGGCGACAGGACAATTTTCCTGATCAAATTCTGTACCGTAGGCAAATAGGCTTCTGCCGTTTGTTTGCAGGCGGTGTCGGCGACAAAGCCGCTCTGGAATTCGTAATGTTCCATGGCGCTCAATTTTTTGCCGTTGGACGAGGTCAGCGTCACGTCGAGGTCCCAGGTTCCGCCGGTCAGACCGCGGCTTGAGGAAAACACCAGTTTGTTGACGGCGCCGCTGATGACAACGCGGGCATTTGCCGCGCCAAATGCGCCAGCAACTTTCAGTTCGTCTTCGAGGGCCTTGCGCAGGTATTCGGTGTGCGTGATGCCATCGGGTGGTGCGATCGGACCGGCGCCGCGGCAGGCGCTGTCAAAACTGGCCGGGCCGGTGAATCCACCCACACCAATATTCGTTGAGCCAATGGCTTTCAGGCCGACATTCGTGTCGGCGCTGATCGAATAGCGGGGTGTTGTGTAGGTTGAGCATGCGCCCAAAAGTATGGCCAGTGGAAGGACGATCGAAAGTTTGAAGTTCATGGACTTTAAGGATGGGTGGACGAAAGCGGTATTTGCCGCGCGGGTAATGTACACCATCAATTTTGTAGCGCCACATCGCTCTGTGGCCTACCTTGGCGCTGTACCCAGGCTTGACCTGGCTGATGGCCGATGCGTCAGCCGCGCGCTGCGCACACCGGGCAGGCCCGGTCACGCGAGGTGCGGATCTCGCTCCATTCCATCGCCAGGCCGTCGAGCATCAGCAGCCGCCCGGCCAATGAGTGGCCGGTGCCGCTGAGTAGTTTCAAGCCTTCAGCAGCCTGCATCGTACCGATGATGCCCACCAGCGGCGCAAACACCCCCATGGTGGCGCAGGCGACCTCTTCGAACGCGGCATCAGGCGGGAAGACGCAGGCGTAACAGGGGGATTTGTTTTCGCGCAGGTCATACACGCTGATCTGCCCGTCAAAACGAATCGCTGCGCCTGACACCAGCGCTTTTTTGAACCTGACGCAAGCGGCATTGATGGCGTGGCGGGTTTTGAAATTGTCGGTGCAGTCGAACACGACATCGCATTCCTGCACCAAGGCCTCCAGCTGCACACCCTGTACGCGCTCGATCACGGTGGTGATGTCAACCTCAGGGTTGATCGCCACCATTGCCGCTTTGGCGGAATCTGTTTTGCGCTGGCCGACGCGTGCGGTGGTGTGGGCAATTTGGCGCTGGAGGTTGGTGAGGTCAACCGTGTCGTCGTCCACCAACGTGATGTGGCCGACGCCCGCCGAAGCCAGGTACAGCGCCACGGGTGAACCCAAGCCGCCCGCGCCGATGACCAGCGCACGGCCCTGCAGGATGCGCTGCTGGCCTTCAATCCCGATTTCGTCGAGCAGGATGTGCCGCGAGTACCGCAGCAGTTGAGAGTCGTCCATCAAGCGATCTTAGAGGAGGTTTTGCCGCCGGGCCGCCCCAAGCGAAAATGCGGCCCCCTCGGGGGGCAGGAAGCCACACGAAGTGGGCGACCGTGGGGGCTAGTTTTCTTTGACTTCCTCTTTGCGCTCGGTCATGGTCTTGCTCACCAGCACCGGGCGGCCTTTGAGTTTGTTGATGGCCTGCGAGAGCTGGAAGTCTTTGTCAGTGCCGTACTCGGGCAGCTTGCGGTCAGCCAGTGGCTTTTTCGCTTCTTCTTCGAGTTTCTTGCGGGCGTTTTCACGCAGGTCCTCGCGCGCCTTGGCGCCGGCAGGGTCCTTCTTCTCGTCGCCCTGGCCGCTGCCCAGGTGCTTCTCAAGGTCGGCTTCGCGGGTGCGTAGCGCGGCGAACAAATTGCCTTCTTCGGTTTCGTCCACCATCACGTCGGGCACCACACCCTTGGCCTGGATGGATTTGCCCGAGGGCGTGTAATACCGCGCAGTGGTGATCTTCAAACCGGTGTCTGGCCCCAGCGGCCGCACGGTCTGCACGGAGCCCTTGCCGAAAGTCTGGTTGCCCATGATGGTGCCGCGTTTGTGGTCTTGCAGGGCGCCGGCGACGATTTCGCTGGCCGAGGCTGAGCCTTCATTCACGAGCACCACCAGTGGCACGTTTTTCAGCATGCCCTTGGTTGTTTCAGTCATGCGCTTGATCGGGTCGGAGCCGCCGCGACGCTGGTAGAACTCGGGCGCGGCCTTGTAGACAAACTTGCTTTCGGCCAGTTGCCCGTTGGTCGAAACCACGGTGACGTTTTCTGGCAGGAAGGCCGCAGAAATGGCCACGGCCGCGTCGAGCAGGCCGCCCGGGTCGTTGCGCAAATCGAGCACCAGGCCTTTGAGGTTGGGCTCGGACTTGTAGATTTCTTCGGCCTTCTTGGCGAAGTCGTCGACCGAGCGCTCCTGGAACTGCGAGAGGCGGATCCAGGCATACCCGGGCTCGATCACCTTGCCGCGCACGGATTGCGTTCGGATTTCTTCGCGCGTGATGGTCACCGGGAAGGAGCGGTTTTCTTCCTTGCGGAAGATCGTCAGGCTGACTTTGGTGTTGGGCTCGCCGCGCATGCGTTTGACCGCCTCGTTGAGCGAGAGGCCCTTGACCATGGTGTCGTCGATCTTGGTGATCAGGTCATTGGTTTTGAGGCCGGCCTTGAACGCGGGTGAGCCTTCAATGGGCGCCACCACCTTGACCAGGCCGTCTTCTTGCGTGATCTCGATGCCCACGCCGACAAAACGCCCCGAGGTGCCTTCGCGGAATTCCTTGAAGGATTTTTTGTCGTAATAGACCGAATGCGGGTCGAGCGCGCCAACCATGCCGGAGATGGCGTCAGTGATGAGTTTTTTCTCGTCCACCGCCTCCACGTAGTCGCTCTTGACCATGCCGAACACGGCCGCAAGCTGTTGCAGCTCTTCGAGCGGCAAGGGCGCCAGTGTGCCGCGCGCCACGGTCTGCAGGGAAACCGTCGTGAGCGCGCCAGCCATGACGCCAACAGAAATCCAGCCGGCAATTTTCAGTTTGGAGCCCATAAATATTCCCTCTCAAGCCTCGTAAAGGCATATTACACCTTGGAGCAGATTTTCACCGTGCGGTTCCGCCCGCCCGGGATGAAGTTGCGGTAAAGCCGTGAATTCTTGGCGCAAAGCTGGCGCAAGTGACGGTAAAAGACTCAGCCTTTGCCTTGGTTGGCCACTGCCGCCGCCGCTTTGGCCGCCGCCTGGGCATCGCCGAGGTAATAGTGGCGGATCGGTTTCAGGTCGGCATCCAGCTCATAAACCAGCGGAATGCCGTTGGGGATGTTCACCCCGACGATGGCGTCGTCGGCGATGTTGTCGAGGTATTTCACCAGGGCCCGGATTGAATTGCCGTGCGCCGCGATGACGATGCGTTTGCCGGCCTTGATCGCCGGGGCCAGGGATTCGGTCCACAAGGGCATGACCCGCTCGACGGTGTCTTTGAGGCATTCGGTCAGCGGAATCTGTTCGGGTTTGAGTTTTGCGTACCGCACATCGGCGCGTTCGCTGCGCGGGTCGCTGGCGTCCAGCACGGGCGGGGGCGTGTCGTAACTGCGCCGCCACACCAGCACCTGCGCGTCGCCATATTTTTTGGCCATATCGGCCTTGTTCAGGCCCTGCAGGGCGCCGTAATGGCGTTCGTTGAGGCGCCAGCTGTTGACCACCGGCAGCCAGGTGCGGTCCATCTCGTCCAGGCAATGCCACAAGGTGCGGGTAGCGCGTTTGAGCACGCTGGTGTAGGCGATGTCGAAGTCAAACCCCTCGGCCTTGAGCAGTTTTCCGGCGTTTTTGGCCTGGGTCACACCGGTTTCGGTCAGGTCCACGTCGGTCCAGCCGGTGAAGCGGTTTTCGAGGTTCCAGGTGGATTCGCCGTGGCGGATGAGCACAAGTTTGTACATGTTGGTCAGACGGGTTCGCTGCAAAAAGGGCCATTGGGCTGGCGAAATCGCCAATTTTGGGGGAAATGCGCGCCCGGGTCAGGGCCGGCCACGCCAGCATTCTAAAATCACAGGTTGCATTGAAAAGGCTGGCACCCGTCAAATGGCCCGCCACGAAGGAATAAATCAAGGAGAGATGTGAAATTCTTAGTCGACAACTGGATGCTGATCGCGATTGCGCTCAGCTCGGGCGTGATGCTGTTTTTGCCGGTTCTCAAGAACGCGGGCGGGGGCCTCACGCCGGATGGCGCGGTCATGCTCATCAACCGCGAAAAGGCCGTGGTGGTGGACGTGTGTGAGGTTGACGAGTTCGCGGCCGGCCATGTGGGCGGCGCGAAAAACGTGCCCTTGAACCAGCTCGAGGACAAGCTGGCGGCCACGGTGAAAAACAAGACCCTGCCGCTGATCCTGGTGTGCCAGACCGGCGCGCGTTCGGCGCGTGCGGTGGCCATCGCCAAAAAGCTCGGTTACGAGAACACGCAGTCGATGCAAGGCGGCCTCAAAGCCTGGCAGACCGCCAACCTGCCCGTTGAGAAAGCCTGAACCCGCATGAATGCTGTCAAGATGTACACCACCGCTGTGTGCCCATATTGCATCCGCGCCAAACAGGTGCTCAAGGCCCGGGGTGTGGAAACCATTGAAGAAATCCGCATCGACACTGACCCCGATGAACGCATGAAAATGGTGGAACTCACCGGGCGGCGCACCGTGCCGCAGATTTTCATCGGCGCGACCCACGTGGGTGGCTGCGACGACCTGATCGCGCTGGACGGGCGCGGTGAGCTCGGCCCGATGCTGGCCTTGGCCTGAGCCCGGCGCCAGATTGATTCTTTTCCATTTTCGTTTTTTCCTGAACCCATTTACCTGAAAGCAACCCATGGCTGAAGCCTCCTCTCCCCAAACTGCCGACGGCAACGCACCGGCAAATGCACCGGTTTTCCAGATCCAGCGCGTCTACCTCAAGGAGTCGTCGCTCGAGCAGCCCAATTCCCCTGGCATCCTTTTGGTGCAGGAGCAACCTACTGTTGACATCCAGCTCGGTGTGAATGCCGAAAACGCCGCGGAAGGCGTCTATGAAGTCTCGGTTACGGCCACGGTGCACACCAAGATCAAGGACAAAACGGTGTTTCTGGCCGAAGTCAAACAAGCCGGCATTTTTGAGATCCGCAACCTCGAGCAGGCGCAGATGAACCAGGTGATGGGCATCGCCTGCCCGCAAATCGTCTACCCGTATTTGCGCGGCAATGTGGCTGATTTGATCCAGCGCGCGGGGTTTCCGCCCGTGCATTTGTCTGAAATCAATTTTCAGGCGATGTACGAGCAGCAGCAGGCGCAGGCCGCGGCAGCTGCAGCCGCGGCGCCGGCCAAGATCATCACCCAGTAGGCCATCTTGCCGTTGGGCGTCGTCCAAAACGCGTAGACGGCCGTGAAGATTCTGGTCATTGGTGCCGGTGCATGGGGCACAGCGCTGGCGGTGAGCGCCGGCCGCCATGCCGTCACCCTGTGGGCCAGAGACCGCGAACAGGTACAAACGTTGCGAACGGCCCGTGAAAACCGGCGCTATTTGCCGGGCGTGCCCGTGCCGGATTCGTTGACGCTGAGCGCTGCTGACGAGGCGGCATTGCCCGCTTTGGCCAACGCAGCCGACCTGGTCGTTGTCGCCACGCCGATGGCGGCCCTTCGTGGCAAGTTGTTGCTGTTGTGCGACGTTGCGGTGCCCGTGGTCTGGTTGTGCAAGGGATTTGAAGCGTCGGGCGCTGGCCTGGGTGGCCTCTTGCCCCACGAGGTGCAGGCTCAGGTGGCGCCGGGCTTGCGGGCCGGGGCCTTGAGCGGGCCGAGTTTTGCGCTGGAAGTGGCGCGCAACCAGCCCACCGCGCTGGTCGCCGCCAGCCGCCATGCCGGCGTGCGCGAGGCGCTGGTGAATGCCTTTCACAGCCCGACCCTGCGCGTGTATGCCAATGAAGACATGGCCGGTGTGGAAGTGGGCGGCGCGGTGAAAAACGTGCTGGCCATCGCCACCGGCCTGTGTGACGGCCTGCACCTGGGCCTGAACGCCCGCGCCGCGTTGATCACCCGCGGTCTGGCCGAAATGACGCGTTTTGGCATCGCCTTGGGCGCCCGGCCAGAAACCTTTATGGGCCTCTCCGGCCTGGGCGATCTGGTGCTCACCGCCACCGGCGATTTGAGCCGAAATCGCAAAATCGGCCTGGCGCTGGCCAGCGGCAAAACCTTGCAGCAGGCCGTCGATTCACTCGGGCACGTGGCTGAGGGTGTGTATTGCGCCCGCACTGTGGTTCAACGTGCCGCCGCCCTTGGAATTGACATGCCCATTTCAAAGGCCGTGGTCGCGCTGCTTGACGGCCAGATTGGCGCCGCTCAGGCCGTGGCTGTGCTGATGGGGCGCGAGGCGCGGGTAGAGAGTTGACTGCCCTGGCAACTGATCCATTGTGGGCGAGCCGCAGAGGCCAGGGTGGGTAGCTACGCGAATGTCCCCCGCAGCGGCCTTCGCCGACTGCTCCTCCTCTATTTCGCTGCGCCACCCACCCTGACCTCAGCGGCAATGACGGTGGCTCTTGTGCAATGGTTGAATACCAGCGCTTCCACCCGGATCAGGTCGATGGGGCGCTCGGCGTAGCGGCATCAAGGGGGAGCAGTCGGCGAAGGCCGCTGCGGAGGACAGCCGCGCAGCTGAGTGCCCCGTCGGCCTGTTCCCGCCAGCCGGTTTCACGCAGACGTGAACTGAAGATTCACGCAGGCGTGAAGGCCAGCCGCCCATCAATCGGCGCCATTAGCGGCATACCTCGTCCGGGCCCAGCTCGCGCTTGCCCAGCGCCGAGATGAAATCCCACAGGTTTTCGCGGTAGATGTCGTGGTGACCGTCGATCACGTCGGCTGCGGCAAACAGGTTCCACAGCGGGAAGCGGCTGTCATTGGCCAACAAGGGGTTGGGCAAAGCCGCGCAGTCAATGCGGAATTTCGATCCGGTTTTCAACGAGGGTTGGCTGTTGGCGTTCAAGGTTAGCCGGTGCGTGCGGTAACGCGCCATGTGGCCGATGGTGTGGTTGTTGGCGACTTTTTCAAGACGGTCGGCGTATTCCTGTTTGCTGGGATCGTCCTGGTCGGTCCAGCCTTCATGCTGGAAAGTCGAGTTGATGAAGCGTCCGATGGGAAAAGCGGTTTTGGTGGCGCTGTCGGCCTCGGAGGTGATGGAGACAAAAATCGGGCGCTGGCTCCTGGCATACAACCACGCTGGCCCGCCGGTTGCCAGGCGGTCTTTGGCCACCTGAAACAGTGGCTCGAACCGGGTCGCTTCAAACGCCGGGTTCAGCAGCACCACCAGATCAAAAACCTGCCCCGCTTGCCGGGGCAATGCCGGGTCGCCCGCATTGGCCACCACCAGCGTGTCCAGCAACGATTCGGCGATGGAGTTGTACAAAATCAGCCCGCCAAAACTGTGGCCGATCAGGGTGATCGACGGTCTGGGCACCGGGCCTGGCAAGGTTCGGTTGCGCATGACGCGCAGGTGTGAAAACAGCTCGCGCACCGCGCCACGCGCCACATGATCTGCGGTTGATTTGCGGTCATAAAATGAAATCGACTGCGGGACGCTCGGCAGGTCCAGCGAAGCGCCGCGCCAGCCGACAAAAACGCCAACGGTGCGGGAATTGGGCTGGTTGCGCGCCATGGCGGGCATCACCGTTTCGCGGAAGGCCCGCACGTCGGTGTCTTCAAACCGCGCAGAGTGCTTCCAGCCATGGACGAAGACGATGATTTGCAGTGGCCGGGGATCGGGCTTGTGCAGCAGCTTGAGCGCGGTGGCCAACTGGTCGCGCCGGTAAAGCCAGCCCTGGTCGCTGAATTCCACATAAGCGATGTCGAAGTCTTTCGACGTTTCAATCGCCGCAAGGCCGCATTCGGGCGGTGCGGTGCCGGCGGATATGGCCGTCAGGTCACAGGTCTTGGCCAATTCGGTGCGGTAGGGGGACACACTGGTGCAAGCTGCGAGCAGCAGTGAAGCGATCACGACTGCATGGCGCAGGCCGGTGTGCAGGGACAGGTTTGCCAGCATGGCGACACCTCCGGTAAGTGGTGTTTCTCTCAGCGTGCCCAATACATGAATCCACGCGAATCCAGACTGTACCGGCCCCGGGCGCCCCTGCAAAGCGCTTTTTACCCAAGTTGGGTGATGGTTTGCCGTCCCCTTGGCGCGTCACGCCGGCTTCACTGGACGACTCACGCAGGCGTGAAATGACGATTCACGCAGGCGAGAAATGACAATTCACGCAGGCGAGAAATGACAATTCACGCAGGCGTGAAAGCCAACCGCACGTAGATCGGCGCAAACGCCTCGGCCTGGGTGATCTCGACCAGAATTTCCTTGGCCAGCTCCAGCAGCGCGAGAAACGTGACGACCATCACCTGCTGCCCCTTGGTCGGGTCAAACAGCTTCTCAAACTCCATGAATTTGCGGCCCTGCAAATGGCGCAGCACGATGCTCATGTGTTCGCGCACCGAGAGTTCTTCCCGGGTGATCTTGTGGTGCTGCACGAGTTTGGCGCGCTTCAAAATGCCGGCCCAGGCTTCCTGCAAGTCGACCACGTTCACGTCGGGGAAACGCGGCTGCAGCGCCTGCTCGATGTACACCTGAGCCTTGAGGAAGTCGCGCCCGAGTTGCGGCAACTCGTTGAGCCGGGCGGCGGCGAGTTTCATCTGCTCGTATTCGAGCAGGCGACGCACCAGCTCGGCGCGCGGGTCTTCCACCTCTTGGCCGTCGGCCTGTTTGCGCGGCGGCAGGAGCATGCGAGACTTGATCTCGATCAGCATCGCGGCCATCAGCAAATACTCGGCCGCCAGTTCCAGGTTGCGACCCCGGATCTCCTCCACATACACGAGGTATTGCCGCGTGACGGCGGCCATCGGGATGTCGAGAATGTTGAAATTCTGCTTGCGAATGAGGTACAGCAGCAGATCCAGGGGGCCTTCAAAGGCTTCGAGAAAGACCTCCAGCGCGTCGGGCGGGATGTACAGATCCTGCGGCATGGCGAAGAGTGGTTCGCCGTAAAGCCGCGCCAGGGCCACCTGGTCGACCACATCGGGCAAGATCGGCATACCCACAGCGCCAGGATTCTCTTGTAAAACGGAACTTACACTGGAAATCATCAAAAAATCAGCCTGATTTACTGTAAATAAAGAAGCTGACAATGCATATTTTCCGCGACTTCATGGCTTAATAACTTCATGAAGTATATGAAGAATTAAATATTATACCCAGACTGCTCGGGCAGGTGCGCCCAAAACCACGCAAACGTGCCCGGATTACTGGGAATCAGTCTGGTAAACGTAGGGTTTTTGATCGACTTCACCGGCGCGGTAGTCGCTCCAGGCGGCGCGGTCGACGTTTTTGTCCCACAACAGCGCGCGCCCGGCGCGTTGGCGCTCTTCAAGCTCCGGCCGGGCCGCTTTGAGTTGCAAAATGAACTCGGTCACGTCCGACTGGTAATGCGGCCGGCGAAAAAGGGACAAAAAATTGAAACTCATGGGCCCGATTTTACTCAGTATCAACATGAGGACCATGACGAAGCCGAATCACGGATTCAGACCTTGGCGGGCGCTGGCCGGTGCGGCTCTGGTGGTGTGCGGCCTGTCAGGGTGTGCGAGTCTGTCGACGGACGCTTTGCCGGTGTCCGTTACAACGGAAGCCGAGGTGCGCACCCGCTGGGGCGAGCCGGGCCGCGTTTGGCCCGCTGCGGCGGGCGCACCGGCGGGCAGCAAGGCACTGGAATACACCCGCCAGCCCAGTGGCCACACCGCCTTCATGGTGGACATCGGCGCCGACGGCAGGGTGGCCGCTGTGCGCCAGGTGCTCAACCGCGAAAACTTCGCCCGCGTGCAGGTCGGCATGACGCCCGAGGAGGTGTTGCGCCTGTTGGGTCAGCCGATGAAAATCACCCGTTACCCCCTGAGGCCGGTCACGTATTACGACTGGCGTTACCTGGACGGCCCCACGCGGGAAAACTCGGCCGTGTTTTCGGCGGTGTTTGACGCGTCAATGCGGGTCGTCTCCACGCTCTCGGTGCGCGACCCGGATCTGGACGTGCACCCTGACCCCCGCATCGGCCTGTTCGGGCCTGGGCCCAGGCATTGGGCGCAGGACGTCAACCGCCTATGGGCGTTTCCGGGCGCGCTGCGGTAAAGCCGGCGAGCGCCACAAACAATCGCTTACAGTCCTGCCCGGTCCCGGCCTGCGGCTTTGGCTGCATGCCAAAGGCCCGGCGACAATGGCGCGCTTTAGCCTTCAGGAGCCAGCATGTTTGGAACAACGACCAGGGGAATTGTCACCATGGGCCTACTCGCCACTTTTCTCGCGCTTATTGGCTGCGACCCGCAGCGCATCGCCGAGCTGGAGGAGGGCGTGGCCACCGAGGCCGATGTGAAGGCCAGATTTGGCGAACCCGAGAAAGTGTGGGACACGCCCGCTGGGAGTCCGGTGCAGGGCCGCATTTTTGAATACAACCGCCAGCCGCAAGGGCACAAAAATTACATGATCACCATCGGGCCAGACGGCAAGATGGCCTCGCTGCGCCAGGTGCTCACGCCGGAAAATTTTGCCAAGGTCACGCCCGGCATGATGATGGAAGACGTGCGCAAGATGCTGGGCAAGCCGATGAAAGTCACACCCTACGTGCTGAAAAACCAGACGCACTACGACTGGCGCTGGATGGACGGGCCCAATACCTCGGATTCGAAAGTCTTCACCGCCGTGTTCAACAGCGACATGCGCGTGGTCTCGACCGGCTCGGTGCGCGACCCGGATCTGGACCCGAGGGGCTGATCAAGCCGTCGCCGCAGCAAGCCCGGCGGCGAGGTTGTCCACCAGCACATTGCCGCTGGCCAGTCCGTCAAATTGCCGCAGCAAGCCGCTGCGTTTGGCGATGTCCAGCGGCTGGTGCGAGAGGCCGCATACCACCAGTTGCACGTGCGCCTTGCGGCAGGCCCGGATGAGTTCCAGCAAGGCTTCCACGCCGGACGAGTCCATGTAAATCAGGTTTTTCAGGTCGAGCACCAGCACGCGGCTGGGCAGGCTGGCTTCGATGTCCTGCGTCAGTTTGACGGCGCCAAAGAAGAGCGCGCCATATAGGCGGTAGGCCGCGACCTGGCCGCCTTCGGCGTTGGCGCTGGCCAAAATCGGCTGGTCCAGCACCCGCACGCGCTCGCTGCGCGAGAGGCTGGAGATGCGGTAGATGAAAGTCACGCAAGCAGCAATCAGGCCGACCTCTACGGCCACCGTCAAATCAAAAATCACCGTGAGGAAAAACACCGCCAGCAGGGTGATGCGGTAGGGCAGGCGGAACTGGCGCAGATTCACGAATTCGCGCCACTGGCCCATGTTCCAGGCGACAAACAGCAGGATCGCCGCCAGCGCCCCCAGCGGGATGTTTTTGGCCAGTGGTGCGGCCACCAGAATGATCAAGAGCAGCATCAAGGCATGCACGATCCCTGCAATAGGGCTGGTGGCGCCGCTTTTCACATTGGTCATGGTGCGGGCGATGGTGCCCGTGGAAGGCATGCCGCCAAAAAAGGGCGTGACGATGTTGGCAATGCCCTGCGCCATGAGTTCCTGATCGGAGTTGTGGCGGTCGCCGATCATGTTGTCGGCCACACGCGCGCACAAGAGCGACTCGATGGCGCCCAACAGCGCCAGCGTGGTCGCCGGAACTAAGAGAAAACGAGCCGTTTCCCAGGTGAAATCAGGCAACTGAAAGCCCGGCAAGGTCGAGGGAATGCCGCCAAACCGGTTGCCGATGGTGTCGACCTGCAGGTCCAGCAGGGTCACTGCCAGCGTGCACACCACCAGCGCGACGATGGAGCCCGGCACCACCGCCATCTTGCTGGCAATAGTACGGGTCTTGGCCCGCTCCTTGCCCACCCGCGGCATCAGGACCGTCCAGCCAACGACCAGCGCCAAGGCCACCAGCGAGAGCAAAAAGGCCTGCCAGTTGACGCTGTGCAGGTTGTCGTACAGCGTTTGCAGGATGCCGAAAAAGTTGCCCGGCATGTTGGCGATGGAGAGCCCCAGAAAATCCTTTATCTGCGAGAGGCCCACCAGCACCGCGATGCCGTTGGTGAAACCAATCACCACGGCAACCGGCACAAAACGGATCAACACGCCAAGCTTGAAGAACCCCATGGCGAACAACATCACGCCCGACATCGCCGTGGCAATGATCAGGTTGGCCAGGCCATACCGCTCCACGATGCCGAACACGATGACGATGAACGCCCCGGCCGGCCCGCCAATCTGCACGCGGCTGCCACCCAGCAAAGAGACCAGAAAACCGGAGATGATGGCGGTGAAGATGCCGGCTTCGGGTTTGAGCCCGCTGGCCATGGCAAAGGCCATCGCCAGCGGCAGGGCGACGATGCCCACCGTGGCGCCGGCGGCGGCGTCAGCCAGTAGCCGTTGCCGGGTGTAACCCTTGAGCGAATCGACCAGGTAAGGGCGAAAGTGAAGCATCAGGCGCGCCCGGGCGCGGCGCTGGCCTGGCAAAGCAGGCGCCAGTAGCCCGGGCTGAGTTCCATCCGCTGTGTGGCGCCCTGGCTTTTCAAAAGTTGATGGGCGTGCGGCAGGTTCCAGCAGGCGATCTGGGTGAACATGTGGTGTTCACAGTGGTAATTGACCCAATACGGCGCGATGCAGATGCGCTCGAAAAAGTTGGCGTGCGTGGTGCGCGCATGGCGCAGCGGGTCGGGCTCGTTTTGCGCCACCAGGGCGTGTTCGGAAATGTTGCGCAGGCGGGTGATGAGCGGCAGCCAGGTCGCCATGGGCAACAACCACATCAACAGCCAGGCCCAACCCAACCCCGCCGCCATGAAGATGACCAGGCCCATACCATTGAAGAGCAAAAACAGGCGTTGCCGGGTGGCTTCTTCACACAGGATGTGCCAGCGGGACGCATCGCCCGGCGATTTAAGCTGTGCCACGACGTCGCCCAAACGCTGCTTGTAAAAGGTCCGACCACTGAGGTCCCGCACCACTTTGCGCCACAGCGACTGGCGCGTCACCGGGAACGGCTTGGAGAGCACCAGATCCGGGTCGTGGTCTTGCTGTACAAAGCGGTGGTGTTGCAGGTGGTAGCTGCGGTAGGCGTGCAGGTCAAAGCCGCAAAGCCACTTGCCAACCCAGTCGTTGACAGCGCGGTTTTTGTGCAGGGCACCGTGTGCGGCGTCGTGCATCAGGATAAAGAGGCCAAGCTGGCGGTTGCCAACCAGCACCACTGCCAGCGGAATCGTGAGCGGCCACACCACGCCCATCGCGATGGCCGCTGCAATCACGCTCCAGCAATGGGCCACCAGGAGCAGGCCTTTCCAGGCGGAACGTTCGGTCAAGTCCTGCCACTGGCCTGGCGAGAAAAAATCCTCGGGCTTGGCGCGGGCGGCGGCTGTCATCGCCTGGATTTTAGGCAAACACGCGTCTAAAACTGCAGGGTTGACGGCAGGTATTTGCCCATCAGGTCTTCGTAATACGGCTTCAGGCTGGCCAATTGCGGCCGGTCAGGGGTTTTCGAATACAGGTCGTACGGGTTGAACTTCAGCACCCAGGGCAACATGGCGCGGTCTTGCGCATTGCACAGGTGCGCGTATTCACCCTCGCGATGCCAGGCGTAGAAACTGTGAAAGCGGATCATGTACAGCGCCTCCAGGGGCAAATGCGGGCGCATCAGGTGGTAGAGGTATTCGTCGTGGCCCCAGCTCATGTGGACCTCTTCCAGCCCGCAGTTTGGTGCGTAAACGCCATGGGCCGTCTGCAACTCGGGGCGCTGCATGTCGGGGTTGGCGGCAAAAAATTCGCTGTAGACGATTTTGGGTGAATAGGCGCAGCCGGTGGGAAAGGTGTCGCCCACCACGGCCCACTGCGGCTCGCCAAACAGGCACAGGACCTTGCCCAGGTCGTGGATGAAGCCGGTCAGCACCATCCAGTCGGGCTGGCCATCGGCACGCATGGCCTCCGAGGTTTGCAGCAGGTGGTCGACTTGGGGCAGGGCGATGTCGGGGTCGCTGTCGTCCACCAGGGTGTTGAGGTAGTCCAGCGCCGCCCAGGGCGTCATTTTTTGCCGCTTGAAGGAAAGGAATTCGGCTTTTTTGGCCTTGACAAAATCGTGCGTCTGATGGGTGTGGTTCAGGCGGTAAAACTCGCGCACCCGGTCGAAGGTTTCGCTCACCTGGGGCGTGGCGTAGTTGCGGTAGGCGGCTTTGTCGGCGGCGGGCGGGGAGGCGGGTTTGTCAAGTGTTTCGGCCATGGCGGTTCCTTTGCAGGATGAGATTATGCGACGGCGCAAAAGCATGTAACCCGCGCGGTTAAACTGCCAGCCAACTTTTTTACTGGAGCCGACCGATGGATCAGCAAGACCGTTTTGTCCAGGTTGGCACTGTGCGCACACGTTACTGGCATGCGGGCAACGCGGGCTCGGCGGTCG
>JANNMM010000211.1:0-18109 GCA_031397915.1 Rhodoferax sp. | reverse complement strand
CCGCCCATGCTGCTGGCCAGGGTTTCGCATTGGCTCAGGCCCAGGCCGAGGTGGCCGGGGCGGGTGGTGAAAAACGGTTCAAAAATTTGGGTGGCGATGTTGTTGGCGATGCCGGGTCCGTTGTCTTGCACGGTGAGGTGGCCGGTGCGCCCGGCGTGGGCCAGCGCGAGCGTCAGGCGGCGTTCCTGGGGTCGCATGCCGTCCATGGCCTGGAGGGCGTTGGTGATGAGCTGAAACAGGATTTGCTGCAGCGCCTCGGTCTCGGCCAGCACGGAAAATTCGGGCCCCGCGAGTTCAATCTTGGGCACCACACCATGTCGCGTGAGCTCGGGCTGCAACAAATCCAGCGCCGTGCGTGCGGCTGCCAGCAGGCTTACACGCTCCATCTGGTGCGAGAGGTCGGGCTGCTCGCCGACATGGCGCAGGCGGGCGACCACACTGTGGGCGTCTTTGATCTGGTCGGCGGCGGTGTCGATCGACAACAACGCCACCAGCGGCTCCTGGCTGTCGTCGCTGAGTTGCGCGCGGGCCTGGTTCAGCGCTGCCTGCGCGGCCTCGAGCGGGGCGCCGAGTTCTTTGGCCATGCCGGCGGCCAGCTCGTTCATGGTGCTGAGGCGGCCGACTTCGCCGATGTGCACCAGCTCGCGCGCACGGGCCATGTCGTGGCGTTGGCGCAGGAGCGCGCGGGCCGCCAGAAGGAGCAAGGCCGTGAACAGCGAGATGTTGAAAATCGGACTCCAGGGCAGTTCGCGCCAGGCCAGGGTGCGCTGGCCAGTCAACACAAACGGCTGGCTGGCTGAATCGAGCGGTTTCGTGAAACTGAACGGCCAGCCGCGCGGCGCGGCCATGCCGTCTGGCGCAGGTGGCAGGCCATCTTGCAACGTCAAAAACTGGCGTTGGTAGCCGAGCCGCACCTGCACCGGGCTGGCTTCACGCGCCATCGGCCATTGGCTCCAGGGGATTTGCGCGCGCAGGTCCAGCAGCAGCGCGAGGCTGGTGGGCTCGGCGGCTTGCACCAGGAGGTAACGGTCGCGCGCCAGATTCACGCTGGCGATCACGGCGCGTTTCTGTTTGGCCGACGCTTCTTCGGCGGCGGCCATCGACTCGTCGCCCCAGGAGCCGCCGGCGTCGCGCTTTTGCACCTGCAAGACCTGCGGGTGGGTGTGGGCCAGGCGCTGCTCCATGCGCGCCAGCGAGTCGGCGCTGGGTGCGCTGGCCAGGGCGGCCAGGAGCGTGTCGTTTTGCTGGAGTTTTTGGCTCACCAGGCTGTGGGCGGTGTGCAGGTCGGCGTCGAAGATCTCGCGCTGCCGGTTGATCTCTCGCTGCCCGAGGATCAGGGCCGTCAGCAAGGTCACCAAGCTCCAGGCCAGCAGCCAGGGCAGGTGCCGGCGAAAGCGGGGCGAGCGGCGGTTTTGCATGAATTTGATTCTAAGGGCCAATAATTAACATGGGTGTTAATTAATCTGGAAAATGGCTGACTTTTGCAAAATTTTGAGAAAATCAGGTATGAAGTCACGAATATTATGAATAGTTTGCTATATAAATAGTAGCATACTCGATGGCCAGCTGGGATCAGCGGTAGGGGTTCTGTAAACCCAGCCGTGCCAGGATTTGCGCCTCAAGTGCCTCCATGGCGCGGGCGTCGGCCGCAGACGTTTCGTGGTCCCAGCCTTGCGCATGCAGTGCCCCGTGCACCAGCAAGTGTGCGTAATGCGCCTGCAGCGTTTTACCTCGCTCGCGCGCCTCGCGCGCCACCACCGGGGCGCATAACACCAGGTCAGCCTGCACCACGGTTGCGGCGGGCGGGCGGGCGTAGTCAAAGGTCAAGACATTGGTGGCGTAGTCTTTTTGCCGGTAGTCGCGGTTCAGCGCCTGGCCCTCCTCGTGGCCCACGATGCGCACGGTGATTTCAGCGTCGTGTTGCAGCGCGTGGCGGATGCACCGCGTGACGAAGTGGCGCGGCAGGACGGCGCGATGGTGGAGAGTTTCGCGGGCGGTGTCGCGCGCAGTGTCACGCGCATGGCCCACGGCGAACTGGAGCGACAGTTGCAGCTGTTTGAGCATGCGGGTGGCCGTGTTCAGGCGGCCGACTTGCGGCCGCGCGCGCGGCCCGCCGGTTTGAGCGGCAACTCGGGGCGCTCGGTGTCGGAGCGGCCGGGCATGTCGTAGGCGTCCACAATGCGCGCGACCAGGGGGTGGCGCACCACGTCGGCGCTGGTCATGCGGCAAAACGAGATGCCGTTGACGCGTTTGAGAACCCGCTCGGCGTCGATCAGGCCGCTTTGCTGCGTCTTGGGCAAATCGATCTGGCTCACGTCGCCGGTGATCACCGCCTTGGCGCCAAAACCGATGCGCGTCAAAAACATCTTCATTTGCTCAGGCGTGGTGTTTTGTGCTTCATCGAGGATCACGAAGGCGTTGTTCAGCGTGCGCCCGCGCATGAACGCCAGCGGAGCAATCTCGATGGTCTGGCGCTCGAAGGCTTTTTGCACCTGGTCGAAGCCCAGCAGGTCGTAGAGCGCGTCGTAAAGAGGCCTCAGGTACGGGTCGATCTTCTGCGCCAGGTCGCCGGGCAGGTAACCCAGCTTTTCACCGGCTTCCACGGCGGGGCGGGTGAGCACGATGCGCTGCACCGCGCTGCGCTGGAGCGCATCAACCGCCATCGCCACTGCGAGGTAAGTCTTGCCGGTGCCGGCCGGACCAATGCCGAAGGTGATGTCAAAGGCGGTGATGTTGTCGAGGTAGGTGGCCTGGTTCAGCGTACGCGGTTTGAGCTCGGGGCGGCGGGTTTTGAGAGAGGGGGCGGCGGCGTCGTCCAGGTCCGGGTCGCCTGCCAGCATGATCTGCACCACGGCTGGCTCGATCGGGCGCGCGGCGATTTCATACAGCGCCTGCAACAGCTCAAGCGCGCGTTTGCCGTTGGCTTTGGTGCCGTCGATCTTGAACTGCTCGTGCCGGTGCGCAATCTTCACCTGCAGCGCTGCTTCGATGGTGCGCAAGTGCTCGTCCATCGGACCGCACAAGTGGCCCAGCCGGGTGTTGTTGGGCGGTGAAAACAGGTGGCGAAGAATCATGCGGCTTGAAGGGTGGTGGGGTCGAAGTGAGGGCAATTGTCGCTAACATCAGCCCCAGACTGAAGGGATTTCAAGTGATCGGACAACTCAAGGGCCTGCTGGCGGGGAAAAACCCGCCACAGGTCACGCTGGACTGCAATGGCGTGGGCTACGAAGTCAGCGTTCCCATGAGCACGTTTTACAACCTTCCGCCGCTGGGCGAGAAAGTCATGTTGCTGACGCATTTTGTGGTGCGCGAAGACGCGCAGCTGCTGTATGGGTTTGCCACCGCCGCCGAGCGCGAGGGGTTTCGCCAACTCATCAAGATCTCGGGGGTGGGCCCGCGCACGGCGCTCTCGGTGCTTTCAGGCATGAGTGTGGGGGAACTGGCGCAAGCCGTGACCTTGCAGGAGGCCGGCCGCCTGGTGAAGGTGCCCGGCATTGGCAAAAAGACGGCCGAGCGTCTGCTGCTGGAGCTCAAAGGCAAATTGGGCGCGGACATCGGCGCGCCCACAAGCGTTGCCAACGACGCGCAGAGCGACATCCTGCAAGCGCTGTTGGCGCTGGGCTACAGCGACAAGGAGGCGGCGCTGGCGCTCAAGGCGCTGCCGGCCGACGTGGGTGTGAGTGATGGCATCCGGCTGGCCCTGAAGGCATTGGCCCGGTAAATGCAAAAGTGACCGCGACGTGACCATCCAGACTGACGATTTCGCCGCGCTGCCACAACGCATGGTCTCCGCCGCGCCAACCTCCCCTGCGGAGGAAGCCGTTGAGCGGGCGCTTCGCCCCAAACTGCTGGACGAGTACATCGGCCAGATGAAGATCCGCGAGCAGCTGGAAATTTTCATCGGCGCCGCCAAAAAACGCGGCGAGGCGCTGGACCACGTGTTGCTGTTTGGCCCGCCGGGTCTGGGCAAAACCACCTTGAGCCACATCGTCGCGCACGAACTGGGCGTGAACCTGCGCCAGACCAGCGGGCCGGTGCTCGAGAAGCCCAAGGATCTGGCCGCGCTCCTGACGAATCTGGAAAAGAACGATGTGCTCTTCATCGACGAAATTCACCGGCTGAGCCCGGTGGTCGAGGAGATTTTGTACCCCGCGCTGGAAGACTACAAGATTGACATCATGATCGGCGAAGGCCCGGCGGCGCGTTCGATCAAGCTCGATTTGCAGCCCTTCACGCTGGTGGGCGCGACCACGCGCGCGGGCATGCTCACCAACCCGCTGCGCGACCGTTTTGGCATCGTCGCACGGCTGGAGTTCTATACCGCAGAAGAGCTGGCGCGCATTGTCAAACGCAGCGCTGGTTTGCTCAATGTGCCGACCGATGAAGCCGGTGGCTTCGAGATTGCCCGGCGATCGCGTGGCACGCCGCGCATCGCCAACCGGCTGTTGCGCCGCGTGCGTGACTTTGCTGACGTGAAGGGCAAGGGCCAGATCACGCTGGAGATTGCCAACCGGGCGCTGGTGATGCTCGACGTGGACCCGCAGGGTTTTGATGTGATGGACCGCAAGCTGCTCGAAGCAGTGATTCACCGCTTTGACGGCGGCCCGGTCGGGCTGGACAACATTGCCGCGAGTATTGGCGAAGAGCGCGAGACCATTGAAGACGTTATCGAGCCCTACCTCATCCAGCAGGGGTATCTGCAGCGCACGCCGCGTGGGCGGATCGCAACACTTGCGGCCTACCGGCACCTGGGTGTTGCAGCGCCTGACAATTTTATTGTCCCGTCGAGCGAACTTTTTTAAGAGAATAGGCCATGCATTGGCGCGCCCGGGACATCAAAGTCGTGACAGCCTGGGCCCTTGGGGCGGGGATTCTTGCCGCAACCGCTTTGTGGGTGATTCGTGCCGAAGAGGAAAAACAGCTGGAGCACAGCGCCGAACAGTCCGCGTTGCAGTGGGCTGAATTTGCTGAGCGCACCCTGCCCGCGCCAGAGGTGTTCCGCCCAGGCGCCGTGTTGCAGCCCGGCGACCGCCAGCAATTGCTTACCCTGGCACGATTCAAGAACATTTTCGAATACAAGATATTTGACAGTGCCGGCGTTCAGGTTCTGGCCTCCACCGATCTGGCACGCAACGAAGCGCTGCCACTGCCCGTGCGGCAGGAGGGCATTGGCAGCCATCACGAATCTGCCAGCAGGGCGAAAATTCGCGACAGGGTCCTCTCAGGCAAGACATTTGTCGCGTTGCAGCGGGAGGCGGTGGCCGGCCGGCCGGCCGTCTATAGCGAGGCCTATTTGCCGGTGATCAAGGGCGGCAAGGTGCAAGGCGTTCTGGAGGTGCATGTTGACCAGACTGAACTCTCAGCCTTCACGCGGGCCGGGTTTGCACGCGTCGCAACCATCGTGGGCGGTTTCCTGGCGATCTTCATGGGCCTCGCCATGTTTCAGTCGTGGCGACGCCTGCGAGTGGCAAAGAGCGCCCGCGCAAAGTTCCAGGAGATGGCGCACGCCGACCCCTTGACCGGCTCGCTCAACCGCATCAGTTTCAATGAGGTCCTTGAAAAAGCGGCGGGCAAGCGCGCCAAGGGCGGGCCGGCTTTTGCGCTTTTGTGCATTGACCTGGACAACTTCAAGGAAATCAACGACACCCTGGGCCATGCGGCCGGTGACCAGGCGCTGCGGGAGGCGCATCAGCGCATTGCCAGCGCGGTGCGCGACGGCGACTATGTTGCGCGCCTGGGTGGTGACGAGTTTGCCGTGTTGCTGATGAACGTGCAGAAAAGGGCGGTGGTGGCAACATTGGCCCATCGTGTGGTGCAGCGGCTGGGCGAACCCCTGCACCAAGGCGGCATGCAGTTCAATTTTGGCGGCAGTGCCGGCATTGCATTGTTTGGCGCAGACGCGAAAACGCCTGACGAGTTGATGATCAAGGCAGACCTGGCGCTCTACCGGGCCAAGGAAACAGCCCGGGGCTATTTCACCTTCTATGACGCCGATATGGACGTCAAGCTCCAATCGAGCCGCGAGATGTTGCGCGACCTGAACCAGGCCATCGCCGGCAACCAGCTGGAGGTGCACTACCAGGGTCTGTATGAACCCGATGCCGACACCCTGGTGGGTTATGAAGCGCTGCTGCGCTGGCACCATCCGACCCGCGGCACCATCTCGCCGGCCGAGTTCATTGGCCTGGCAGAAGACCACGGTCTGATCGGCAAAATTGGCCAGTGGGTGCTGACGCAGGCATGCCACGACGCGGCCGGTTGGCCAAGCTCCTTGACCGTGCATGTGAATGTGTCGCCCGCCCAGTTTGCAGACACACAACTGGTTGCCAAAATCCTGGCCATTCTCAAGGAGACCGGCCTGCCGGCCAAGCGCCTCGGGCTGGAGATCACCGAGTCATTGCTGGTCAACAACACCGAGCAGGTGAGCCGTGTCCTCAGTGAACTGACCAAGGCGGGTGTAAGCCTCGCAATGGACGATTTTGGCACTGGTTACTCCAGCCTGGCTTACCTGTGGCGGTTCCCGTTTGACAAAGTGAAGATTGACCGCGCATTCACCAGCAACCTGGACAACAACGCCAAGGTGGCGGTCATTGTCCGGTCGATCATTTCATTGGCCCATGCGCTGGATATCCGGGTCAACGCAGAGGGCGTGGAGAGCGAACAGCAAACCAATGTCCTGCGCATGATGGGTTGCGACGAATTGCAAGGCTTTGGTCTGGGACGACCCATGCCCAACCAGGCGTTGACACACCGCGGGCATGTAACGGTGCGCGAAGTCGAGGAGGAGGCGATCCCGCCCAGGGAATCCCTGTTCTCCGGGCTGGAAGTCGGCTACCCGCAATCACGTCCGGGTCGGCTTTGACCGCTTAAAGCCGCAGGTTCAAGCGGTCGACTCGTCCAGCGTGGTGTCGTCCAGATGGTGGTTGTCGGCCCAGCCCACAATCGAGAGACCCTCGGGTGTCCACAGCAGCCGGTTGATGGTGGCGTTACCCAGATCCCAGGTGCGCGGGGCCTGGATTTCCTGGCGCGTGGCCGCGCGGTACAACACGTCCATGACGCCGCCGTGCGCGACCAGCACGATTTGTTCGCCCGCGTGGCCCGTTGCCAGGCGATTGACCACGCCGACGATGCGTTCGCGAAAATTGATCAGCGATTCACCGCCCTCGGGCGCGAAGGCCGGTTCACGTTTGCGCCACAGCTGCGACTCCTGCGGCCACAGCTCTGCAATCTGCGCAAAGGTCTTGCCTTCAAACACGCCAAAGCCGCGTTCGCGCAGACCTTCTTCGGTTTGAACGTCGCGGCCAACGGCGTTGCTCACCGACAGGGCGGTGTCCCAGGCGCGCAGCAGGTCACTGGCATAAATGGCGGTGACGGGCTCCCCTGCAAGCGCCAATGCCAGCCGGTGCGCCTGCCAGCGGCCCATCTCGTTGAGCCCGATGTCCAACTGACCCTGAATGCGGGTGTCCACATTCCAGGCGGTTTCGCCATGGCGCACGGCGATGATCCGAGTCGGCTCGATCATGCGGCCACGACCTGCAGGCATGGCGTCGTGGGCCTTGGAAAACTCTCCGGGTCAAAAGCCATGTCGCCGTCTGCGCTGGCAATGCCAGTGGTCTGCAGGCCCTTGAAGTCATAACGCCGGCCATCCATCAAATGCGACGGCACCACGTTTTGCAGCGCGCTGAACATGCTTTCAATGCGCCCGGGGAATTTTTTCTCCCAGTCGCGCAACATCAGCCCGACCTGTTTCCTTTGCAGGTTTTCCTGGCTGCCACACAGGGTGCAGGGGATGATCGGGAATTCGCGGTGTGCTGCCCAGCGGGTGAGGTCTCTTTCGGCCACGTTCGCCATGGGCCGGATGACGATGTGTTTTCCGTCGTCGCTGACGAGTTTGGGTGGCATGCCTTTCAATTTGCCGCCAAAAAACATATTGAGAAAAAAGGTTTGCAACATGTCGTCCCGGTGGTGCCCCAGAGCGATTTTGGTGGCCCCGAGCTCGTCGGCTACGCGGTACAGAATGCCCCGGCGCAAGCGGCTGCACAGGCTGCACATGGTTTTTCCCTCGGGGATCACGCGCTTGACGATGCTGTAGGTATCCTGGTTTTCAATGTGAAACGGCACACCGATTGAATGCAGGTAGTGGGGCAGGATGTGCTCGGGAAACCCGGGCTGTTTCTGGTCGAGGTTGACGGCGATCAGATCGAAACGGATGGGCGCGCGTTTTTTCAGCTTGAGCAGGACGTCCAGCATGGCGTAGCTGTCTTTGCCGCCGCTCACACAAACCATGACTTTGTCGCCCTCTTCAATCATGTTGAATGCCATGATCGCCTGGCCCACCTGCCGACACAGCCGCTTTTCAAGTTTTTGGGTTTCGAGTTCCATGTTTGCCATCAGTTCACCCCGTTTTCACCAGTGTCCGGTTTCAATACGAATCGCCACTTCGCAGTCGTCAAAAATCTCAAGCTTGGCAATCTTGACGCGCACGCCGTGCACGCCCGGCAACTGCATCAGGCGACTGGCCAGTTTGCCGATGAGGCTCTCCAGCAGGTTCACATGTTCGGCCGTGCATTCGTCAATGATGATGCGGCGCACCTTGCGGTAGTCCAGCACGTGCAGGATGTCGTCATCACGTGGTTGCAGGGGTTGCACGCCCAGATGCAGCTCGGCGTCAACCCGGATCGGCTGGGGCGCGGTTTTTTCGGAGTCCAGGATGCCAAGGCTGGCGTCGAAGCAAAGGCCGTTGAGCGTGAGGGTTTGGTGGCCGGTCAGGGCGGTTTCTGTCCTTTGTGGGCCTGAACTGCTGGCGAACGTCATCGGTCAAGCCTCACATCAGCGAGAAATCGCGTTCAAATTTCATCAGGTGCTGGCCGCCGTCCACAATCAAGGTGGTGCCCGTGATGGACCTGTTCTCAAGGGCAAATTTCACAGTGGCCGCGACGTCCGCCGCTGTTGATGAACGCCCAAGCGGGCTTTGCTGGTGCAGTTGTTGAAACCTGTCGTCACTCAGCATATGGCTGGTGATTGTGAGCCCAGGCGCCACGCCAACAACGCGCACATGCGGCGCAAGCGCCAGCGAGAGCATGGTATTGGCCGCTTCCAGTGCCGCTTTGGAGAGTGTGTAACTGAAGAAATCCGGGTTCTGGTTCCAGAGTTTCTGGTCGAGCAGGTTCACGACGACGCCATCGGCTTTGCGCGCTGACACGTGGCGGTGCAAGGCATGCGCCAGGAGGATCGGTGCGCCCGTGTTGCTGTGCAGGTGCTGGTCAAGAGCGTCGAAGCTGAAGGTGGCGGGTGAATCATGTTCAAAGGTGGCCGCACTGTTGACCACGGCGTCGACGGCACCAAACAACTCGATCACACGGGGTAGCAGGGCACGCACCTGTGCTTCGTCCTGCAGGTCCGCACAGAAAAGCCCACTGCGCCCAGCCAGTTTGGCGCAATCTACTTCTGTTTTGGCGGCGTCGTCCCTTGAGTTTCGATAGTGCACGGCAACCTGCCAGCCGTCTTTGGCAAGTGCCAAAGCAATATCGCGGCCAAGACGTTTGGCAGCGCCGGTGACGAGAACGGTTTTTGGGTGGTCTGTGGAAGTCATGGAATGGCATCGCGGACAATCACCGCCAAATGTCGAGTGACGAGATTTTAGCCAACCCCCTTCACAACCAAATTGTCGCGGCCATCCGCCGGGCCGGTGGCTGGCTGGGATTTGACGACTTTATGTCGCTGGCGTTGTATTCCCCAGGCTTGGGTTATTACGCCAATGCAAGTCTCAAATTTGGCCGCATGCCGCAAAGCGGGAGCGGCAAAGGCAGTGATTTCGTGACCGCGCCGCAGATGACGCCTTTCTTTGGCCAGACGCTGGCAGTCCAAGTGGCACAGGCACTGGTTGCAACCGAGACCTCCATGCTTTGGGAATTTGGCGCAGGCTCTGGGGCACTTGCTTTGCAGGTGCTGTGCAAACTGGACGGGCTTGGCATTGTGTGGCAGCGCTACACCATCGTTGACCTTTCGGGCTCGCTCAGAGCGCAGCAACAGGAAACGCTGGCCCGATTTGGCGACAAGGTTCAATGGATTGATCGATTGCCCTCGGGTATGCGTGGCGTGGTGGTTGGTAATGAGGTGCTGGACGCCATGCCGGTAAAACTGATGGTCCGTCGAGGTGGCGAATGGTCAGAGCGCGGCGTAGGTTTGGCAGACGCTTCGACGAATGCAATGGATTCTGCGTTCATCTGGCACGACCGTCCGAGCGCCTTGCGGCCACCGGTCGAGATCGAGGGACAGCACGATTACCTGTGTGAAATCCACTCCCAGGCCGAGGCGTTTGTCCGTACCGTGGGTGACCACCTGGAACAGGGCGCGGTGTTCTTCATTGACTACGGATTCCCAGAGCATGAGTATTACCATCCGCAACGCCATATGGGCACCTTGATGTGCCACCAGGCCCACCTTGTGGACAGCAACCCCTTGATCGATGTTGGCCGCAAAGACATCACGGCGCATGTCAACTTCACCGGCATCGCGCTGGCGGCACAGGAATCGGGTTTCGATGTGCTGGGATATTGCTCACAGGCGCGTTTCTTGATGAATTGCGGCTTGCTGGAAAAACTTGGGAACGCGTCGTTTGCCGACAAAGCCATGGCGCAAAAATTGATATCCGAGCACGAAATGGGCGAGTTGTTCAAGGTGATCGGCTTGGTCAAATCCCCCGGAAAAGTGACTTCTTCGCCCGCGTGGCAAGCAGTGGGTTTTGAAGCCGGCGACCGAACCCATACCCTTTGAGCGCACAGAAGGGCAAACCAACCATGTTGCGCTGGATATTCGTCATTTTCCTGGCCTTGATTCTGATCAACACTTTCAGCCCGTTTCTGCGCCGCATGGGGTTTGGCAAATTACCGGGTGATCTGCATTTCAAGCTGTTTGGGCGCGAGTGGTACCTGCCGCTTGCAACCACTTTGCTGTTGAGCTTTATTGCCAGCGCAATTACCTGGCTGGTCTGACGGCGTGGAGACTGTCCAGCTTTGAACCCGGTCACCTAGAGCAATGCAAGCGGAATCCGGCCTGCCGCAACGTCAGCATGCAGTTCACCAATCAGGATGGCCAGATCACGCTCCAGATGCGCCAGGGTAGCGCCGTCGAGCCGGTTCAACGCCTGCGGAAGGACACCCGCAGACGGGCCGGGCGCCTTGCCCAGAACTGCGGCTCCCGCCGCCAGCACACTGAGCTCTACCACCCGGCGATCCGAGCCTTTTCTCTCGATGCTTGCCAATTCTGCTTTGACCAGCGCCTTCACAAGGTTGCTGGCCGTGGTTTGGTGGGTGACCATGGCGCGGTTCGCCTGTAGGCACACTGGGACAGCGCAATCTAGCGAAACCTTCAACCGGTAAGGACAAGCCGGGATGCCCGGTAGGGATGGGGTGGCCTGGCCGGCCAATTTCAAATTAATATAGGCCATGGTTTCTTCCGCAATCCCCCCAATTTCCTTTCCGCGCGGCATGCGTCCGGCTGCCTGTGTAGACATTGGCGGCACCAAAGTTTCGGTCAGTGTTGCCGACGAGCGTGGCTTGCTCGGTCAATGTATCGAACCCACCGCCAAAAGCGGTCCGAATGGCGCCCTGGCTGAACAAATTTTGAAGATGATCGGGCAAAGTGCGGCAGCGGCAGGGTTACCTCGCGGCAGCGTTGACCGCGTGGGCGTGTCTTCCTGCGGACCTTTTGTTTTGAACCAAGGGCTGGTCGAGCTGGCAGCGCCCAATATCTGCGGTGGCCTTGCAGGGCCGGTGCGGGGTTTGCCCAACGACTGGAAAAGCGCCCTGCTGGAAGCGCCTCTGAGGGAGAACTTCACCCATGTCCGCGTGGAGAACGACGGCATCAGTGCCCTCGAAGCTGAGCGTCGCTGGGGCGCGTTGCAGGATCGCGGTGAAGCACTGCCCAACTGCGCTTACGTGACCTGGAGCACCGGCATTGGGGTCGGCCTGTGTGTCGACGGGCACGTTCTGCGGGGGAAAAATGGCAACGCAGGTCATGCGGGGCACATGTTTGTGGCCAACAGCAATGACGCGCTGTGCGGTTGTGGCAATTTGGGTGATGTGGAAGCAATGGTGGCTGGCAATGCGATTCCCCGGCGATTCATGGCGCAGGGTTTTGCCGACGCAGCTGCGCTTTTTTTTGCTGCCAAAACGGGCGATCCCTCCGCACTTGAAACGGTCGACCAGCTGTGCGAGGTTATGGGGCGCATGTTGTACAACCTGATTGCCACGCTGGACTTGCAACGCATCAGTATTGGTGGCAGCGTCTATTGGCATCACCGCGAGTTCCTGTTGCCCCGCCTGCGTGACTTTGTACGCGGCAAGTTCCCTGCCTTGACCTCTGGCTGCGAGATCGTCAGTGCAGGTTTGGGCGAACGGGTGGGTGATTTTGCGGCGCTGGCGCTTGTAACGAATCAGGAAATCTGACCCGGCTCTGGGGTGTATATTGCGCGCTGGCTGAACCGCCAAATAGTCTTTCGAATCGACTGCTCAACAATGGAGACGCAACCATGATGGAAATTATCGGAACCGTGTTTGTCGGCGTAATCGTCGGATTCATCGCCCGCGCAATCAAACCCGGTGATGACAAACTGGGTTTGATCATGACGGCGGTGCTCGGCATCGCCGGGTCGTTTCTTGCCAGTTATGGTGGCTCGGCTCTGGGCCTCTACAAGCAGGGTGAAGCCGCGGGATGGATTGCATCTGTCATTGGGGCGATCATCCTGCTGGTGATCTACAGCATGGTGACCAAGAAAGCGTCCGGCACCGACGCATGAGTGACGGCCCGCCGCCCGGGCCCCCAGAGGATGTAGCGGGCCACTCAGCGGCAACAGGCATTCCTGCCAGAGGTCGCGATGCACAGGCGATTCTTGACGAATTGGCGCGATTTGGTGAACACGACCCCGCCTATGAAAGTGGCCGCTTGTGGAGCCTGGTCTATTTTCTCGACGAGAACTACCAGCAATTCCTGAACCAGGCTTACCAGGCCTATTCGTCCGCCAACGGCCTGAATCCCTCGGTTTTCAAAAGTCTGAAGCGGTTTGAAAATGAGCTGATCGCCAACACGGTGGATTTGTTCAATGGCCCGCCCGATGCATGCGGCGTCGTTACATCAGGCGGAACCGAGAGTTGCCTTCTGGCGGTCAAGACTTACCGTGACATGGCGCGTGCCACGCGAGGCGTCAATAAGCCGGAAATGATCGTGCCGCCCTCAGCGCACGTCGCCTGGTACAAGGCCTCCGAATATTTCGATGTGACATTGCGCTTCCTGCCGCTGGACGAGAAGCTCCATGCTGATGCCCGTCAGCTGGACCGATTGATCAACAAGAATACCGTCATGGTGTTGGGCTCTGCGCCCGAGTACCCGCATGGGAGCATCGACCCGATTGAAGCCATGGGCGCGATTGCGCAGGCGCGCGGCGTGCCTTTGCACGTGGACGCCTGTGTTGGAGGCTTCATCTTGCCGTTTATGGCCATGAATGGAGTCAAGCTGCCTTTGTGGGACTACCGGGTGGCTGGCGTCACCTCCATCTCGGCCGATTTGCACAAGTACGGTTTTGCCGCCAAGGGCGCCAGCACCATTACCTACCGCAGCCACGCGATACTCAAACACCAGATGTTCGTCTACACAGAGTGGCCGGGGGGCATGTTTGCATCGCCTGCGCTCCTGGGCACTCGCCCCGGTGGCGCCTATGCGGCAGCGTGGGCGGCCATGCAGTATTTTGGCGTGTCGGGTTACCGTGATCTGGCGGCCCGAACGATGCAGGCGTTTGACAACATGAAGGCCGGCATCGAGGCCATGCCCGAGCTGTGTGTACTGGGTAAACCCTCGGGGCCCTTGCTGTCCTATGGCGCCAGGGACAGGTGCGTCAACATTTTCGCCGTGGGTGACCAGATGGATGCGAGGGGCTGGCATGTCAACCGCTGTCAACACCCCGACGGCCTGCACGCCATGATCACGGCGCAACACGGCGCAGTGGTGGGCGACTACCTGCGAGACTTGCGAAGTGCGGTAGACGCTGTCCGTGCAGACCCCTCCCTGGCGCAAACGGGTGGTGCGGCGGCCTACGGCATGATGGCCCACCTACCCCTGCGCGGCCTCGTGAAGCAACAGGTTCTGGAGAAGTTTTCAGCGGCCTACCGGCGCGGCGCGGCACCAATCGAAATCGCTGCACCCGCGGGGTCGGGCAAACGTCCCCTGGCCGAACGTCTCGCTGCCTGGTACGTGGCGCGCAAGCAGCGTTGATGTTTCGGGAAGCAATGCTACTTGAGCAGCTCCGGCGCCACCCAACGAGGCAGCAACAGGGGAATCTCCGGCCAGATGATGATGGCGCACAACACCAGCAACATCGGGATCAGCATGATCAGGGTGTCCTTGAGCGCATAACGCATGGGCACGCCTGCAACGGAGCACGAAATCATCAGACACAGGCCGTAAGGCGGCGTGACCAGGCCAAACGCCAGCGAGACGATGCCGATGATGGCAAATGAGACGGGGTGCAGGTCCACCGAGGCGGCCAGCGGCTGCAGGGTGGTGCCCACGATGATGATGGCCGGAATTGCGTCGAGAAAACAACCCACCACCAAAAACGCGCCGGCGATCAGGAAGCCCACACCAATGGAACCCAAACCCCAGGAAGTGACATTGGACAATAGCGCCTTGGGGATCTGGTAATACGCCAGCAGCCAGCCGAACACTGACGCCGTGCCGACACAAAACAGCGCAACGGACGCCAACCTGCCGGTGTCCACAATTGCCTGGTAGAGCTTGGGCAAATCCATCTCGCGGTAATAAAAGATCGACAACAGGGCGGCGTAAATTACCGCAATGGCGGCAGACTCGGTAGCCGTGAACCAGCCCAGCAGGATCCCGCCCACAATCAGGAACGGCGTGGTCAAGGCTGGAATGGACGTGATCAACGCGCGAAAACCTTCGCCCAAACCAGAACGTGGGTAAACCGGGTAATTGCGGCGCTTCGCGTATGCGTGCACGGTTGCCATTTGTGCCAGGCCTATCAGCAGGCCCGGTATCACGCCGGCCAGGTACATGGCGCCGATGGAGGTGGAAATCACACCGCCCCACACCACCATCAAAATGGACGGTGGAATGATTACCGCCAGCACCGCAGAGACGGCGGTGATGGCAATCGAGAACGATTTGTCGTAACCCTCCTTCACCTGCGCCTCAATGAAGAGTTTGCCCTGACTGGCCGCGTCGGCGGTTGATGAACCAGAGATGCCGGCAAAGAACACCGACAGCACCACGTTGATCTGCGCCAATCCGCCAGGGAAATGTCCGACCAGTGCGCGCGACAGCCTCATCAACCGGTCTGTGATGCCGCCTGTGTTCATCAAATTGGCGGTGAGCAGGAAAAACGGTACCGCCAGCAGGATGAAGGAGTTGTAGGCCTTGAACATCTCGTTGAACAGACCCAAAGGCGACAGGCGCGGCTCAATCATCAGGATCGGCAAAGACGCCAGTCCGAGCGCAAAGGCGACCGGAACCCGGAGCGCCAAAAAGAAGAAAAAAGTTCCAAACAGGATAAGGGCCGCCATGCTTGGCGTAAGCGTGGCCGATGTCATATCGCCTCCTGCGGTGCCAGATGGGCGAGCGCCTCGTTGCGCTGGTACAAACCGATATCGCGCAGAAAGGCTTCGATCAAAAAAAGCACCCATATCAGGCCGGCAAAGGGCCAGGCAATGAAAATCAGCCACATCGGCAGGTCAGCCAGTTCAGAAGTCTGGTTCCAGCCAAACCGCGTGAACTCAATGCCCCACCAGATCATCACGCCAGAGAATGCCAGCACGAAGAAATTGGACACCATGCGCAGGAGCGCGTCCTGGCGCGGGCTCAAGTTGGTCCAAAAGTCCACGTCAAAGTGAAGGCGCTCCCGCACCGCCACCATGGCCCCCAACATCACCATCCAGATGAAACAAAAGCGGCTCAGCTCTTCGGTCCAGATGTAACGCGGAATGATCTCGGTGAAACGCGCAACGATTTGCAGCGTCACCGGGATCAGCAACACCGCGACCGACAGCGCCATCGCCCAGGTCAGCATGCGCTGCACGTGGTCCAGTAATTTGGTCATGGAAAATGGGAGTGAAAAAACTCAAGTTGAAAAAAATCCGGAGGCCGCTGGGGCCCTCCGGATTGCGCGGCACACCAAATTTCAGTTCAGCGCGGCAATTTTGGCGTAGATGCCTTCGGCGCCAATCTCCTTGGCGTAAGCGGCCATCACCGGGTCTACCAGCTTCTGCATGGCAGCGCGGTCGGAGAAGGCCACCTGTTTGAGCTTGCCGGCTTTCTCCAGGGCGTCGAGCTTCTTCTGGTCTTCGGAGGACTCGATCTGGCGACCGTAGGCGCCGGCTTCCTTGCCGGCTTTCACAATCGCGTCCTGCAGGTCCTTGGGCAACTTGGCGAAGGTTTTGGAGGCGAAACAAATCGGGCGGATCGTGATGGCGTGGTTGGTCAGGTTGATGTTGGGCGCGACCTCGTTGAACTTCATGGCCTCCACACCTGCGGCCTCGTTTTCACCGGCTTCGATCACCTTGTTCTGAATGGCGTTGTAGATTTCGTTGTAGGCGATCACCTGGGGCGCCATGCCGATTGCGCTGAAGGTGCGCGTCCAGATTGGCGCGCCCTGCACCCGCACCTTGAGCCCTTTGAGCTCGGCCAGATTGCGGGCCGGCTTGTTGGCAAAAATATTGCGCACACCGCCGCCGGCATAACCGATCAACATCACTTCGCCTTTCTGGGCCACTTCTTCGGCGATGGGTTTCAGCAGGTCGGCGTCAAGCACCTTGTTCCAGTGCGCAAGGTCACGGAACAGGAAGGGCGCGTCAATGAAAGGGGCCGCCTTCGAGAAGGTAGACATGTGGGCCGGTGACACGATGGCATAGTCCACCGCTTTGCCCTGGTTCATATAGGCGAAGTAGTCTTTCTCCAGGCCCAGTTCGCTGTTTTTGTGCAGCACAAAGTTGACCGGCTTGCCGTAGTATTTTTTGACCAGTTCCTCGAAGCGGACCAGCGCCCGGTTGAAGGCATGGTCATCGGCAAACTGGACGGCGCCGTGCAAGGTGATGGTGCCCTGCCCGTGCGCCACGCTGGCCACACCCAGTGCGGCCACGCCGGCGGCAAGTACATTGACCGAGCGGCGGGTGACGCCCGCTGAATTGAAGTGCTGCATAGTTGCTCCAAATGGGTTGGTGTGATGATATGACTATAAAACCGGCGCTCAGGATTGCACACTGCTCAGGGCTTGTCAATTCGGGCATTTGCCAAGTCGGCGGCTGACAGGAAGCCCGCAACCGCCAACACCCGGGCTGCATGCATGGCAGCGGCAATTTGGGGGCCCGGGGCTGGTTTGTCGCACACAGTGGCCAAGACGGTTTCCGATTTCACCGATTGCGCCGCCTGCAACCCGCCTTGCAGGCGGGCTACATCGATGGGCTGGATCAGGTTGCAACACTGAAGCAGGTCAGCAAAACGCCCAGGCTTTCGAAACGCGTCGCAGCGCTCCAGTAACTTCACCATCTCTTCGGCGGGGTGGAGGCTCTGGGCAATGTTCGCCTGCTCCCGTTCCAGCAACCCGGCGAGGTCACTGCAGTTGCCCGGCACACGACGAAGAAAAGCCGGGTCGCTCTCAAAATGGGTCATCAGGCAGGCAAATCGAACGGCGAGATTGGCACTCCCGTGCGCCGCGTCGTCGATCAGCGCAAAACGGCGGTCGGCAGACTCGAGCAAAGCCGGCAGGAGCCGGGAAAGTGCGCCTGTGTCTGCCAAAACGCCCATCATGCGTGACGGTTGTGGCGTCATCAACCCGTTGCTCAACTCCTGCCAAACCCGCTCGGGCACCAGTGCGTCAACCTCTCCACTGGCGACCATGTCGCGCATCAACCGCAGCGTTTCTGGGGCCAGCGAAAAGTCGGGAAACCGAGCGCTGAACCGTGCCACCCGCAAAATGCGCACGGGATCCTCGCGAAATGCTGCTGTCACATGGCGCAGCACCCGGGCGTGCAAGTCAGCCTGACCGCCAAAGGGGTCGATCAGGCGCTCACCGGTAGCGGTTTGCGCGATAGCGTTGATG
>JANNMM010000191.1:0-5032 GCA_031397915.1 Rhodoferax sp. | reverse complement strand
GCCAGCTTGTTGACCAGGCCGTAGACCGAGAGCTGCGGGTTGGCGCCGATGCTGGTGGGAAACAGCGAGCCATCGTGTACCGACAGGTTGTCGATCTGCCAGTGAACGCCGTCGGGCCGGACCACGCCGCGCTGGGCGTCGGCGGCCATGCCGCAGCCGCCCATCACATGCGCACTGACGACCTTGGTCAGCAGCGGCTGCATCGGTAGCTGAGGAATGCTCGCTCGTGCCTCGGGCCAGCTGCGATACAGCGGCGCCAGTTCATGGCCGACGGACACTTGCTCGGCGCCGGCGGCGAACTGAAGCTCGGCCATCTTGAGCAGGGCGCGGCGCGCACCGTCCATCACGAAGCGCGTGAGCGGGTAGTCGAGCTCGGGCGATCCGTCGCTGCGCAGCCTGACGCGTCCGCCAGGCGATTCGGGGTGGAAGCCGTCGCGCAGCAGTGCCAGCAGGGCATGGGTGTTGGGGAATTTCGAGAACTCGGCTGCGGCGGCGCGACCGTAGCCGATCATCGTGGTGGCGAAGATCAGCGGGTGCAGTGGCGGCGCTTCGAGCTTGTAGCCGATCGGCCCGTCGATCGGATCGACTTCGAGGAAGTGGTCGCTGTAGATCGTCTGTGGCGCGCCCTGCCAGCCGGCCACGAGGTGGTCGAACGTGGCCACCGATGCCACGACGGGATGCAGGAAGGTGCGCACGCCCAATCGCTGGTTCGGGTCGGGCGCAGCGGACCGCATCAACAGAGCCGGTGAATTGATGGCGCCGCCAGCGAGCACGAAGTGGCGGGCGACGATGCGTGTCTGGCGAGCGTCGGCGGACAGCGTGCCGTTGGCCTGCACCGCCACGCAGTGCAAGGCCGCGATGCGCCCGGCCTGCAGCTCGAAGCGTTCGGCACGCGTTTGGACCAACAGGCTGGCGCCCCGGTCGAGTGCGGCGGGTATCGTCGTGACGAGCATCGACTGCTTGGCGTTTGTCGGGCACCCGAGGCCGCAGGAGCCCAGGTTCCAGCAGCCTTTCACATTGCGCTGGATCGCCGCCGCAGCGATCCCGAGCTTGAGAGCGCCGCGTCGGAGCAACTCGTTGTTCTCGTTCGGCGGCGTCAACCAGGGGCCGATGTGCAGGCGCTGCTCGGCCTGGTGGAACCACGGAGACATCGCGTCGTCGGTGAGCTCGGCCAAGCCGAATTGATCGCGCCACACTGCCAGCGTGGCGGCGGGCGTGCGAAACGAGCTGGTCCAATTGACCGTGGTCGAGCCGCCGACGCACCGGCCTTGCAGGATGGTGATGGCTTTGTCGGCCGTCTTGCGCGAGGCGCTTTCCTGGTACAGGCTGGGGTAGGCCTCGCTCTCGAGCTGGCGGAAATCGCTGCTCGACTTCAGCGGGCCCTCTACGACGATCACCAGCTTCAGGCCGGCTGCCGCGAGCAGCTCGGCGGTGATGCCTGCGCCGGCTCCGCTGCCGATGATGGCGACGTCGCATTCGATCGTGGCCGACGCGGCGGCGCGCGCACCGCCGAAGACACCCCAGCCGCCGGCGAGGCCTTCGACGATCGGGTCGGGGATTCGTGTCGAGCTCATCGATGCAGCGTCACCCGATCTTGTCGGGCCCCGGGTAGCCGAGCTGAATCCAGGTCGTGCTGTCCGCGAAGTAGGCGGCGTGGGTCAGGTCACGCAACGCGTGGTAGGCCTGCCGGCGCAAATCCAGGCGGGAGCTGCGCATGGACTGCAGCGCGGCCTGGATCTGGGGCACATCGGCCGCCGGCCAGTCTCGCGCCAGGCCGGCCAGCGCCAGACGTCCGGGTGGCAGGGCCAGCAGGGAAAGCAGATCACCGACATCGCGCTGCGTGAAGGCTGGAAGCGCGCGCAGCGTAACGTCCATGCGGTCGAGGTGCTTGGACACTGCCGCCTGCTGTGGGCCGGCCGCGGCGGGCAGGCTGCCGTCGAGCACGGCGCGCGCGACGGCACCGAGGACGCTGCGGCCAGCGTCGGTGAGCCTGCCGTCGCCCCAGGCCGGCGCGTAAAACCATGCCGCCCCACCCGCCGCGAGTGCCAGCGTGGCGCCACTGGCGAGACCCAGTTGGAGCAGAGTTCGACGTTGCACCGGATCGAGTGTTGCATCATTGCGCGCCATGCCGCTAGAGATCGTCGACTAACTGCGCGCAGCCGCGCACCCGATGAACCCACTCGGCACGCTCATCCTGCATCACTTGAACGCCGTGCGATTCGAGCGCGGCGCACGCGCTGCGGACGCAGCGCTCTCGGCCAAGGTGCTCCACGTCAAGCGTTATCAGCAGATGCGTTTTGCGCACACCTACGCGGACCTGCTGGCGGACCCGCGGTACGCGGGGGCGTCGCGATTCTTCCTCGACGACCTCTACGGCCCGGGCGACTTCAGCTTGCGCGATGCCCAGTTCGCCCGCATCGTTCCGGCACTCGTTCGCCTGTTTCCCGCCGAAGTGGTCGCGACGGTCGAAACCTTGACCTCCCTGCATGCGCTGTCGGAGCAGCTCGACAGCGAGATGGCGCGCCACGGTGCGGAGGGGGCCCTCGATGCGGCCGGCTACATGGGGGCATGGCGGCGCACCGGAAGGGCGGCGGGTCGCCAGAAACAGATCGACCTCATGCTCGGCGTCGGGCGTGCGCTCGATGTCTACACGCGCCGGCCCTTGTTGCGGCACACCCTGCGGGCCATGCGCGTTCCGGCCCGCGCGGCCGGCCTGTCGGCGCTGCAGAACTTCCTGGAAAGCGGCTTCGAGACGTTTCGATCAATGCGCGGCGCGGCAGATTTTTTGCTGCACATCGAACAACGCGAACGTGCGATGGCTGCGATGCTGTTCGGCGATCAAGGGGCCCCCGACCCGCTAGGACAACTACCGTAGCCAGTGCAAGCTGCCAGCACGCAGGATCGCGATTCTGCCTTCCGGAGCGCCGGCCTTGAACCACAAACCCTGGCTCGACAACTACCCGCAGGGTGTGCCGGCGGAGATCGATCTCGATGGACGCACCACGCTGACCGACCTGCTCGATGCTTCGTTCAAGCAGTTTGCCGACCGGGATGCCGTGGCGTGCATGGGCAGCCACTTGCGTTACGCCGACATCGACCGCCTCTCGCACGACCTGGCGGCGTGGCTGCAGTCGCTGAAATTGAAGCCAGGCGCGCGCATCGCCTTGATGATGCCCAACGTGCCGCAGTACGCGGTTGCGATTGCGGCGGTGCTGCGCGCGGGGCACGTCGTCGTCAATGTGAACCCGCTTTACACGCCGCGCGAACTCGAACACCAGCTCGTCGATTCGGGCGCCGAAGCGATCATCGTGCTGGAGAACTTCGCGAGTACGCTCGAGGAGGTGATCGACAGAACGGCGGTCCGCCATGTCGTGCTGGCTGCGGTTGGTGACCTGCTCGGGTTCTGGAAAGGCCGCTTCGTCAGCTTCGCGGTACGACACCTGCGAAAGGCGGTACCCGAATTCCGTTTGCCGATCGACCAGGGCAGGCAGGTCGTCACGTTCGCTTCCGCATGCGATGCCGGCTCGCGAGCGTCGCTCCAGCGCGTCGACACAAAGCCGGGGGACATCGCATTCTTGCAGTACACCGGCGGCACGACGGGGATCTCGAAAGGCGCAACCCTGCTGCATCGCAATGTGGTGGCCAACGTACTGCAAACCGAGGCTTGGTTTCGTCCGATGCTCGGCCAGCTAGCCGGCAAGCCGATGACCGTCGTCTGCGCTTTGCCGCTTTATCACATCTTTGCTCTGACGATTTGCTACCTGCTCGGCGCGCGGATGGGCGCGCTGAATCTGTTCGTCCCCAACCCGCGCGATCTTGCGGGCCTGATCCGGACACTGTCGGGTTACCGCGTCAACATGTTCCCGGCCGTCAACAGCCTCTACAACTCGCTCGCCCACGACGCGGACTTTGCCCGGCTCGACTTTTCGGGCTTGCTCGTGTCGAACGGTGGCGGGATGGCCGTACAGGAGTCGACGGCGCGCAAGTGGATGCAGGTCACCGGTTGTCCGATCGTCGAAGGCTACGGGCTTTCGGAGACGTCACCGGTCGCAACGTCGAACAGAATCGACAGCCGGACCTTCACCGGAACGATCGGCTTGCCGATCCCGTCGACGGACATCGCGATTCGCGACGACGACGGCGTCGACGTTCCGGTTGGGCAAGCCGGTGAAATCTGCATTCGCGGTCCGCAGGTGATGGCGGGCTATTGGCAGCGCCCCGACGAAACAGCTTTGGTGATGACCGCGGACGGCTTCTTCAAGTCGGGCGATGTGGGAGTCATGGACAGAGATGGGTTCGTCAGGATCGTGGATCGCAAGAAGGACATGATCCTGGTGTCGGGCTTCAACGTCTATCCGACCGAGATCGAACAGGTCGTGAACTTGCATCCCGGCGTTCTGGAGTGCGCAGCCCTTGGTATTCCCGACGAGCGCACGGGCGAAGCGGTCAAACTCTTCGTCGTTAGAAAGGACCCGTCGATCGTCGAGGCGGACTTGGCGGAGTTTTGCCGGCTGAATTTTGCAGCGTACAAGCGGCCCAAGACATTCGAGTTCAGGGACGAACTGCCGAAGAGCAACGTCGGTAAGATACTTCGACGGGAACTGAGAGCCAACCCGTGAAAGTATCTGCCATATTGATAGTCGCAAAAGAAAAAAGCCCGATCACAGAGTGATCGGGCTTTCCTTGTAGTAGCCTGACGATGTCCTACTTTCACACGGGAATCCGCACTATCATCGGCGCTGAGGCGTTTCACTGTCCTGTTCGGGATGGGAAGGAGTGGGACCACCTCGCTATGGTCATCAGGCTTAACTTGTTGCCCTCCTGACAAAGTCAGGAAGACCAATTCGTAGAATCAAATCAGTTTGATTGCGTAGCAACTTGGCATAACTCTTTGACAGTCGTCAAAGTTATAGGGTCAAGCCTCACGAGCAATTAGTATCGGTTAGCTTAACGCATTACTGCGCTTCCACACCCGACCTATCAACGTCCTGGTCTCGAACGACTCTTCAGGGGGCTCAAGGCCCCGGCAAGA
>JANNMM010000163.1:0-7822 GCA_031397915.1 Rhodoferax sp. | reverse complement strand
CCCGCCAACACGCGAAAGTCAAAATAGATGCTGGCGTTGAGAAGGTCCGCCGGCGCACCGTGGTCAATCCAGCCGGAAAAACGCGCCCGCCATTCGCCCAAGGTGAGGCAGCAGGCGGGCTGGCCAGCCATGATGCCGCCTTTGCACAGCGGGAAACCCAGTGTGTCCAATGCCACATTCACCGCCTGCGCAAAGGCGCGCGCGGCCTCGCGTTGGGGCGCCGGGGTGTTGTCCGGGAGAATCAGCGCGTTGTCCTGGTCGGTGGCGATGGTTTGTTCACTGCGGCCTTCGGAGCCCAGGGCCAGCCAGCACAAATTGCGCAGGTCAATCTGGTGCTGCTGCGCCTTGAGGACCAGCAGGCGTTCGGTCAGCACATCGTTGAGGTGGCTTATCAAGGCCGTCAGCTGGCGTGCCTGCACGCCCTGGCTGAGCAGGTTTCTGGCAAAGCGGCTGATCTGGTTGGCCACCAGTTGCAACGCGGGCATGTCGGTGCAGGCGCGCACGCTGGCACTGAGGGCCAAAAGGCTCACGCGTTGCAGGGCGAACAGGTCACGTTCCGACAGAATGCCGGCAATGCGCCCCTCCCGCGTAACAGGCACATGGCGAATGCTGTGGCGGGCCATCAGCAGGGCTGCTTCCTGCGCAGTGTGTTCGGTTGTCAGCGTGCGCACCGGCTGGACCATCACCTGCGAGATGGGTGACTCCAGCGCCACCTGGGCCAATGCCACCCGGTCCACCACGTCATGGCGGGTCAGAATGCCCAAAACCTGGCGATTGGCGTCTACCACCAGAATGGAGCCGATTTGTTTCAGGTGGATGGTCTGCAGCGCCTCGCGCAAGGGCGTTTCAGGTGCACAGCAAACTGGCAGCCCACGGATCAACTCGCCCAGCGTTGTCTCCAGGGACTGCTCGGACAATGATTGCGACGAATACGCCCTTTGCAGCGCCTGCCGTGAGAGGTCGAGAAATTTCTGGATGCGGCCCCTGAGAAAGTCTGCGAAGACCGGGCACTGTTGGGCCAGCTGGTGCATGTCCGATGCGGGGAGGGTCAGCACGAACGTGTCTTGCACAGCCCGGTAGGGTGCGGACACTGCGCGCGCGGCCAAGGCTGCGCTGAGCGGGAACAGGTCGCCGGGCTCGTATTGAAATGCGCCCTCCGGCGTGGCGGCCCCGTTTCGGGCGACGGTCACCGCGCCACGGCGGATGAAGTGAATTTCGGTGACCGCGCCACTGGATGGCCCCACCACAACGTCCTGGGGCGAAAAGTAGTTTTGCTTCGAATGGCGCAAAAAGTAGTCGACGTCTGCGCCGTCCATCTGTGTGAACGGCGTGAACCGCTGCAACTCCTGGCGCAGGTGGGCCATCAGGCTCGCAGACGGTGTGGCCGGCGCATGGGCCACTGCGGGGTGGAGCCTGCCCGCGTTGTCGGCTGACGGGATCATCGCCGGATTATGATGGACAGCGAATTCATTCAATACGGGGGACCCGAGTCAATGGTCAAGCTGCAAAAACAGGGATTTGTTTCAGGTGCACAGGCGTTGCGACGGCTCGCACAACGGGGTTTCACCTTGATCGAGCTGATGGTGGTGCTGGTGATCATCGGTGTGCTGGCCGCGCTGATCGTGCCCAATGTGCTCGACCGCGCTGACGATGCCCGCGCGACGGCGGCCAAAACCGATGTCGCCAACCTGATGCAGGCGCTCAAACTCTACAAACTCGACAACCTGCGTTTTCCGACCGGCGAGCAGGGCCTGCAGGCGCTGGTGGCCAAACCCGCGAGCGGGCCAATACCCGGCAACTGGAAGCCGTATGTTGAAAAACTGCCCAACGACCCCTGGGGACGCCCCTACCAATACCTCAATCCGGGCTTGAACAGTGAAATCGATGTGTTGTCGTTTGGCGCGGACGGGCAAGCCGGCGGCGAGGGTAAAAATGCGGACATTGGCTCCTGGCAGAAATAGCCCAGGCTTCACCCTGATTGAGCTGTTGCTCGTCATCGCCATCATCGCGGTAGCGTCAGCGGGGGTAAGTTTTGCGATGCGGGATTCGGCCGAATCCCAACTGGAGCAGGAAGCGGTTCGGCTGGCGGCCTTGCTCGAGTCGGGCCGCGCCCGCTCACAGGCCAGCGGTGTGCCCGTGGTTTGGCGCACCACCGACACCGGTTTTGAGTTTCGTGGCTTGCCGGAAGGCGCGCTGCCCAAGGCCTGGTTGTCCACCATGGTGGCGCCGTCTGCGCCCACTGTGCTGGTACTGGGGCCGGATCCCATCACAGGGCCGCAAAAAGTGCGGCTGGTCACCCAGGGTTCGAACCGGCGCACGCTGGAGGTTGCTACCGACGGCGTGCGGCCGTACGGGGTGCAGGTGCCAGCAGCCGCTGGCCCGCCATGAAGCTGCATCGCACGGTCCACGCGCCAGTTGTGGGTCGCTTACGGGGCTTCACGCTGGTGGAGGTGCTGGTGGCGCTGTCCATTGTCGCGATTGCGTTGACGGCCGGCCTGCAGGCAACGCTGGCGCTCACCCGCAATGCGGAACGCCAAAGTGACACACTGCTGGCCAACCTGTGTGCCGAAAACGAGCTGATCAAAATCCGCCTGTCCCGCCAGATGCCGGGTGTAGGCGATACCCGTGTCTCCTGTGAACAAGGCGGTCAAGTCCTGGCGGTTGCGCTTACCGTACGACCTACGCCGAACCCGAATTTCAGACGGGTTGACGCGCAGGTTTTCAACAGCGATACGCCGATCTTGCGGCTGTCAACCGTGGTTGGCCAGTTCTGATGGCTCGATATCACCAGCGCCGTGCCCCCGGCTTCACATTGATTGAGCTGCTGGTGGCCATTGGCATTCTGGCCCTCATGGCGGTTTTGAGTTGGCGCGGGCTGGAAGGCATGACCCAGACACAAAGCCGCCTGCAACAGCGTGCCGACGCCGCGCTGGCACTGCAGGCGGGTCTGGCCCAATGGGGAGCCGACCTGGACGCCCTGTTGATGTTGCCGGCGCTGACCGCGCTGGACTGGGACGGGCGCGCCTTGCGCCTGACGCGCCGGTCAACCACAGCCCTGGCAGCAACCGCCCCCGACGCTGCCAGTGTGGCAATGGCAGACGAAGCCGTGCTGGTGGTGGCCTGGTCGCGCCGCGAGGTGGACGGAACGGGCCAGTGGTTGCGCTGGCAATCACCGCCGCTGCGAACCCGGGGTGACGTGCAGGCCGCCTGGGCGCAGGCCGCGCAATGGGCGCAAAACCCGGGCGACGATCTCAAGGCGCGAGAAGTGCGTGTGGTGCCCCTGGCGCAGTGGCAGATCTTCTATTTCCGTGGGGACGCCTGGACCAACCCGCTGTCGGCGGCTGGCAATCCCGCAGGTGATGCCGGTGCGGGCAATTCAGGGCCCGCCGTCGGCGCGGGCGCCAGCAGTTTGGCCGCAGGTGGTGCAGGGAGTTTGACGGGCGGCGTGGCAGGCGGTTTGGCCGGGGGTGGCGCGGGCGCGTTGGCAAGTGCATTGGCGCGGGGCGTTGCGGCATTGGCCGCTGGTCTGCCTGGCACGACCAATGCAATGGACCTGTCGGTTCCCCAGGGCGTGCGATTGGTGTTGACCATGCCGCCCGGGCAAGCCATCAGCGGCTCGCTAACGCGGGACTGGGTCCTTCCGACCTTGGGAGGGGGGAAATCGTGAGCCCCCACGCTTTCTCACTGCGTGTAGACGCTGCCCGCCAAGGAGGCGCATTTCTCCTCGGGGCGGCCCGAAGGGCGAACACCGGCGTCTATCAGAAAGAAAAAGGCGCCGCGATTCTGACCGCGATGCTGACAGTCACCTTGGTGGCCACACTGGCGGCTGCCGCGCTTTGGCAGCAGTGGCGCAGTGTCGAGGTGGAAACCGCGCAAAGGGCGCGGGTGCAATCGGGCTGGATTCTGGTGGGCGCGCTGGATTTCGCGCGGTTGATATTGCGGGAAGATGCCCGTTCCGGCGGCGCCGACCACCTGGCCGAGCCCTGGGCCGTGCCACTCGAAGAAGCACGCCTGGCCAGCTTTTTTGCGACCGGCAACAGATCCGACACTACCCAACAAGACGACGTCCAGCAGGCCTTCATTTCGGGCCAGATCATCGACCTGCAGGGGCGGCTCAATGTGCGCAATCTGGTGGAAGGTGGCAAGGTCGCCAAGCCGGCGCTGCGCCAGTTTGACCGTTTGTTCAAGCTTCTGGGTGTGCCAGAAGACGAGTTGCCACGCCTCGCCGAAAACCTGCGTCTGGCACTGGAACCCCCAGTTGACATCCGTCCTGGCGCGCCCACACCCCTGATGCCGCAGCGGGTGGAGCAACTCGGTTGGCTCGGACTTTCGGCGCCGTCCATTGCCTTGCTCGCGCCCTATGTCACGATCCTTCCGCAATCCACGCCAGTGAACCTGAACACCGCGCCTGCCGAGGTGCTGTTCGCCAGCATCGCTGAGCCGGACATGGCACTGGCGCGCCGCCTCGTGACCAGCCGCGCGTTGTCACATTTCAAAAGCCTCGCCGAAGCCGCGCGCCTGCTGGGCGATGTACCCGGCCAGATCGCACAGGAGCGCCACAGTGTGTCGTCGCGTTATTTCGAAGTGCGCGGCAAGCTCCGGCTGGACGATGTCGCCGTGAACGAGCGTTCGCTGGTGGTGCGTGACGGGCTTGACGTGAAGGTGCTCTGGCGCGAACGCACGGCAGCTGCGCCCCCGGCGAAGCCCTGACGGAGCCGTCTCTACAATGCCCACGACATGGCCACACTGATCGTTGTTCTGCCGACGGACCTGCCCCAGGCCTCAAGCCAGCTGGAGTACCTGCTCACGCCAGATGGCCGCACGGTTACAGCGCATTCAAGCGCCGCGCTGTCTGTGTTGCCCGTGGCCGGCAATGCCGAAGTGGTTGCTATGGTGCCGGTGCAGGCCCTGTCGTGGCACCGGGTTCAGTTACCGCGCGGTCTGGTGGGCCGCGGATGGGGTGCCGATCGCGCCACACCGCGCCTGCGTGCGGTGCTAGAAGGCCTGCTCGAGGAGCATGTTCTGGACGAGCCCGCCCAATTGCATTTCGCGCTGGCCCCCGACGCGGGTAATGCGCGTGACGGCGAACCGGTAGTCGTTGCTGCTTGCGACCGCGCCTGGCTGCGCGCCTGGACGCAGGCGCTGGAACAGCAGCAGAGGCCGGCCGCGCGGATCGTGCCCGAGTTTGCCCCGTTGGTCACGCCCGATGCGGTTCACGTCATCGGGACGGTCAACTCGCCTTTGGTGGTTTTTTCGGCCCAAGGCTCATCAAGCCTTGACCAGGACGCTGGTGTCACCTTGGCAGTGTTGCCCCTGACACCCGACGCGGCCGCCATGGCCGACACACCTGCGGGCCGCGCTGTTTTTGCCGAGCCCGCCGTGGCGGCGCTGGCGGAGCGGCATTTCAAACGGGCGGTGTCCTTGTCAAGCCGGTCTGAACGCGCCCTGAGCGCCATGGCTTCGCCTTGGGACCTGGCGCAATTTGACCTCGCCAGCTCCGGCCGACTGCGCAGTTGGCGCCGCGTGGCGCGTCTTTTCAGCGGCAGTCTGCGGGCGCCTCAATGGCGCGCCGCGCGCTGGGCCGCGGTGGCACTGGTGCTGACACACCTGGTCGGACTGAATGCCTGGGCCTGGGCGCAACGCACAAGCTTGGAGGCCAAGCGCCAGGCGGTGCGCGATGTCCTCACCGGCAGCTTTCCGGCGGTCAAGGTGGTGCTGGATGCACCGGTGCAAATGGCGCGCGAAGTGCAGCGCCAGCGTCTTGCGGCGGGTGCCGCGTCTGAAAACGACCTTGAGGTTTTGCTGGCGGCATTTGGCGACCTGTCAGTTGCAGCGCCGGCGCTGGCGGCCCAGAGGCCCGCCAGCATTGAATATGGGGGTGGCGAATTGCGGGTAAAAGGCCTGGGCCTGGCCAATGTCAGCCTGGCCGACCTCGCTGGCAGGGCGAGGGCACGCTCGGTCCAGGTGCGCATCGACGGCGACAGTCTGGTGTTGACTGCGGCGAGTGCCCCATGAGTCGCGTGATGATCGGAAACTGGTGGGACCGGCTGGCGACACGGGAGCGCGTGTTGGTCGGCGCCGGTGCCTGGTTGGTTGCGGCTGCGCTGCTGTGGTGGGTTGCCTTGGCGCCGGCACTCGAAACCCTTGCCAGGGCGAAGGTGCAACAGCCTTTGCTGGATGCCCAATTGCAGCGCATGCTGGCCCTGAAGGCCGAGGCGCAGTTTTTGGCGGGGCAGGTGCGCGCCGGTGGTGGTGATACCCGCGCCGTGCTGGAGTCGTCGTTGAAACAGGCCTTTGGCGCTTCGGCAAACCTTCAGCTTGCAGGCGACCGTGCGACTGTCACCCTCAAGGCCGTGCCGGCTGCCACGCTGGCCAGTTGGCTGGTGGATTTGCGGGCCAATGCCCGCCTTTTGCCCGCCGAGGCGCGGTTGACGCGCCCTGCGGCGCCGGGCGCCCCCGACTTGTGGGACGCCAGCCTGGTCTTGAACCTTCCCGCGCGTTAGGTCAACAGCTGCACCACCACATTTCACGCCCAAGCGATCCCACGACCACCCGACCCTACGAACTTACGACCACGTCATGGCAGCGCGACATTCCGAAAATCAAGCTTCCGCCCATTGGCGGTGGGCGGTCTCTGGCGCGCTCGTCGGGATATGGGTTGCGGCACTGGTCTTCTCCCCGGCGCGTTGGTTGGCGGAGTGGGTGCAGGGCGCCAGTGGTGGCCAGGTGAGTTTGCCCAACGCCCAAGGCACGGTGTGGCGCGGCTCCAGCCAATTGGTGTTCACTGGAGGCGCGGGCAGCCAGGGCAGCTCGGCCGTGCCGGGGCGCATCAGCTGGCAATTGAGTCCGGCGTTGTCCGGACTGAGGCTTGAACTCCATGCGCCGTGTTGCATGGTGCACGCGATGCAGTTGGCCGGGCGGTTCCGGTGGGGTGGATGGGCGATTGCCATCGACGACCACCAGTCAAACTGGCCGGCGGGGTTGCTCGCTGGCTTGGGCACGCCGTGGAACACCATCGCGGCAGAGGGTAATCTGGCCATCTCGAACAGGGGCCTGTCATTAGAATGGTCCGAGGGCCGGATGGCATTGGCAGGCGCCCTGCAGATTGACGCACAAGATATGGCTTCGCGGCTCACCACCCTCAACCCCATGGGAACTTACCGTCTCACGCTTGAAGGTGGCCCGCTGATTTCATTGAATCTGCAAACCCTTCAAGGGAGCCTGCAGCTCAGCGGCGCAGGGCAATGGGTGAGTGGCCGGCTGCGTTTTGAAGGTGTCGCCAGTGCCGCGCCCGAACGGCAAGACGCCCTGTCGAATTTATTGAACATCATCGGACGGCGCGACGGCGCGCGCTCCATCATCAAAGTGGGTTGAACTGCATGACATTCAAATTTGACCATGCCAGGGCAGAAAATCACGCAGCAACACGGTGGTTGGCGAGCTTGTCCATCGGCACGGTGGTTGTGGGGCTGTTGATGTCGCCGGCACTGTCACAAACGGCGCCTGGCACCGTGGCGCCCGCAGCCAGTGCGGCACCCTTGCCACTTGTGGCGGGCGCACAGCCCCGGCGCGGCGAGCCGATCACGCTGAATTTTGTGGCCGCCGAGATCGAAGCCGTGGCGCGCACCATGGCCACCATCACCGGGCGCAATGTGGTGGTGGATCCGCGGGTCAAAGGCGTGATGACGCTCACCACCGAGCGACCGGTGTCACCCGCCGTCGCATACAACCAGTTTCTTGCCACTTTGCGCCTGCAGGGCTTCACTGTGGTCGAGGTCAGTGGGCTGGACAAGGTGGTCCCCGAGGCCGACGCCAAGCTGCA
>JANNMM010000139.1:0-2201 GCA_031397915.1 Rhodoferax sp. | reverse complement strand
TGGTGCCGCTGGCGTGGCATCGCGCTGGTGCGGGCCAGTGACCCGCTTTTGGCCGGTCTGCTGGCGGGGTTTTTGTTTGCCGCCGAATTCGCCTGCATCTACATCGGGCTGAATTTCACCAGCGCCTCGCGCATGACGCTCTTTTTGTACACCGCGCCATTTTGGGTGGCCATTTTTTTGCCGATGCTGGTGCGGTCTGAACGCCTGGTCTGGTTGCAATGGCTCGGCCTGGTGTTGGCGTTTGCAGGCGTGGTGGTGGCCATGGCCGACCGGGCGCTGGCGCAAGGTTCGGCAGCGGTGCCGCCGCAGCAGTGGATCGGTGACGCGCTGGCCATCCTCGCGGGCATGTTCTGGGGCCTGACCACGGTGGTGATCCGCAGCACGCGCCTGGCTACGATCCCTACAGAAAAAATGCTCTTCTACCAGTTGCTCTTCTCCGCCGTGAGCCTGCCATTCTTGTCGCTGGCGCTGGGCGAGCCCTGGCGCTGGCACTTCAGCCCGTTTGCCCTCACCTCGCTGGCGATTCAAATCGTGCTGGGCGCGTTTCTGAGCTTTTTGGCCTGGATGTGGATGCTCGGGCGCTACCCGGCCACCAAGATGTCTGCCTTCGTTTTTCTCACGCCGATTTTTGCGCTGGCCATTGGCGCCGCGTGGCTGGGCGAGCCCGTCACCGTGAGCCTAGTCGCGGCACTCGTCCTGGTGGCGCTGGGGATCGTGCTGGTCAGTCGCCCAGCGCGGGGTTAAACCACACCGGCCTGCTTCAAGGCTGCAATTTTGGCTGCGTCCAGGCCCAACTCGGTCAACACTTCGTCCGTGTGTTCACCCAATGCAGGCGGCGCACGGCGCAACACGGGTGGCGTGTCCATGAGCCGCAAGGGGCTGGCCACGGTGCCAATGGTTTCGGCCGTCAACGGGCCGGGGCGATTGGGCGCCACGGCCTGCTTGACCCAAATGCCGCGGTGCTGCACCTGCGCATCGGCAAACGACTCGTTGATGGCGTTGATCGGGCCGCAAGGCACCGCTTTGTCTTCGAGCAGTTTGATCCAGTAGGCCGTGGTTTGCGTGCGGGTGACGTCCATCATCAGCGGGGTGAGCAGGTTGCGGTTGACGTTGCGCGGCGCCACACCTTTGAAGCGCGCGTCTTGTGCCCACTCCGGTTTGCCAGCCGCTTCACAGAACCTTGCAAACTGGCCGTCGTTGCCAATCGCCAGCAACATCTGGCCGTCGCTGGTGGGGAAGTTTTGGTAGGGCGCGAGGCTCGGGTGCGTGTTGCCCTGGCGCGTGGGCACAGCGCCGGTGTTGATGTAACCAATCGCCTGGTTGGCCAGCATGGCCATGCCGCAATCGAGCAGGGCCATGTCGATGTGCTGGCCTTTGCCGGTTTGGTGACGCACTTCGAGCGCCGCGAGGATGGAACTGCAGGCGAAGACGCCGGTGAACAAATCGGTGATCGCCACACCCACGCGCATCGGGCCGGCGCCGGGCACGCCGTCCTGGTGACCGGTGATGCTCATCATGCCGCTCATGGCCTGGATCATCAGGTCGTAGCCGGCGCGGGGCGCGTAGGGGCCGTCTTGCCCGAAGCCGGTGACGCTGCAATAGATCAGGCGCGGGTTGATGGCTTTGAGGCTCTCGTAATCCAGCCCGTAGTGTTTGAGCCCACCAGCCTTGAAGTTCTCCACCACGATGTCGCTCTGCGCGGCGATCTGTTTGATGATGGCCTGGCCTTCGGGCTTGGCGATATCGACCGTGATGGCGCGTTTGTTGCGGTTGGTGCAGTGGAAATAGGTAGCATGCCCAGTAGGATTGCCGTCGGCGTCGGGCATGAAGGGTGGTCCCCATTTGCGGGTGTCGTCGCCCTCGTTTGGCCGCTCGACCTTGATGACGTCGGCGCCCAGGTCGGCGAGCATTTGCGCGCAGTACGGTCCCGCGAGCACGCGCGAGAGATCAAGAACTTTGAGGTGGTCCAGGGCGCCAGGTGTGCTCATAAGAATTTTCGGAAACAAAGTTTGGGTTCAATTAATTGGGGTCAGATTCCAATTAAGTATGCAAATGTTTTATAAATAATTGGAATCTGACCCCAATTAATTTGAGAGGCTAATTCGCAAACGCGGCGATGCCCGTTTGCGCGCGACCGAGGATCAGCGCATGAATGTCATGGGTGCCTTCGTAGGTGTTGACCACTTCCAAGTTCACCAGAT
>JANNMM010000100.1:0-27191 GCA_031397915.1 Rhodoferax sp. | reverse complement strand
GGGTGGCTGGCAACACGGTGGCAGCACCACCAATTGTGGGGTGGGGCAAACCAGCCGAACCCGTGCCGGTGATCTGGCTCCATGGGATCGTGGCCAGGCCGGTGTTGGTCAGGCCAGTGCCCGAGCCAGCTGCGCTGAAGTTCACCGCGCCGCCGTTGCCCAACACACGGGCCGTGATCGCAGCACCGCTGGTGCCAACAACTGCACCACCGCCAGTGACTTGGCCAGCGGTCAGGCTGAAGGTCACCAGGTCAACCGTGGCGTTGGCAGCGAACGCGGTGCCCGTGCCGACTTGCAGGTAAATGATGCGCGGCACAGCGACGCGGAAGTCCAGGGCGGCCGAGGCGCTGATGGCGGCACCGGCAGCGCCAGTGGCGATGTTGGAGGCAGCGAAAGAAGAAGCGGAGGCGCCAACGACAGCCAGCGCGATGAGGGTTTTAGCGAATTTCATGATGTTGCACTTTCGTTTGGAGCCGCCGGTGTGGAGGCTGATGCTTTATCTTTGCAACCGCCGTGCCAGCTTTTTCGGGGCCAAAAACCGCGAAAACCTTACAAAACCACCTTGATTTAAAGAAAAACCTAGCATTTCGTTGCATTTTGCGAACAAAATACCTGCCCGAGCTATCATTAATTGCAATTTGCAAATTTGATCGATAAACTGCATCCATGACCGATTCTTCGATTGCCTCGCTCTTTCCTGGCCTGCGGGTTTTGGTGGTGGAAGACTTGGTCGCCCTGGCGATCCAGTACAAAACCATTTCCGCCAAGCTGGGCGTGCAAGTCACCACTGCGGGTACGGTGGCCCAGGCCAAGCGCCACATTCCCGAGGGCCCCTGGCACGCCGCCCTGGTAGACCTGAATTTGCCCGACGGCACCGGCTTTGAGGTGATGCAGGCCCTGCTGAAGGCGCACCCGGCCTGTTCGGTGGTGGTGATCACCGCCGAAGACTCCCTGCACAACGCAGTGCGCGCCTCGGAGGCCGGTGCCTTTGACTTTATAGAGAAGCCGGTGGAAGCGGAGCGCTTGCTGGTGACCCTGCGCAACGCACTGCACGCCTCTCTGCTGACCCAGCAGGTGGCCAGCCTGCAAACCGAAGCACCGCGCCAGTTTGAGCAGTTCCATGGCCAAAGCGCCGTGATGCAGACGGTCTACAAGATGATCGACACCGTGGCGCAAAGCAATGCGCCCGTCTGTATTACGGGCGAGTCCGGCACCGGCAAGGAGCTGGCGGCCAACGCGATTCACGCGCGCAGCCCGCGCAAGTTGAAAAATCTGGTGGCCATCAACTGCGCGGCCATCCCCAGGGAACTGATCGAGAGTGAACTCTTTGGCCACGCGAAGGGCGCTTTCACCGGCGCGGTGGCCGAACGCCAGGGGGTTTTCATCGAGGCCGACAAAGGCACGCTGTTCCTGGACGAGATTGCCGAACTGGATTTGTCTGTGCAGGCCAAGCTCCTGCGGGTGCTGCAAACCGGCGAAGTCAAGCGCCTGGGCGAAGACAAAACCCGCATCGTGGACGTGCGCATCGTCTGCGCCACGCACCGCAACCTGCTTGAGCGGGTGCGCCAGGGCGAATTCCGCGAAGACCTGTTCTACCGCCTGTATGTGGTGCCGATTGACCTGCCGCCGCTGCGCGAACGCGGCGACGACGTGACGCTGATCGCCCGCAGGCTGCTGACCCAATACGCCCGCGAAGATGGCCGCCAGTTCACCGATTTCAGCGCCGACGCGATCGCGGCGCTGAATGCCCACAGCTGGCCCGGCAACGTGCGCGAGCTGATCAACGTGATCCGCGCCGTGGTCGCCCTGTACGACGGCAAAACCGTCGAGCTGGCGATGTTGCCCGAGAGCCTGGCGTCCAAAACGCGGACGCTGGGCCAGACGGGGCGGTCTGCCGGTGCCGCCCCTCCGGTTACCGCTTCGAACGGCGCCTTGGCTGCCCCGCTTGATGTCGCGCCACCGGCCGTAGCCAGGCCGTTGCCGATCGGCAATGTCGAAGGTGACCAGTGGTTCGCGCAACCCGACTCCGCACCGGCACCGCAGGCCCACACCGGCGTGGTTGCGACGCCGGCGCCGCCGGCAAGCGCTTTGCAACCCCAGCCAGCGGCAACCGTTGCGGCCCTGAATGGGCCGGCATTTGACCGCAAACTGATCCGCCCGCTCGATCTGGTCGAACGCGAAGCGGTGGATTACGCCCTGCGTGCCTTTGGCGGCAACGTGGCCAAGGCCGCGCGCGCCTTGCAGGTGAACCCGTCGACCCTGTACCGCAAGATCCAGGGCTGGACCGCACAAGACAGCCGCGACCTGGAACCAGCCGCATGAGTGCCATGGCCGACAAGTCCCTGCAACGTCAGGTCGACCAGCTCGAACGCGAAAACGCGCGCCTGCGCGACCAGGCCAGCTCCGATTCACACAGCCGCCTGATGGCAGAAGAAGAACTCGGCAAAACCGAGGACCGCCTGCAACTGGCCCTGGACGCGGCTGGCCTGGCCATGTGGGAATGGGACCTGGCCAACCACGCGATCTACACCTCCAGGCGGTTTGCCGAGCTGGTCAACGACTTTGGCGGTATGCAAGAGGAAGGCCAGTCGTGGTCGCCGCAGGATCTGGCCCAGAAAATCAACGCCGACGACCGCGAGCCCCTGCGCCAGGCGGTGCTGGGTGTGCTCAAGCAGAAAGAGCCCCGACTCGAGGTTGAATGCCGCATCCGCACGGCAGACGGCACGCGCTGGCTGGAGGCGACCGGTGAAGTCACACAGCGCGACATGTTGGGCCACGCCCTGTGGCTGGTCGGCGTGGTGCGGGACGTGACGCGGCGGCGCGAAATCCACCAGGAAATTGAACTGGCGCGGGCACAGGCGGTGGCCGCGAACTCCGCGAAAGACGACTTCCTCGCCCACATCAGCCATGAAATCCGCACCCCGCTGAACGGGGTGATCGGCATGAACAACCTGCTGGCGCAAACCGCGCTGGCGCCCGAGCAGCGGCAGTATGTTGAATTGGTGGGCAGCTCGGGGCGCGCCCTGCTGGCGCTGGTCAACGACGTGCTGGACTACTCGCGGCTGCAGGCGCACAAGCTGATCCTGGAGCAGGTGCGCTTTCCGCTCAAACGGTGGTTGTGGGAGGTTGTCACGCCGCTGCGCGTGTCGGCAGAGGCCAAGGGGCTGGAGCTGGTCGTCAGCGCCAGCGACCAGTTGCCCACCGAAGGTGTGGGCGACCCGGGGCGCCTGCGGCAGATCGTCACCAACCTGGTAAGCAATGCCGTCAAGTTCACACAGAAGGGGCATATCGACGTCTCGATGCGGCCATCCGACGAATTCGAGGGGCAGTTGGGCCTGCTGCTGTCGGTCAAAGACACCGGCATCGGCATCGCGGAAGACAAACAGCATTCGATCTTTGGCGCGTTTGTGCAGGCCGACAGCTCCACCTCGCGGCGTTACGGCGGCACTGGCCTGGGGTTGTCAATCTGCATGAAGCTGGTCCAGACCATGGGCGGGCGCATTGACCTGGACAGCACGCCAGGCCTGGGCAGCCGATTTACCGTGCATGTGCCGCTGGCGCTGGCCCGCGTGGACACGCCCGATACACAGTTTGGCCACGAAACCGCGCGTGCCGAACTGAACACCACGGTCGTCCGGCGCGTCCAGCCGTCGCAGTTTCCGGGCAAACGCGCGCTGGTGGTGGACGACCACAGCGTCAACCGCCTGTTGGCGACCAAGCTGCTGGAACAGCTGGGATTTGAAGTGGCGGTGGCGGTCGACGGCGAAGAGGCCGTCAAGGCGGTGCACGACCGCCACTTTGACATCATCTTCATGGACATCCAGATGCCGGTGATGAACGGCTGGCAGGCCACCCACCACATCCGCCAGTGGGAGCAACAAGCCGGCAAGGTGCGGGTGCCGATCATTGCGCTGTCGGCGCACGCCTCGGCGGCAGACCGGGCGCAGGCCTTGTCATCGGGCATGGACGGGTACCTCTCCAAACCGCTCACGCCCGAGGCCCTGCAGGCGGGCCTTCGCGCGACACGCCTGGCGTTCAAGGTGACCGGCATTGAATCGGTCGGGAGCCACCCGAACACGGCGCCCACACCTTTGCAGTCACAAAGCCCGGTCACCTTGCCAGTGCCCATGCCGATGCCCAAAATCGGCCTGCACAACCGCAACAAAATGCTCAACCGGCTGGCCGGCAACGAAGCTGCGCTGCACGAAATGGCCCAGGCCTTTTGCCAGGATTTGCGCAACTGCATGGGCGCCGCCTTTGAGGCGCTTAAAAAGCAGGACTGGAAAGCCCTGGGCGCGCAATCCCACGCCCTCAAAGGCCTGTTGTTGAGCATCACCGCCGACGGCGCGGCCGAGCAAGCCAAACTGTTGGAGGAAGCCGCCCGCCAGGGCGATGTGGTGTCGGCAAAAATGGCATTTGACATGTTGTCTGACTCTGCCCGGGAGACCTTCAATGTCGTAAAAAACTGGTGACCTGTCGAAAAACCCGCACTGTTGCACAGGCAACTGTGGAAATATTCCGGTTTTCGGGGGTTCGTGGGGGCACTGGCGCAACAGTGCTGCCTGCTGCGTTTGGAATCTGTTACTGTTCAGTTACCTGATCTCCACCGCAACCTTTGAAGGTTCACCATGACACTTCGTCAACTCTCCAGCCAACTGGTGGTACTTGCAGGATTGGGCGCTGTCTTGACTGCCCAAGCAGAATCTGGCTTCACCGCCAGTGCGGCGGCCAACGCGTCCGCCAGCGCCCGGCTGGATTTCAAGGTGGTGGTTCCCAAAGTAATCTTCGTCAGTGTTGGCACCGCCAGCGCCCTGGCGGCCAACCCCACCATCGATCGCGTCGACTTCAATGTGCCGGCAGGCGACGTGGGCAGTGGCAACCCGACAGCCGCTTCTTCCGGCACAGGCGGTTACCCGGTGGTGGCGCGGGTGATCAGCAACGGCGCCAACGTGAGTTTCACGGCCAATGGCTCGCTGGGTGGCTTGAGCAACGGGGTTCAGTCCATTCCCTGGTCAGAAATCGTGCCGGTCGCCGGTGGCACGTTGCCGCACCCAGCCATTGGCGACGGCGCAGCGGGCGTGGCGTCAAACCTTACCGCCACCGGTGGCGTGGTCGACCGCAGTTCAACCTGGAACTTCAGTTACCGCAACACGGCCCCGCTGGCCGCTGGCAACTACGGCGGACAGGTGGTCTACACCGCGTCGCTGCCTTAGCGTGCCTTAGCCCACCTTGAGCAAACCTTAGGCTGCCGCCAGCGCTGCCCGCTCGATCAGCCGGTCGTCACCCAGGACGATCATCGCAAACAGCATCTCGTCCAGGGTGTTGGCGCGGGCCAGCCGTCGCGCCAGCAAAGGCGTGGCCTGCGGGTTGAGCACAACAAAATCGGCTTCGTGGCCGGTTTGCAAATTCCCCACTACCCCCTCGAGCCCCATGGCACGCGCGGCGCCGGCCGTGTGGCGCCACCACAGGTCTTGCGGGCTCAAACTCACGGCCAATTTACCGCCGTTGCCGCCTGCTGCAGCCGCCACCGCCGCCCGGCCGACGTAATACGCCGCCAGCATGGTGTGAAACGGGCTGAAACTGGTGCCGCCGCCCACGTCACTGGCCAGGCCGTAGTGAAACGGTGCGGCGTCTGCAGCGGCAAAGTCAAAAAAGCCGCTGCCCAGAAACAGGTTGCTGGTGGGGCACACGGCGGCGGCGGCCCCGCTGGTGTGCATCAAGGCCCGGTCGGCGGCGTCGAGGTGGATGCAGTGGGCATAAACTGAACGCGCACGCATCAGGCCGAAATCATCGTAAGTGGCGAGATAACTGTGCGACTTTGGAAACAGGCGGCGCGCCCAGGCAATTTCGTCATGGTTTTCCGCCACATGGGACTGGATCCACACGTCTGGGTATTTTGCCGCCAGTTCGCCCGCACCCTTTAGCTGTGCATCGCTGCAACTGGGCGCAAATCGCGGCGTGATGGCATAACCCAGACGGCCTTTGCCGTGCCATTTCTGGATCAAGGCTTCGGTATCGACGAGGCTTTGTTCCGTCTGGTTGAGCACTTCCGGTGGTGCATGGCGGTCCATCAGGCACAGGCCGGTGACCAGGCGCATGTGCCGTGCCCGCGCGGCGGCAAACAGCGCCTCGACCGATTCGATGTGTGAGGTCGCGAATGTCAGCGCCGTGGTGACGCCGTTGCGCAGCAATTCGGCCATGAAAAACGACGCCGCTTTCGCGCTGTATTCGGGGTTGGAAAAACGCGCTTCTTCCGGGAACGTGTAGGTCTCCAGCCACGGCAACAGCCCCGGGGCGGGAGAGGCAATGATGTCAGTCTGCGGGTAATGCAGGTGCATGTCGACAAAACCGGGCGCAATGATTCGCCCTGGCAAATGCGCCACGCTGAGCGCCGGAAACTGATCCTTCAACTGCTGCCAGGCGCCTGCGGCCACCACCCGACGCACGCCGTCGGCACGGGCTTCGCCTTCGTCCTCGACGACCAGCAGGCCGTCTTCGTCGTAAACGGCCGACTGCGCGGGTGGCGCGTCGGGGTCAAACCGCAACAGGGCGGCGCGGTACGCTTTCATGCGCCCGAGATTACCTTATCTGGTGGTGGATAACTTGCCCTGCACGCCTTCAACCAGCCAGTTCATGCCGAGGATTTGCCCGTCGTTGAGCGATTGGCCGGCAGCGACGGCGGTTTTGCCCTCGTTGTCCTTCACCTCGCCTTTCCCGGCTGCGAAGGGCTGCAACTTGCCCGAGGCGATTTCTTTTTGCCGCGCCAACACTTCGTCCTGCACGGCCTTGGGCACTTTAGGGCCAAACGCGTCGACCTTCACCATGCCCTCCTTCACACCGCCCCAGACGTTGCCGGTTTTCCAGCTGCCTTCCAGCGCGTCGCGCGCGCGCTGGGTGTAATAGGCGCCCCACTCGTGCGTCACCGCAACAATTTGCGCATCGGGCGCCGCTTTGCGCATGTCGGAGTGGTAGGCAACGGCCATTTTTCCGCGCTCCTGCGCAGCCACCATCACGGCGTTGGAGCCGGTGTGGAAAGCGATCACGTCGACATTCTGGTTGAAGAGCGTCATGGCGGCGTCGCGTTCGCGCGGCGGGTCAAACCAGGCATTGAGCCAGACCACCTTGACCTCGGCTTTCGGGTTGACGCTGCGCATGCCCAGCGTGAAGGCGTTGATGCCCTGCAGCACCTCGGGGATCGGGAAACCCGCGACGTAACCGGCCAGATTGCTTTGCGTCATGCGCCCGGCCGCAATGCCCGCGAGGTAACGGCCTTCGTAATAACGCGCGTTGGCGGTGGCCACGTTGGGCGCCGACTTGTAGCCGGTGATGGATTCAAACTTCACGCCAGGGAAGTCTTTCGCGACCTTGAGTGTCGGCTCCATGTAGCCAAAACTCGGCGTGAAGATCAGGGTGTGGCCGCTGGAGGCCAGGTCGCGGATCACACGCTCGGCGTCGGGCCCTTCGGCGACGTTTTCGACGTAGCTGGTTTTGACTTTGCCGCCGAGCGCTGCTTCAACGGCCTTGCGCCCTTCGTCGTGCTGGCGTACCCAGCCAGCGTCGGTCAGCGGCGCAACATAAACGAAGCCGATTTTTAGCGGCGCATTGCCGCCTTGCGGCGATCCGGCAGGTTGGGAAAAAGCGGGAAACAAACAACAGGCGGCCGCGATCACGGCTGCGAGGTTTTTGTACATGGTGGTCCTCTACATGGCTCCGGGTTGAAACAACAAGGCCTCCCGGAGCAGCAGGCCTTGACTCTATTTTAACCGCAGGTGCAGGCTTTGAAAAACCCCAAAATGGGTATGACTTTTGTAGAAAACACGGGAGTTGCCAGTTTTATTCTTGTTTTAGTAATTTTAAATAGAAATTAGATTAAATTTAATACTAAATTAGTATGATTTATATAGCTAATTTATAAATAAATTCATGACTAGAATTTCAATTGTTTTAATGTAACTAGTGAACAAATTTTAATCTACTTGGAAACCTGATCACGCCACTCACTCAAACGTCTCAAAAAACCCCTGCAGCCGGTTCTGCATCTGCCGCCGCCGGGAGGGGTCCACAAAACTCGCCTCAAAACTGTTGTGCGCGAGTTGCCATGCGTGTTGTGCGTTGAGTCCCAGCGCGGCAAAAGTCTGCGTGAAGTTTTCATTGATGTAGCCGCCAAAATACGCCGGGTCATCGGAGTTGATGGTGGCCACGATGCCGGCGTCCAGCATCCGGCCGATGGTGTGTTGCGCCAGCGTGTCGAAAACGCAGAGCTTCAAATTCGACAGCGGGCACACGGTGAGCGGGATTTTGTCTGCCACCAGCCGCTGCATCAGCGCCGCATCCTTGAAGGCCTGCACGCCGTGGTCGATGCGCTCGACTTTGAGGGCGTCCAGCGCGCCCCAGATGTAGGCGGGCGGCCCCTCTTCACCGGCGTGCGCGACGAGCCGAAAACCCAGTTCGCGGCAGCGCGCAAACACCTTGGCGAATTTCTCCGGCGGGTGGCCCAGCTCGCTCGACGCCAGGCCAATGCCCAGAATCTTGTCGCGCAGCGGCAGCGCCTGCGCCAGCGCTTCAAAGGCTTCCTCCTCACTCAGATGGCGCAGGAAACACATGATCAGCGCGGCACTCACGCCGAGCTTCTCCTGCGCATCCACACAGGCGCGGTACAGGCCGTTGATCACCACATCGGGGCTCAAGCCGTGGCCCACGTGGGTTTGCGTGTCGAAGAAGATTTCGGCGTGAATGACATTGTCTTGCGCCGCCCGTTTCAGGTAGGCAAAAGCCATGTCGTAGAAGTCCTGCTCCTTCCTCAACACGGTGGTGCCAGTGTGGTAAACGTCCAGAAAGTCCTGCAGCTTGCTGAACTGGTAGGCATTGCGCAAGGCCGTCACGTCGGCGTAGGCGATCTGCATCTGGTTGCGCTTTGCCAGCGCGAAGATCATTTCGGGCTCCAGTGAGCCTTCGATGTGCATGTGCAATTCTGCTTTGGGCATGGCGCACAGCAGCGCGGGCAGGCGGTCCGGGGCGATCTCCTTGAACCTGGCGTTAAGGCTGGAATGTGGGGTGTTCATCAGCAGACTCCAAAAGTAATGCCAAGCTGTTTCAAATGGCGCCGGTAGGCCGACGACGCCTTGTCTGCCGCCGTGTGCAATTCAGCGCGAAGGTCCAGCGGCAGGCGTTTGGGCGATTGAGATTCCAGCACCGGTTTGTCCTGCATGAAGATGGTGTGCTGGAAGGCACGCAGTTTGTCGTCGCCCGACGCAAAATCCGCCACGGCCAGGCGGAACCAGACGCGGCTGGCTTCAGGCGAAATGGGGCAAATAAAAAGCGCGATCGATTCACGGTACGCGCCGCCCCCCACGCCGGGCGCAACACTTGTCGCGTCGGGTACTTTGGTAAGGACAGCGGTGTAGGGCGCAATGACTTCATAGGTGTATTCCACCTGGGCGGGCGCGGTGGAATGCAGGTTCGATTGCGGTTGCCAGGCGCGGCACCGGGTAGCCAGGAGGCCCTGCGGCGTGGCTTTCACGTCGTAGTGGTCGATGGCGGTGTTGGCGCGCATGCCCAAGAGGCCTTCGTGCACAAAACCGAAATGCGCCATGTCGAGGAAGTTTTCGACAATGCGCGGCGCGCTGGTGGTCACGTCGTAAGGGCCGCAGTTGAGTTTGCGCAATTGCGGGTCGGACTCAGCAGCGAACAGCGGCAGCTCAGGTGCGGCATTGGCGCTCTCGCCTGCGCCGTGCAAACGCACCCAAACCAGCCCATGCGCTTCCCGCGCCGCATAGACCCGCGCGCAATGGGATACCGGTGGCTTGAACGCGGGCAACGCCGGGACGAGCACACACTGCCCGCTACTCTCAAACTGCCAGCCGTGGTAGCCGCATTCGAGCTTGCCATCGATGATTTTCCCCAATGACAATTTCGAGCCGCGGTGCGGACACTGGTCTGCCCAGGCGTGAGCCACCCCGGCAAGATCGCGCCACAACACCAGCGGGCGATCCATCAGGGTGGCGGACAGGGGCTCGCCTGCTACCGCTTCAGCCAGAGCCACCGGATGCCATTGGGTTTCTTCAATCATCGAGCCATCTTACAAAGAAAAAAGCCGCCCGAAGGCGGCCTTTTCAAGGGGAAAATACTGCCGCTCAGCTTATTTCTTGGCGCCTGGAACCTTGCCTTCCACACCCTTGACGTAAGCGCCCATGCCGCTGAGCCATTTGTCGTCACCGACCGCATCTTTGGCGACCATCACCTTGCCGGTGTTGTCAGTGATCGGGCCCTTCCAGATGGTGTAGGTGCCATCGGCCAGGCCTTTCTTCACTTCTTCCACTTTGGCTTTGGTCTCGGCAGGCACGTCCTCAGCCATCGAGACGATGTCAATGGCGCCTTCTTTCACGCCCCACCACACGCCCGCGCCACCCTTCCAGGAGCCGTCGAGGGCCTCTTTGGTGGCCTTGATGTAATACGGGCCCCAGTTGATGATGGCCGAGGCCAGGTGCGCTTTGGGGCCATAGGCGGTCATGTCTGAATCCCAGCCGAAAGCGCGTTTGCCCTTGGCTTCGGCGGTTTTCAGCACGGCTGGGGAGTCGGTGTTCTGGAACAACACATCCGCGCCGCCATTGATCAGAGCGGTAGCCGCTTCGGTTTCCTTCGGGGGGTCAAACCAGCCATTCACCCAGATCACCTTGGTCTTGATCTTCGGGTTGCTCATCTGCGCGCCCAGCGTGAAGCTGTTGATGTTGCGGATCACCTCGGGAATTGGGATCGAGGCGACGATGCCCAGGGTGTTGCTCTTGGTCATCTTGCCCGCGATGATGCCGGCCATGTAGGCGCCCTCATAGGTACGGCTGTCGTAGGTACGCATGTTGTCGGCCTGTTTGTAGCCGGTGGCGTGTTCGAACTTCACGTCCTTGAAGTCAGGCGCCACTTTGAGCATCGGTTCCATGTAGCCAAAGGTGGTGCCAAAAATCAGCTTGTTGCCTTGTGTGGCCATGTCACGCAGGACGCGCTCGGCGTCAGCCGACTCGGGCACGTTTTCCACAAACGAGGTCTTGACCTTGTCGCCAAATTCCTTCTCGACTGCCTTGCGGGCGTTGTCGTGTGCGAAGGTCCAGCCACCGTCACCCACCGGGCCAACGTAAGCAAAGGCGATTTTGAGCGGTTCGGGCTTGGGTGGCGGTGGCGGGGGTGCCGCGGCGGCAGAAGCGGCTGGCGCAGGCGCAACAACGGCGGGTTTTGGCTCTTCCTTTTTGCCACAACCCGCCAGCACGGCGCTGGCCACGGCGGTAACGGCGGCGATCTTGAGCCACGAACGTTTATACAGGTCTGTCATGTCTTTTCCTGGAAGTTGTTGATGAAAGCGCTTGGAGGAGAAATTCGTGATGAAAATTATCCACTGAAAAAATGTAACCCGTCATCAGCTGCCTGGGTAGAAGGGTTTTCCAATACTGGCGGGCATGTTGATGCGGATCCATTGTGGATTGCGAGAGATCAGGGCCAGCACCAAAATGGTGGCGATATACGGCAACATGGTCAAAAACTCACTGGGTATTTCGACACCAATGCCCTGTAAATGGAACTGCAGCATGGTGACACCGCCAAACAGGTAGGCTCCAAGCAAGACGCGTGCCGGTCGCCAGGTGGCGAAGGTGGTGAGCGCCAGGGCGATCCAGCCTTTGCCGGCCACCATGCCTTCTACCCACAGCGGCGTGTAGATCACCGACAGGTAGGCGCCCGCCAGCCCGCACAGAGCCCCTCCGATCACCACGGCCAGTAAACGGATGCGCCGCACGGGGTAACCCAGGGCGTGGGCCGATTCCGGGCTTTCGCCCACACTGCGCAACACCAGCCCGCTGCGCGTGCGGTACAGGAACCAGATCAGCCCCAGGGTCAGCGCCACGGTGGCGTAGACCAGCGGATGGTGCCGGAACAGGGCCGCACCGATGAGGGGAATATCGCTCAAAAACGGCACCGCATGGCTGGCGCGCTCGGGCATTTTGGCCTGTACGAAAGCGGTGCCGACAAAAGCCGAAAAACCGGTGCCAAACAGGGTCAGCGCCAGCCCGGTGGCGTATTGGTTGGTGTTGAGCCAGATCACCAGGAGACCAAACACCAGCGCCAAGCCAGCGCCGGCACCCATACCTGCCGCAAAACCCAGCCAGTCGTTGCCGGTATGGACCACCGTGGCAAAACCAGCAATCGCGGCGCACAACATCATGCCTTCGGCCCCAAGGTTGACGATGCCGACTTTTTCATTGATCAACAAGCCCAATGAGGCAATGGCCAACACCGTGCCCGCGTTCAAGGTGGCGGCGATCAGCAAGGCATACGATTCCATTAGTTTCGCCCCCCAAATTTGATGCGGTAGTTGATCAGGGTGTCACACGCCAGAAGGCTAAAGAGAAGCAGCCCCTGGAACACACCCGTGAGCGATTTGGTCAGCCCCAGGCGCGATTGCGCCATCTCCCCGCCAATATAAAACATGCTCATCAACAGCGCTGAAAACACCATGCCCACCGGGTGCAGCCGCCCGACGAACGCGACGATGATGGCGGCAAAGCCGTACCCCGCCGGCACATACAGCGTGAGCTGGCCAATCGGCCCGGCCACCTCCAGCGCGCCCGCCAGGCCCGCCGTGGCGCCCGAGACCAGCAGCGCCGTCCACAAGGCTTTGCGCGATGAGAACCCGGCGTAACGTGCCGCCGCCGGCGCGAGTCCACCCACCTGTTGCGCAAACCCGGCGCGGGTGCGGAATAAAAACACCCACACCAGCACCACGCCCACCACCGCCATCAGGGCGCCGATGCTCACCCGTGAGCCGGTGAAGAGGCGCGGGATACGTGTTGCGGCTTCGAAAGTCTGGGTTTGCGGGAAGTTGTAGCCCTGCGGGTCTTTCCAAGGGCCGGTGACGAGGTAACCGAGCAGTTGCACGGCCACGTAGACCAGCATCAGGCTCACCAGGATTTCATTGGCGTTGAATTTGTCGCGCAAAAAAGCCGTGATCGCCGCCCAAACCATGCCGCCCAGAATGCCGGCCAGCAGGACGGGCGCCACAATCCAGCCGCCGGTTTCCTTCTCGGCCAGCAGCGCCACACCGCTGGCGAAAATCGCGCCGATCACATATTGCCCTTCGGCGCCGATGTTCCAGACATTGGAGCGGAAACAAACCGCCAGGCCCAGCGCAATCAGCAGCAGCGGCGTGGCTTTGACGAGCAACTCGCCCAGCGCGTAGCCACTTTTGATCGGTAGCCAGAAAAACATCTCCAGGCCCTTGAGCGGGTCCTTGCCCAGGGCCACAAACAGCACGACGCCAATGACAACCGTGAGCAGCAGCGCCAAAACAGGCGAGCCAAAGGTCCAAAATCTGGACGCTTCGGGGCGCGCTTCGAGTTTGATGCCGAATTTAGCCATGGGCAATTCCTGCTGCAGGTGCCTGGGTATCCCACAAACCGCTCATCCATTCACCAATTTTTTCAACCGTGGCTTCGACGACCGGCACCGAAGGGCTCAATCGCCCCCGCGCGATCACGTGCAGGCGGTCACTCACTTCAAAGAGTTCGTCCAGTTCTTCACTGACGACCAGCACCGCGCAGCCGGCATCGCGCAGCGCCAGAATCGCGCCACGAATTTGCGCCGAGGCACCCACGTCCACGCCCCAGGTTGGCTGCGAGACGATCAGCAACTTCGGGTTTGCGTCAATTTCGCGCCCAACAATGAATTTCTGCAGATTGCCGCCCGACAAGGAGCGCGCGGCAGATTTCGGGCCTCCCGCCTTCACATTGAACAGATGGATCACATCGGCGGCCTGGGTTTGCAGCTGTTTCACCCTGATCCAGCCCAACCCCAGTCGCGTGTTTGATACCGCTTCGGTGCGTGTCAACATCAGGTTGTGTGCCAGCGACAGCGTGGGCACTGCGCCGCGGCCCAGGCGCTCTTCCGGCACGAAATGCAGCCCCAGCCTGCGCCGCGCGGCCGGATTCAGGGGTGCGATGTCTGTCGTGCCCATTCGCACCGAACCGGCGGGCGCCCTCACGTCTTCACCCGACAAGGCAAACAGCAACTCGCGTTGCCCGTTGCCCGACACCCCGGCTATCCCCACCACCTCGCCCGATCGAACGCTCAGGTTGATGGTGTCCAGGTCCACCCCAAACTGGTCCTCGCGTGCCAGGCTCAAGCCCTGCACGTTCAACACGGTTGCGCCCGCCGTGATGTCACGGTGCACCAGCTGCGGCGGCTCGGCACCAATCATCAGGCGCGACAAGGAGGCATTGGATTCCTCTGCCGGGTTACATACCCCCGTGACCCTGCCGCCGCGCAGCACCGTGCAGGCATTGCACAACTCGCGGATCTCATGCAATTTGTGGCTGATGTAGAGGATGCTGCAGCCTTCGGAGGCAAGTTTTTTCAGCACCACAAACAGCTTTTCCACGGCTTGGGGCGTCAGCACCGAAGTGGGTTCGTCCAGGATCAGCAGCTTGGGGTTGGTCAGCAGCGCGCGGATGATTTCTACCCGCTGCATCTCGCCCACGCTGAGCGTATGCACCGGCCGCGCCGGGTCGATGTCCAGCCCGTATTCAGCAGCTTTGGCGGTGATGGACTGCGTCACCTCCGACAGCGTCAGCGATTTGTCCAGGCCCAACCAGACGTTTTCGGCCACGGTAATCGTGTCAAACAGGCTGAAATGCTGAAACACCATGCTGATACCCAGCGACCGCGCTTCTTGCGGGTTTCGGATGTGTACCACCTTGCCGTTGAAGGCCACACTGCCGGCATCGGGCTTGACCGAACCGTAGATGATTTTCATCAAGGTCGATTTGCCCGCACCGTTCTCGCCCAGTACGGCGTGGGTTTCACCCGGCATCACGCGCAGCGAGACGTCGCTGTTGGCCACCACCGAGGGGTAACGTTTGGTGATGCCCGCCAACTCGAGCCGGGGTGCAGAATACACGGTGGTCATATCAAGTACGGGTGTCCTGGCCTGTCAAAATGCCCAGGGTGTGCTAGTGTTGAAGCCTGTGTTTTAAATCATGCCAACGAAACCAATTCACTTTATCAGACGTGGCGAAGTCGTCACTTTGCACCATGTGCCCGCCACCCGGACCCTCCTTCAGGTGCTGCGCGAAGACCTGAAGGCGGTCGGCACCAAGGAAGGCTGCAACGAAGGCGACTGCGGCGCCTGCACCGTGGTACTGGGCGAAGCGGCCGATGGTGGCGTGAAGTACACCTCGGTCAACAGTTGCATCCGTTTCGCCCACGCCATCGACGGCAAAGCCCTGTGGACGGTCGAAGACATCGCCCGGCCCGACGGCAGCGCGCACCCGGCGCAGCAAAGCATGGTCGAGTGTTTCGGCTCGCAATGCGGTTTCTGCACGCCCGGCTTTGTGATGAGCCTGTTTGCCACCTACCAGAACCGGGTTTGCAAGGGTGAGCGGGTGACGCGCGAAATCGCGCAGCACGATTTGTCGGGCAACCTGTGCCGCTGCACCGGTTACCGGCCGATTCTGGACGCCGCCCAGGCCATGGCCAGCTTGCCAGCTGCTGCGGTCGATGAAACCCGATTGCTATCACAATTGAAGCAAATTTCGTCAAATTCCCGTGACTTGACAGCCAATTCTCCATACAAACTGCCGCAAACGCTGACGGCGCTGCTGCAAGCCCGGGCCAGCGAGCCGAAAGCGCAGATCGTCGCTGGCTGCACCGATGTTGGCCTGTGGGTCAACAAACTGCACATGGACTTTGAGGCGGTGATTGACGTGACCCAGGTGGCCGAATTGCGCCGGATTGAACGGTACGCACACCACATCGCCATTGGCGCGGCCGCCTCGCTGCAAGACGCCTTTGCCGCGATCGTGCAAGACCGCCCGCAACTCAGGGCCTTTGCCGACCGTTTCGCAGGACTGCCGGTGCGCAACGCGGGCACGCTCGGTGGCAACGTGGTCAACGGCTCACCGATTGGCGACTCGATGCCGCTGTTGATGGCGCTGAACGCCAGCATTGTGTTGATGCGATGGAGCGGCGGCCAGGCTGTTCACCGCGAACTGAAACTCGAAGACTTTTACCTGGGGTATCGAAAAACGCAATTGCAGGGTGATGAGGTACTGGCCTGGATCAAGCTGCCGCTGCCCGAGCCGGGCGAGTTTTTGCGCGCCTACAAGATCTCAAAACGCTTTGAGGATGACATTTCGGCGGTGTGCCTGGTGGTGAACCTTCAGGTGCGCGACGGGTTGGTGACCCGAGCTTCCATCGGTGCCGGGGGCGTCGCCGCCACACCGGCGCGGGCCGTCAAAACTGAGGCGGCCTTGCGCGCCAAACCCTGGACGCAAGCGACGGTCAATGCCGCAAAGGCTGCCTTGCGTGCCGAGTTTTCGCCCATCTCCGACATGCGTGCCAGCAGCACCTACCGCCAGCAGGTGCTGGGCAACCTGTTGCAGCGCTTCTGGCTGGAAAGCCACGGGATGCAGAACATCAACCTTGAAGTCAACGAGCCGCTCGACGAGGTCGCACCATGAAGGACGATCTGCGATCCAGCACACGCGCGAATTCAAACAGCCTGCGTGCCGCAGGCCGCTCCATCCCGCACGAAAGCGCCGCAGCGCAGGTGCAGGGCCGGGCGACCTACATTGACGACATCGCCGAAATTCAGGGCACGCTTTTCGCGGCGCCGATCCTGTCGCAGGTGGCCCATGGCAAGTTGCGCGGCGTGGACACGCGTGCTGCCCTGGCCATGCCGGGTGTGCGCGGCGTGATGCTGGCCGCAGACCTGCCGAGCCACAAGATGCTTGCCTCCTTCATCGGCGACGAACCCATTTTTGCCATCGACACGGTGCAACACGTCGGGCAAGTGGTCGGCCTCGTGGTTGCCAATGATTTCATGCAGGCGCGCCGGGCAGCTCGCAAAGTCAAACTGCAAATTGACACCTTGCCGGCGGTGCTCACTGTGAAAGACGCGCTGGCCGCGAAGAATTACGTGTTGCCTCCGGTGTTCGTGAAACGCGGCGACGCTGCGGCAGCACTCGCGCGGGCACCCCACACGCTCTCAGGCACGCTGGAGGTGGGCGGGCAGGAACATTTCTACCTCGAAGGCCAGGTTGCTTACGCCGTGCCGCACGAGCAAAACCAGTGGCAGATTTTTTCGAGCACACAACACCCCGGCGAAGTGCAGCACTGGGTGGCGCATGCGCTCGGGCTGGACAACCACGCCGTGAAGGTGGAATGCCGGCGCATGGGCGGCGGATTTGGCGGCAAGGAGACGCAGGCCGGGCATGTGGCCGTCTGGGCGGCCGTTGCGGCAAAGCATTTCAACTGCCCGGTCAAATTGCGCCTGGACCGCGACGATGATTTTTTGGTAACCGGCAAACGCCATCCTTTCGAATACGCCTGGACGGCTGGCTTTGACGACACCGGCCTGTTGTGCGGCCTGCGGCTGATGATGGCAGCGAACTGCGGCTTCAGCGCCGACCTTTCGGGCCCGGTGGCCGACCGCGCCGTCTTCCACGCCGACAACGCCTACTTCCTTGAAGACGTCGAGATCGCCTCTTACCGCTGCAAACTCAACACGCAAAGCCACACCGCGTTTCGCGGCTTTGGCGGGCCGCAGGGCATGATCGTCATCGAAACCATCCTGGGCGACATCGCGCGGCGCCTGAATCTCGACCCGCTGGCCGTGCGCCGGCGAAACCTCTACGGCCTGGAGTCGCGCAACGTGACGCACTACCAGATGCAGGTGCAAGACAACATCCTGGCGCCACTGCTGTCGGCACTCGAGCAAAGCTCGGGCTACCAGCAGGCGCGTGAAGACGCTGCCGCCTGGAACCAGAGCCACGAGATCATCAAACGCGGTATTGCACTCACGCCGGTCAAATTCGGCATCAGCTTCACCGCGACGCTGTTCAACCAGGCCGGCGCGCTGGTGCATGTGTACACCGACGGCAGCGTGCAGGTGAACCACGGCGGCACCGAGATGGGCCAGGGCCTGCACACCAAGGTCTGCCAGATCGTCGCCGACGAACTCGGCGTGCCATACGAGCGGGTGCTCATCACCGCCAGCGACACCAGCAAGATCCCCAATGCATCGGCCACCGCCGCCTCGGCTGGCACCGACCTGAACGGCCGCGCTGCCCAGTTTGCTGCCCGCAATGTGCGCGACAACCTGGCCGCCTTTGTGAGTGGTCTGGACAACTGTGGCGCGGGCGCGGTTCGCTTTGAAAACGGCCTGGTGACTTCGCCTGCCCACACGCGCAAGTTTGAGGAGGTGGTGGCGCAAGCCTATGCCAACCGCATCCAGCTGTGGAGCGACGGCTTCTACCGCACACCCAAAATCCACTACGACAAAACCACCCTCACCGGCCGGCCGTTTTATTACTTTGCCTACGGCGCAGCGTGTACGCAGGTGGCCATCGACACCCTCACCGGCGAGAGCCGCGTGATCAAGGTCGACATCCTGCACGACGTGGGCCGCAGCATCAACCCCGCCATCGACATCGGCCAGATCGAAGGCGCCTTCGTGCAGGCGATGGGCTGGCTCACCACCGAGCAACTGGTGTGGAACGACAAAGGCTTGCTCACCACCCACGCCCCCAGCACCTACAAAATCCCCACAGCGGGCGACGTGCCGCGCCACTTCAAGGTGGCGCTGTGGCCCGACCCCAACCCCGAAGACAACGTGTTTGGCAGCAAGGCCGTGGGCGAGCCGCCCTTCATGCTGGCACTGAGCGTGTACGAGGCGCTGCGGGATGCCATCGCACAGGCGCGATCAACAGCTTCGCAGGCGCAGGGCAACGACCGTCCCGTGTGTCTGACCGCGCCGGCCACCGCCGAAAATGTCTTGAATGCCCTGAACCGTTGACCCAATCTCAATAATTAACACCCATATTAATTATTGAGATAAAACATCCGGATTTGGCGAATTTTCAAGCTTTTCAAGCCAGCAAGTCACGTAAAACAAAGGTTTATAGCTATACTAAATATAGCAACCGGATCCACGCCTTGCGCTGGTGGCTGGATCAACAAACATTGAAACGGAATTGAATGTCGAGCTCCCGCAAACCCCGCCCTTCGTTGGCCCACATCCCCAGCACCGGCGACTGGCCGATGGTGAGCGAGGCGCGTTTCCTCGGCAACACGCTGGCCTTTGCGCAGCGCGTGCACGCCAGGTGTGGCCCGGTGTCGCGCGGCTGGTGGATGTTTGGGCAGTCGGTGTATTTGATGTCCGCCGAGGGCAACGAGGCGGTGCTTTTTGACCGCACGGGCCGCTTCTCGGCCAAGCAGGGCTGGGAGCGCGTGCTGGCCGAACTCTTCCCGCGCGGCCTGATGCTGCGCGACGCCGAAGACCACCGCTGGCACCGTCGCCTGATGCTGCCCGCGTTTCGCAAGGAAGCGCTGGCACGGTATCTGGACAAGATGAACCCGCGCATTGAAGCGGCGGTGGCGCAATGGGGCAGCCAGGGCAACATCCACTTTTATCCGGCCATCAAACGCCTGACGCTGGCGATTGCCGCCGAAGTGTTTTTGGGCGTGGAACTGGACACCGAGATTGACCAGATCAGCAACGATTTCACCGACCTGGTGGCGGCCTCCGTGGCGATTGTGCGGGTACCCGTGATTGGCCGCACCTACGCACGTGGCGTGAAAGGCCGCGCCCGCCTGGCTGCGTTCATTCGCGAGCGCATAACGCAGCGCCGCGCCAACCAGGGCGACGACCTGTTTACCCAGTTGTGCCATGCGCGGGACGAAGAAGACCGGCAATACAGCGACGAAGAAATTGTGGACCACCTGATCTTCATCATGATGGCCGCGCACGACACCACCACCAGCGCCATCACGACCATGGTCTACGCCTTGGCCAAACACCCCGAGTGGCAGGAACGCTTGCGCCGCGAGGCCCGAGCCACCTTCGCGAAGGTTCAACTGGAAGGCCGCAGCGCCCCCACGCTGGAAGACCTGGCCCTGATGACCGACATCGAACTCGTCTTCAAGGAAGCGCTGCGCCTCTACCAGCCCCTGCCCACCATCGCCCGGCGCGCCCTGGTAGACGTGGAGATCCATGGCAAGACCATCCCCGCCGGCACCCCAGTGGCGGTGTTCCCGATCCAGGTGCACCGCTCGCCCGAATGGTGGACACAGCCCGAGCGGTTTGACCCCGAGCGTTTTTCACCCGAACGCGCCGAGCACCGCCGTCACGCCTACGCCTGGGCGCCCTTCGGCGGTGGCGCCCACATGTGCCTGGGCCTGCATTTCGCCGAGATGCAGGTCAAGGCGGTGCTGCTGCCACTTTTGCGCAGTTGGCAATGGGCCGTGCCTGAAGCGTATGCGCCGAGCTATGCCTATGCGCCGATTGCCAAGCCGAGGGATGGGTTGCCGATTCGGTTGGGACTGCTGAAGCACGCGACATCTCCCGCGAGTTGGATTGTTAACACCCATGTTAACAAAATTCCCATTTCCAGGCATCTTTTGAGATTTGGAACGTTTTTTGCCTTCGAAGTCACGTTAATTGGACGTTTATTGCTATTTTAACAATAGCAACTTGACTGCAAAGGAAATTCACCTTTCCGCCCCTTCTCTGGCAAAAGGCAAGGGAACCTGTCATCCTCGCGTTGCGCCGCAAACGCCTTCCGGCCGCAGTTTTCCCCTATCCTATAGCCCGGCGCTGCCTCTGGCGGGCAGCCACTCACCCATAAGGCCACCCGTTGGAAGTCTCCTTCACCCAAGAAATCAAGTCCCTGCGCAAAGGCGCCGGTGACACCTTCCATGGCGAGGGCATTTTGGCCATCACCAAGGGCCTGCTGCAGTCGGGCGTGGCGTATGTAGGCGGTTATCAGGGCGCGCCGGTCTCGCACCTGCTCGACGTGATGGTGCAGGCGAAAGACTACATGGACGAGCTGGGCGTACACGTTGAGGCGTGTTCCAACGAGGCCTCGGCCGCGGCGATGCTGGGCGCGTCCATCCACTACCCGCTGCGCGGCGCGGTGACGTGGAAATCCATCGTCGGCACCAATGTGGCGGCGGATGCACTGTCGAACCTCTCCAGCCCCGGCGTGAAGGGCGGCGTGTTGATCGTGGTGGGCGAAGACTACGGCGAAGGCGCGAGCGTGATCCAGGAACGCACACACGCTTATGCGCTCAAGTCCACCATGTGCCTGCTGGACCCTCGGCCTGATTTGGGCCGGATGGTCGAGGTGGTGGAGCACGGTTTTCGCCTGTCAGAGGCGTCCAGCATGCCCTGCATTCTGGAGCTGCGCATCCGCGCCTGCCATGTGCGCGGCAGTTTTGAATGCAAGGACAACCTCACCTCGCAGTTCTCCACCAAGAACCTGATCACCGAACCCTCGGGCTTCAACTACATGAGCCTGGCGCATCCGCCGGTGACCTTCCGCCACGAAAAACTCAAGGGCGACGAGCGCCTGCCTGCCGCGCGCCAGTACATTCTGGACAACGGCCTCAACGAGTTGTTTGACGGCAAACACAGCGAGCTCGGCATCATCGTTCAAGGCGGCCTGTACAACACGCTGATTCGCGCCTTGCAACAGTTTGGCCTGGCCGACGCCTTCGGGCAGACCGACATCCCCCTGCTGGTGCTCAACGCCACCTACCCGCTGGTGCCCCAGCAACTGGGCGATTTTTGCGTGGGCAAAAAGGCGGTGCTGATGGTCGAGGAAGGCCAGCCCGAATACATCGAGCAAGAGTTGGCGACGATGCTGCGCCGCGCGGACATCCAGACCCCGCTGCACGGCAAAGACCTGTTGCCGCAAGCGGGTGAATACACCACCGAGGTCATGGCAGCTGGCCTGGCGAAGTTCCTGCAAAAGTACCTGCCGGACCACACACCAGAATCCACGCTGCAATGGCTCGATGGCAACCGCGCACGGCGCGAGCAGGTGGCGAAGTCGCTGCCTGCACCCTTGCCTGCGCGGCCACCCAGCATGTGTATTGGCTGCCCCGAGCGCCCGGTTTTTTCCGCCCTCAAACTCGCGCAGCAAGACGTGGGCAATGTGCACATCTCGGGCGACATTGGCTGCCACGCGCTGGCCACGTTTGAGCCCTTCTCTTTCGGCCATTCGATCCTCGGTTACGGCATGAGCCTCGCCAGCCGCGCTGGTGTGTCGCCGATGATGAACCGGCGTGTCCTGAGTGTGATGGGCGACGGCGGCTTCTGGCATAACGGCCTGCTCACCGGCGTGCAAAGCGCACTCTTCAATGGTGATGACGCCGTGTTGCTGATCTTCAAAAACGGCTACACCTCGGCCACCGGCACGCAGGAGATCATCTCCACGCCCGATGAAGCGGGTAAGGCCATGAGCGACGACAAGCAGCAAAGCCTCGCGCACCTGAACCAGACGATTGAAAATACCCTGAACGGCCTGGGCGTGAAATGGATGCGCACGGTGAACACGTACGAAGTGGATGAGATGCGCGCCACCTTGACCGAAGCCTTCACCACGTCGTTCCCGGGCCTGAAAGTGATCGTTGCCGAAGGCGAATGCCAGCTCGAGCGCCAGCGCCGCATCAAACCCTGGCTGGCCAGTTTGCTCTCAAAAGGCAAACGGGTGGTGCGCGTGAAATACGGCGTGGATGAAGACGTGTGCAACGGCGACCACGCCTGCATCCGCCTTTCGGGCTGCCCCACGTTGACGCTCAAAGACAACCCCGACCCGCTGAAGGTGGACCCGGTGGCCACAGTGATCGATGGCTGCGTAGGCTGCGGCCTGTGTGGCGCCAACGCGCATGCGGCCACTTTGTGCCCTTCGTTCTACCGGGCTGAAATTGTGCAAAACCCGAAGTGGCATGAGCGGCTGGTAGCGGGTTTGCGCAGTACCCTGGTGAAAGCCCTGCAACCCGCATGAAACAAGAACCCATCTCCATCCTGCTGTGCGCGCTGGGCGGCGAAGGCGGTGGCGTGCTCAGCGAGTGGCTGGTCGACATCGCCCGCCACGCCGGTTATGCGGCGCAGGCCACATCCATTCCGGGCGTTGCCCAGCGTACCGGCGCCACCACCTATTACCTCGAAGTGTTCCCGCTGCCGCTGGCCGAACTCAAGGGCAAGCGCCCCGTGTTTGGCCTCAACCCGCTGCCGGGCCGGCTTGACATGCTGGTCTCCAGCGAGCTGCTGGAAACCGCGCGCCAGATCACCAACGGCCTGCCGTCTGCCAACCAGACCCTGGTCATCACCTCGTCGGCCCGCGCGCTGACGACGATGGAAAAAATGGAGATGGGTGATGGCCGGCGCGACGACGCGCAACTCGTCAAGCTGGTGCAAGACAACAGCCGCGCGCACCATGTGATCGACATGGCCCGGCTCACTCGCGAAGCCGGCACGGTGGTGAGCGCCACCATGCTGGGGTGCATTGCGGGCAGCGGTGTTTTGCCCTTTTTGACGGCCAGTTATGAAGCCGTGATTGCTGAAGGCGAGGCCAAGGCCAGCGCCCGGGTGAAGGCCAGCCTGCGCGGCTTCTCGCTGGGCCTGGCGGCTGTAAGCCAGCAGCGCGAACAACTTCGCGTGGTGGCTGATTCGCTCTCCCCTTCAGAGCATGCGGCGCCCGTCGCACGGAACTTGCGACCCGACGTGGCTTCCATTTTCCCGCCGGCGGTGCACGATTTGCTGGCGCTCGGTGTGGCGCGGCTGGCGGACTACCAGGGCGCCGGTTACGCCGACCTGTATTCAAAACGGCTGCAGCGCGTGCTCGCCGCTGAACGCCAGATTGACCCGGCCGGCGTGCATGGTTTTGCCATCACCCGCGAGATGGTGCGCTGGCTGGCCTTGTGGATGGCCTTTGACGACATCGTTCGTGTGGCAGACCTGAAAAGCCGCGCCAGCCGCTGGGCCCGTGTGATCGGCGAAGTGAAGGCCAAGCCCGGTGACCTGCTCAAGGTGTACGACCACTTCAAACCGGGCGCGCCCGAGTTTGCGGCGCTCTTGCCGCAAGGGTTGGCCAACACGGTTCTGAACTGGGACCGGCGCCGCCAGACCACGGGAAAATTGCCCTGGGCATTGCCGCTCAAGATCGGCACGCATTCGGTTTTCGGCATGCTCTCGCTGCGTTTTCTCGCCAGCCTGAAATGGCTGCGCGTCAAGGGCAGCCGGTATGCCATGGAGCAAGCGATGATTGACCAATGGCTGGGTGCCGTCGTTGCCGCTGCCCAAAAGAACTGGCAACTCGGCCACGAACTCGCTCTGTGTGGCCGCCTGATCAAAGGCTATGGCTCGACCAACGAACGCGCCAAGGAGAACCTGCTGCACATCATCGACCACTTGGCCAACGCGGCGCCTTTCGCATCCGACGACTTGCGGGCGCGGGCAATTGCACAGGCCCGCGAGGCCGCGTTAAAGGACGAAGCGGGTACCGCGCTGGACCAGGCCTTGCTGCAGCATGGCGCAGCCGCGCGCCCCATCAAGGCGCAACCGATCCGCTGGGTGAAAACACCACCGGGCCGGGCCAAGGCGGAATCTGCCAAAGCGTGATCCCCGTTTACCATTTGCCCAGTTATTTCCCCGGAGTCCAACCATGACCACTTCCCTTCGCCCCTTTGCGTCAGCGCTCACCGCGATGGCGCTGGCCACTGGCCTCTTCACCAACACGTCGGCGCTGGCCCAAACCACCTGGCCGTCCAAGCCCGTCAAGGTGATCGTCAGTTTCCCGCCCGGTGGCGCGGCAGACCAGATCGCCCGCGCGGTGGCGCAGCCCTTGCAAGAGGCCCTGGGCCAACCCGTGGTGGTGGAGAACCGCGCGGGCGCGGGCGGCAACATTGGCGCCGACGCAGTGGCCAAGTCGCCGGCAGACGGCTACACGCTCTTGATGAGCTCGGGCGGCACGGTGTCGATCAACCCACACATCTACGCCAGGATGCCCTTTGACCCCACCAAGGACATCGTGCCGGTGGCGGCCGCCGCGCGTGTGCTGGTGTTTCTGGAAGTGAACCCTGCCAAGGTGCCAGCCGCCAATGTGAAGGAATTTCTGGCCTACATGAAGGCCAACCCTGGCCGTTTGACGTTTGGCACACCCGGCAGCGGCTCCTCGCCCCACCTGGCCGCCGAGATGATGAAGGTACAATCAGGCACCTTTGCCACCCACATTCCCTACCGCGGCGCGGCGCCTGCGTTGACCGACCTGCTGGCCGGCCAGATCGACTTCATGTTTGACCCGGGCATCGGCCTGCAACACGTGCGTAGCGGCAAGCTCAAAATGCTGGCTGTCGGCAGCCCAAAACGTTCACCGCTGTTCCCCGATGTGCCGACGCTGGACGAAGCCGGCCTGAAGGGCTTCGACGCCGACAGCGTGTTTGGCTTTTATGCACCCGCCGGCACACCGGCTGACGTGGTCGCCCGCCTGAACCGCGAGATCAACCGCATCCTGAACACCCAGGGTGTGAAAGACCGCATTGCGGCGCTAGGAGGCGAGATCATGCCGATCACGCCACAGGAGTTTGGCGCCAAGGCTGCGGCTGATTCGCAAAGGTTTGGTGCGCTGATTAAAGAGCGCAAGATCGCTGGCGACTGATGAGCAAAACCATCGTCCACACTATCACAGTCGAATTCGGCGATTGCGACCCGGCAGCCATCGTCTGGTTCCCCAATTTCTTCCGCTGGATCGACGCCGCTTCGCGCCATTTCTTCATCGGATGCGGCGTACCGCGCTGGGAGGAAACGGCCAAAACCCTGGGCGTGATCGGCACACCCATCGTCGACACCAAGTCGCGTTTCGTCAAGACCGCCACCTATGGCGACGTGCTCGACATTGCGGTCAGCGTCAGCGAATGGCGCACCAAAAGTTTTGTGCAAACCTACCGCATCACCCGCGCCAAGACAGAAGGTGGCGAGCCGGACTTGATCATGGAATGTGAAGAAGTTCGCATCTTCGCTGCCAAGCGGGACGATGGCAAGGGCATCCGCGCAGTTCCTGCCCCGGCGGAAATTAGCAGTCTGTGTGAATAGAAAAGTTGAAGGAACTGGCCATGGCAAAACCCATCCTGAAAATCGGCGTCATGGGCTGCGGCAACATTGCGCGGCAGTTTGTCGCGGCTGTGGCGAAGAGTCCCCACGTCAACGTCGCCGCTGCTGCGAGCCGGGATGCCGCCAAAGCGCTGGACTTTGCCAAGGCCTTCGGTGTGGCGCAGCACTACGGGAGTTACGAAGCCTTGCTGGCCGAAGGCAGCCTGGACATCATCTATGTGGCGCTGCCCAACAACATGCACGTCGAATGGGTTGTCAAGTCGGCTCAACGTGGCAAACACGTGCTGAGCGAAAAACCCTTGGCACTCACACTGGCCGAAGCGACAGCCATGTTTGCCGCAGCGAAGCAGCACGGCGTGATGTTGCTCGAAGCCTACCCGTATTGGTTCCAGCCACAAACGCGCGACATGCTGCAACTGATTGACAGCGGCGCGATTGGCGAGGTGCGCCATGTGCAGGCGAGTTTTGGCTTCAATTTGATGCATGCGCCCAACGTCCAAGGCAACATCCGCATGAAACCCGACATGGGTGGTGGAGCGCTCCTGGACGCGGGGAGTTACGCGATGAGCCTGATCCGACTGGCCATGGGTGACGCGCCCGAGCGGGTGATGGCGCATTCAACCCCTGCAGACACCGGCGTGGACATCGCCACCTCGGCCACCCTGCTCTATTCCGGCGGGCGCAGCGCCCAGCTGTTTTGCGCCATGAATGTGGGTTACCACCGCGTGGCAACGATTCTGGGCTCTGGCGGCGTGATCGAGACCGAATTCCTGAACCACACCTCGGAAGACCCGAAACACCCGCTCAAATACCTGCCCAGCCTGATGCGTGTGCGTAGAGGCATTGCCGGCACGGCCCCGCTGGAGACGGTGCGCTCGGCCACGGGCAGCGGTTTCGCGTTTTGTGCTGAGGCGTTTGCCAGGGTGATTCACGCGCAGGATTTTGCGGCGATTGAACGCGCCGCCAACGCCAGTTGCGACATTGCCGCGACGCTGGAAGCGATTGGCCAGAGCGCCAGGTCGGGCCAGGCGGTTCAGGTGCCGGTTCGGTAGGCCCGGGCACCTGACTGGCACAGCCGCCTGGAATGCTATATTATTTATAGCAACTTTTTAATTAAATTCGTGACTTGGGCGCCATTTTTTTATAAAGTTTGGCATTTTTGAAGGAAAATCGATAAATTGTTAACACCCATGTTAATTATTGCTTCTTCCCCAGTCCCAACCGACCGGCGCCTTCGGTGTAGAGCTTCACTTTCTCTGCC